>NZ_JBLXEC010000001.1:0-508093 GCF_048263515.1 Marinovum sp. | reverse complement strand
ACGTGACCTCGCTGGTCGAGCGCGTCAGCCGCTTCACGGTGCTGCTGAAGAACCCGAACAAGCGCACCAAGCCGGTCATGGGCAATATCATGAAGGCAGTGCGCGACCTGCCCCACCTCGCGCGCAAGTCCATCACATTCGACCGTGGCACCGAGTTCGTCAGCTGGCCGCATCTCCAGGCCGAGCTTGGAACGCAGACGTGGTTTTGCGATCCCTCATCGCCGTGGCAAAAAGGGACCGTCGAGAACACCAACCGACGGGTCCGAAGATGGCTACCGCGTAAGCGCGACATCACGGCACTCACTGATCATGACTTGAAGATGATCTGTGACCGCCTCAACGCAACACCCAGAAAATGCCTCGGATGGAAGACCCCCGCCGAGGTCTTCCGGGAGAAGATGATGGAGGAAATGGGTCGACGCCCCTACCCTCAACGCCAATAGGAGTCGCGGTTCAAGTATCGCTCACAGGTTCGTCGTCATTGGACTGTCTCCAAGGCTTCCGCGCGTATCACTGTTACTCTGTGCCTGCAAAATGACAGTAGACGTCTGCACCCGCGATTTGCCGCAGCCCGGGCGGGGTCGAGCGGCAGAGATCGGTGGCATGCGGGCAGCGCGGCGCGAAGTTGCAGCCTGCGGTCTGTCCGTCGCCCTCGACCACCCGCTCCACCGTCTCCGTCTTGCGCCGCACCCGCGGGTCTGGCACCGGCACCGAGGCCAGCAGCGCGCGGGTATAGGGATGACGTGGCGCGCGGAACAGCTCTTCGGTGCGCGCCAGTTCGACGATCCGTCCCCGGTACATCACCGCGATCCGGTCGCAGAAATGTTCGACCACAGCCAGGTCATGCGCGATGAAGACATAGGTCAGATCGAACTGTTCCTGCAGGTCCATCAGCAGGTTCAGAGTCTGCGCCTGGATCGAGACGTCGAGCGCCGAGACCGCCTCGTCGGCGATGACCAGTTCGGGCCGTGTGGCGAGCGCCCGCGCGATGCCCAGCCGCTGGCGCTGGCCGCCGGAAAAGGCGTTGGGATAGCGCTGCAGGAATTCCGGGCGCAGGCCCACCTGCAGCAGCAGTTCAGACACCCGGTCCGCCAGCGCCTGCCCCTTGAGACCCTCTGACTGGCGCAGGCTCTGGCCGATCAGGTCGATCACCCGCAGCCGCGGGTTGAGCGAGGATTGCGGGTCCTGGAACACCATGCGGATGTCGCGCCAGATCGCCCGCAGCGCCGCCGCATCGGCCTCGGTCATCTCGACCCCGGGCTTGCCGCGCGGGTTGAAGCGCACCGAGCCGCCGGTGGGCGACAGGATCTGCATCAGGCAGCGGCCCAGGGTGGTCTTGCCAGAGCCGCTTTCGCCAACGATGCCGAAGCTTTCGCCCCGGTGCACGTCGAAGGAGACTTTGTCGACGGCGCGCACAGGGTTGGCCGCCTTGCGGCCCTTGGAGGCGCCGGGGAAATGCATGTCGAGGTCGCGGACCTGCATCAGAACGTCAGTCATGAAGAGCCTCCTTGTGATGCAGGAAACAGGCGGCCTCGGTGCGGCCGACGGGTTTGAGCGCGGGTTGTCTTGCGTCGCAGATCCCCGGCATGGCGTGGTCGCAGCGGGCGCGGAAGGCACAGCCGGCAGGCCGCGCCAGCGGATGCGGCACCATGCCCCGGATTGCCGGCAGACGGTCGCGCCGCCCCTGCCCCATCCGTGGCACCGAAGCCAGAAGCGCGCGGGTATAGGGGTGCTGCGGCGCTTCGAAGATCGAGAAGACATCGCCGCGTTCGACCACCTTGCCCATGTACATCACCGCCACCTCCTCGGCGACTTCGGCCACCACGCCCAGATCATGGGTGATCAGCATGACGCCCATCTGCAGCTCTTCCTTGAGCTCGGCGATCAGGTCGAGGATCTGCGCCTGTGTGGTCACGTCGAGCGCCGTGGTCGGCTCGTCGGCGATCAGCAGCCGGGGCTGACACGACAGCGCCATGGCGATCATCGCCCGTTGCCGCATCCCACCCGACAATTCGAAAGGATACGCCTCGAAGCGTTCGGCCGGGCGTGGGATGCCGACCCGGTCAAGCAGGTCGATGGCGATCTCGCGCGCCTCGGCCTTGGTCACCTTGCGGTGCAGCATGATCGTCTCGGTGATCTGCCGGCCGATCTTTTGGATCGGACCGAGCGAGGACATCGGCTCCTGAAAGATCATCGCGATGTCCTGGCCGCGGATCTCGCGCAGCTGACGCGAACCGGGCCGCGCCGTGGCGAGATCGACGCTCCCGCCATGGGCATTGCGATAGAGGATCGAGCCCTCGACGATCCGCCCCGGCGCATCGACGATGCGCAGGATCGAGCGCGCCATGATCGACTTGCCGCAGCCCGACTCTCCAAGGATGCAGAGCGTGCGGTTGGCATGGATGTCGAGATCGACGCCGTCGACCGCCTTGACCACACCGTCATCGGTGAAGAAGTGGGTCTGCAGGTCGCGGATCTGGATCAGCGGGTCAGTGGGCATGGGGGTCTGCGGCATCACGAAGTCCGTCTCCCAGGAAGTTGAGGGCCAGCACCGCCACGACGATCACCGATCCCGGGGCAATCAGCAGCCAGGGGGCCTGAATGATTGTGCGAATGTTCTGAGCTTCCTTCAGCAGCGTGCCCCAGGACACGATCGGCGGCTGAAGGCCGATGCCGAGGAACGACAGAGAGGTCTCGGCGAGGATCATCAGCGGCACGGCCAATGTCAGCGAGGCGATGATATGGCTGGCAAAGCTCGGTACCATGTGCAGGCGGATCACCTGCCAGTCCGACAGACCGTCGAGCCGGGCCGCGGTGATGAAATCCTCACCCCGCAGCGACAGGAACTTGCCGCGCACTTCGCGGGCGAGACTGGTCCAGCCGATCATCGAGACGATCATGGTCACCACGAAGTAGGTCCGCAGCGGCGGCCAGTCGAGCGGGATGGCGGCGGCCAGCCCCATCCACAGCGGGATGGTCGGGATCGAGCGCAGGAACTCGATCAGCCGCTGGATCGCATTGTCCACCCAGCCGCCGTAGTAGCCCGAGAGCCCACCCAGCGAGACGCCGATCACCAGCGACAGCGCCACGCCGACCAGGCCGATGGACATGGAAATCCGCGTGCCCATGACGATCCGGCTGAAGATATCGCGGCCGAGCCGGTCGGCCCCCCAGAAATACACCCGGTCCTTCGGGTTCACCGGGCCAAAGAAATGCCGGTTGGTCGGGATCAGCCCCAGCAGGTGATAGTCGAAGCCCTTGACGAAGAAGCCCAGCGGAATGACCTTTTCCGGGTCCTCGACAAAGGTGCGGCGGCGGTCGACCGGGTCGAGCGTCAGCTTCAGCCCCTTGGCATGCAGCAGGACCTGCCGGCTGCCGTCCTCGGTCTCGTTGAAGAGATGCACGCTCATCGGCGGCGCAAAGGGCGCCCGGCGGTTGGTTTCCTGGATGTCGGTGGTGGCGAGGAACTCGCCAAAGAGCGCCATGGCATAGATGAAGCCCACCACCCAGAGGCTCAGGTAAGCCACCCGGTGACGGCGGAACTTGCGCCACATCAGCGCCCAAGGGCCCAGCAGCACGGGCATGGTGTCAGGCTCTGCGGCAGGCGGCGCCACGGCGGACAGGTCGGTTGTCTGATCGGTCATTGGTATCTGATCCTCGGGTCGATCCAGGCCAGCAGCAGGTCGGATATCAGGGTGCCCAGCACGGTCAGCAGGCTGACGATCAGGATGAGCGAGCCCGCCAGGTACATGTCCTGCACCAGAAGCGCGCGCAGCAGCATCGGGCCTGTGGTTGGCAGGTTCATCACGACCGCCACGATGATCTCTCCCGAGACCAACGTCGGCAGGATCCACCCGATGGTGGAGATGAAGGGGTTGAGCGCAACACGCACCGGGTAACGCAGCAGCAGCTGGAATTCGGACATGCCCTTGGCGCGGGCGGTGACGACGTAGGGCCGGTAAAGCTCGTCCAGCAGGTTGGCGCGCATGATGCGGATCAGCGCGGCGGCGCCCGAGGTGCCCACCACGAAGATCGGCATCCAGATGTGTTGCAGCAGGTCGACCAGCTTCTCCCAGCTCCAGGGCTGGTCGAGGTACTCGGGGCTGACAAGCCCGCCGACCGACTGGCCGAAGTACTTGAAGGCCACGTACATCATTACCAGCGCCAGCAGGAAGTTCGGCACGGCAAGGCCGATGAAGCCGAAGAACGTCGCGGCGTAGTCGCCGAAGGAATACTTGCGCACCGCCGAGTAGATGCCGATCGGCAGAGCCACCGCCCAGATGAACAGGAGCGTCAGCAGCGAGATCGCAAAGGTCCAGCCAAGCCGGTCCCAGATCAGATCGCCCACCGGCAGGTTCTTTTCGAACGAGAGGCCGAAGTCGCCGTGAAAGACGATGCCGGAAATCCATTTCCAGTATTGCACGAAGAAGGGCTGGCCGAGACCATAGCGTTCGCGGAGCGCCTCCATGGTGCCGGCGTCGAGACCGCCACTGTCGGAAAGTTCCGCCGCCAGGGTGTCGAGGTAGTCACCGGGGGGCAGCTGGATGATGAGGAAGGTGACGACCGACACCAACACGACGGTCGGAATCATGTAGAGCAGCCGTCTGTAGACAAAGCCGAGCATTGCATAACTTTCTGTCGAAGATTGGGGGGATCGCCCTGCGGCGATCCCACGGGGGCCGGCCCGAAGCGGGAGGAGGCTTCAGGCCGGCCGTGCGGCACCCCTATGGCAGGGATTTGCCGCCTTCGTAGAACATCTGGCTGACGTAGGGCGACGGGTACCAGAGCTGCCCCGAGATCGGCAGCGGATCGGGCACGTTCTTCACGTTGTTGCGCGCCACGCCGAAGGCCGGATCGCTCTGCACCAGGCCCACGGTCAGGAAGGCCTCCTTGGACAGGTCGAGCAGCTTCTCCATCTCGGACTTGCGCGTCTCGGAAGTGGGGGCCGCCTTGACCATGTCGTACTGGGTGAAGAGCGCCTTGATGCTTTCCGGCGGCTCGATGCCGGTGGCAGGATCGACGCCCCACTTGGCCCATTCAGGCGCCCAGTAGACCGCAGTGCCGAAGGGCAGATAGCATTCGGGCGAGGTATAGGCGTCGGACTGGCCGCCGGCGCAGTTCCAGATATAGGCGTCATGCTGCGCCGAGGAAGCCAGCTCCTGCAGCCGCGCCCGGTCGCTCATGCGGATCTGGAAATCCAGCCCCACGTCGGCGGCATAGATCGCCACCAGCTCCATCACGTCGGGGAACTGCGCGCCAAAGACATCGGCCACCATGAAGACCAGCGAGAAGCGCTTGCCATCGGGGCCGAGGCGGAAGCCCTCGTCGTCCTTTTCCGGCAGCACCTTGTCGAGGTATTCGTTCGCGAGGTCGGGATCGAATTCGGTGAACTGCGTCGCCATTTCCTCGTCATAGAGCGGCGAGACCGGCTGCGGCGCGGTCTGCGCGGCGCGGCCCGAGCCGAGGTAGATCAGGTCGATGATCTCCTGCCGGTTGACCGCATGGCTCAGACCGATGCGGAAGTCCTTGTTGTTGACCACCTCGTTCTTGACCGGATCGGGGTTGTTGAGGTTCAGCATCAGGATCGCGCCGTTCGACGGCAGGTCATTGGTGTCGAAGAAGCGGTATTTGCCGCGCTCGGCGTTGTCGGTCAGGATCGCCCGGTTTGCGGGCCGTCCCAGGTGGCGGTTCATGTAGTCGATCTCGCCGTTGAACGCCTTGAGCAGGATGGTCTCGGGGTCTTCGACCTGGTCCCAGGTGATGGCGTCGAAATAGGGCAGCTGGTTGCCCTCGGCATCGACCTTCCAGAAGTAGGGGTTGCGCTCGGCCACCAGCCGGTCGGCGGCGCCATAGGCGTTCTTCAGCTTCCAGGGGTGCAGCGTCGGCCGGTCCGGGTTCTGCCAGAAGGCCGGCGTATGCATGTGCCCGGCCTTCAGCGTGAAGAGCGAGATCCAGTCGGTGGCCGCCGGTTCCGCCGCGACCAGCGCCTCGATGCCGTCGGGGTTGTAGTCGGCGTGGAACTGCGTGAGGTAATGCTTGGGATAGTTCACCGGGTAGTAGCCGAACCCATAGGCCATGTTCGGGATGAACAGCCCGTTGGGCGAGGCGAACTTGAACTCGACGGTGGTCTCGTCAAGCTTGGTGACGGTGACCGGACCTTCGGGGCCGACGTAGATCGGGTGTTTCGACGGCGTCAGGCGCGGGTCGGAAAAGACCTCGTACCAGAACATGATGTCATCGGCGGTAAACGGCGCGCCGTCAGACCATTTCATGCCCTCGCGCAGCTTGAAGGTAAAGGTGGTGGCATCGTCCGAGACCTCCCAGCTCTCGGCGATGTTGGGCTTGATCTCGGTCCAGTCGACGCTCCAGCGCACCAGGTTCTCGTGACCGATCACCCGCACGATATTGTGCTGGTCACCGCCGCCGAGGATGGCACGACGCAGGGTGCCGCCATATTCGCCGATCTCGGACACCGTCTCGAAGACCAACGGGTTGGCCGGCAGACGTGCCTCCAGCGGTGGCAGGGTGCCGTCGGCGACCAGCGGGTCGAACATCGGCGCCTGGTCATAGCCGTTGGCGAGTGTGGCGGTGGCTGACAGGGCCATCAGCCCCAGCGCCGCGGCGCCTCCCATCAGTGTCTGTCGTGTCTGTCTCATGTGACCCATGGTCTCCTCCTCTGGGTTCGTTCTGTCACCAGTTGGTGACGGATCCGTCAGGCTTGGTCAGATGCGGGCATTCCACATGCTCGGGCTGGCTGGCCCGGATCGCCTGTTCGTTCACTTCCACGCCCAGCCCCGGCGCGTCGGGCACGCGGTAGACCGGCCCTTCGAGCTCGACCTGGACCGGGAAAAGCGCCTTGTCGTGGAAACCGAGGCTCTCGACCGGCGATTGCCGGGTCTCCAGCCACGAGAAATTCGGCACCGCCGCCGACATGTGCACGCTGGCGGCGGTGCAGATCGGCCCCAGCGGGTTGTGCGGCATCAGGTCAACATAATGACGCTCGCTCCAGCCGGCGATCTTCATCGCCTCGGTAAAGCCGCCGATGTTGCAGATATCGAGCCGCATGTACTGGGTGAGCCCCTGTTCGATGAAGGGCGCGGCCTGCCATTTCGAGGCAAACTCCTCGCCCACGGCAAAGGGGATGTTGGTCATCTGGCGGAGCATGGCATAGGCCTCGGGGCTTTCCGAGCGGATCGGCTCCTCGAGGAAATCCAGCGTGCCCGGCGGCAGCATGTTACAGAAGCTGGCGATCTCGGCCGGGGAATAGCGGTGATGCAGGTCGATGCCGAGGCAGAGGTCGCGGCCAAAGGCCTCGCGCAGGGCAACCAACGTCTCGACCGTGCGGCCCAGAGAGGCGCGCGGGTCGAAGACCGAGTTGCCGTCGAAGCCGTCGGGATAGATCCGCACGCAGTCCCAGCCGGCATCGACAAGGGTCTGCGTGTCGGCCAGCGACTGCTCGATCGAGGACGACAGGAAACTGGCGAAGGTTGGCACCACGTCACGCTGCTTTCCGCCCAGAAGCTGGTGGACCGGCACGCCGAGGCGTTTGCCCAACAGGTCGTAGAGCGCGATGTCGATGGCCGAGATCGCGGCGGTCAGCACCCGCCCGCCTTCGAAATACTGGCTGCGATAGGCCTGTTGCCAGATCCGGCCGATCTGGCGCGAGTCCCGGCCGACCAGGAAGCCGGCGAAATCGTTGATCACCGCGGTGACTGCGGCTTCCCGCGAGGACAGGCCGGATTCACCCCAGCCGACCAGCCCGTCGCCGGTCTCGACCCTGACGAGCAGCTGGTTGCGGCCACCGACCCGCGCCGGGATGGCCTCGATCGCTGCAATCGCCACGTCGGGCGACACGCGCCGCAGCGGCTGGACATCTGCCGGGCTGGCCATTGCGCTGGATGGGTTTGCGGGCACGTCGGCACCTCCAAATAGAATCGTCTTTCATTTACGGTACATGAAATTACCGGATCGTACATTATTTTATTGGAGTAATGTTTGATTTATGAAGCTTCCCAGCGGGAGCGCCCAGCTAACCAGCTGATTTCAATCGAAGTATCTATGAGTCACAAAAATCGCCGGCGCACAGCGCCCCGCACCGAGAACAGAGCCGAACCGCCGGAAGCCATCGCCCCCCGTCATTCCATCTGCCGGAAAGTTCCGCCCTCAGGGCACGCCAAGAGCCCCCGCGCCGCGCGCAGGGTCCAAGGTCATTCCGTCGGATCAGTTCTTGCGCTGTCGCGAGGACCGGGTCAGCTCGATCCGCAGCTGGTCGACCACATGGCGGCCGGCGTCACCGATATGCTGGTTCAGCACCTTGATCGCCCGGCCCACGTCCTGCGCCTTGATCGCGTCGATCAGCGCGCGGTGTTCGCGCAGGATCGCCTCTTGCCGGCCGATGGCAATCGGGATGCGGCTGCTGATCGAGCCGAGGATCTCGCGGTGCTGCTTCCAGACGCCAAAGGCCACCCGGTTGTAATGCCGCTCGTACATCGTCTCGTGGAAGGCGTGGTTGAGGTCGGTGTGGCGCGCCTTGTCCTCGAAGTTCAGCGCTTCGATCTCGTCCTGGATGCGCTCCAGCTCGGCGATGTCCTCGGCGCTGGCAGTCTCGACAAAGAGCTTCAGCAGATACGGCTCGAGCTGATAGCCCACCTCGGCCACGTCGCGCACGAACTCGGTGTCGATCGGGCGGACCCGCGCGCCCTGGTTCGGGGTGAACAGCACCAGCCCCTCGCCGCGCAGCTGCTGCAGCGCCTCGCGCACCGGATTGGTCGAGGTCTTGTGACGTTTCGCCAGCTCGGAAATCTTCAGCCGGGCATTGGCCTCGAGCGCGCCGGACAGGATGTCGTGGCGGATCGCGTCATAGATCGACGAAGACGAGGAGTCGGCAGGCTCCTTGTCGGCGGCAAGGGAGATGGGGCCATGTGTGCTCATAGTTACAAATTCACCCATGCGTTGCAGTCGTCAAGACTTTTCGCCAATTCATCCATGATGTACATCATATCATACATTATTTCCAGAGGAGATCGATATGGATTCGCCCCGTTGCGTTGATGCCGCCAAAGCCGGCTGTGGTGAAGGGCTGTTGTGGGATCCTGGTCGCGGGCGGCTGTGGTGGGTCGATATCTCCGGCGAGGCGCTGCATGGCCATGACCCGGTGACGGGCGCGGCCAGCCGCACCGCCCTGCCCTGTCTGATCAGCGCTCTGGCGCTGGACCGCGACGGCCAGCTGTTGATCGCCACGGCGCGGGGTCTTGGCATCGTGACGCCGGAGACCGGCGAGATCAAGGTCCTGCATGACCCCGAGCCCGAGATCGCCGGCAACCGGCTCAACGACATGATCGCAGCACCGGACGGCGCGCTCTGGGTCGGCACCATGTCCGAGGGCGCCAAGGGCCCGACCGGCGCGCTCTATCGCTATGACCGCGAGGGGCCGCAGGTGATGATGCGCGGCACCACGATCTCCAATGGCCTCGCCTGGAGCCCAGACGGCAGCCGGCTCTACTTCATCGACAGCGTACCGGGCGTGCTGCATCTGCGCGAACACGGCACCTGGCGCGCGCTGCGCCACTTTGACGAGAGCACCGGCAAGCCGGACGGTCTGACGGTCGATGCCGAAGGCACGCTCTGGGTGGCGATCTGCGATCGCGGCCGGGTGCTGGGGATGTCGCCGGAGGGCGAAGTCGTGGCGCAGATCGACCTGCCCTGCGAGATCGTCACCAATTGCTGCTTCGGCGGCGCGGACCTCAAAACGCTCTACATCACCACCGGCACCTTCAGCATGACCGAAGCGGAAAAGGCCGCCAACCCGCTGGCCGGCGGCCTTTTTGCCGTCGAGATGGAGGTGCCGGGCCTGCCGCCCTACGCCGCCGAGCTGTAGCTTAAACGGCCCCCGGCGCTTGCAACGTCGGGGGCCTTTACTTCAGCGGATACGCTGGCCGCTCGCAGCGTCGAACAGCAGCGCCGAAGCGGGATCAAAGCCCACCGCCAAGCGGCCGCCCTCGCTGGGCCGCGACTTTCCGCGCATCTCGACGATCACCGGGTGGTCGTCCTCTTCGCTTGAGGAATAGGCGTAGGACACGCCGCCGAGGTTCTCGATCACGTCGATGGTCAGCTCGGCGCGAATGCTGCCTTCGGGCTCGAAATGCTCGGGCCGAAGGCCGAGTTTCACCGCGGTCCCCATCACCGGCGCATCCGCCAGCGCCACCGGCACCTCGACATTGCCCAGCCGCGGCAGGGTCACCACCGCGCCCCCGGCCTCGACCCGGGTCACCGTGCCGGAAAAGAAGTTCATCCGCGGCGAGCCGATGAAACCGGCGACAAAGAGGTTGTCGGGGTCCTCGTAGAGCGTCACCGGTGCGCCGGCCTGCTCGATCCGGCCATCGCGCAGAACCACGATCTTGTCGGCCATGGTCATGGCTTCCACCTGGTCATGGGTAACGTAGACCATGGTGGCGCCCAACTGCTTGTGCAGCTTGGCAATCTCGACCCGCATCTCGACGCGCAGCTCGGCGTCGAGGTTCGACAGCGGCTCGTCGAACAGGAAGACATCCGGCTGGCGCACGATGGCACGGCCGATGGCGACGCGCTGGCGCTGACCGCCAGAGAGCGCCTTGGGCTTGCGGTCCATGTAATCCTGCAGCTTGAGGATCTGCGCCGCGGCATCGACCTTGCGGGTGATCTCGGCCTTGTCGGTGCCGCCGATCTTGAGGCCGAAGCTCATGTTCTCGCGCACGGTCATATGCGGATAGAGCGCGTAGGTCTGGAACACCATGGCAACGCCGCGCTTGGCCGGGTCGGCATGGGTCACGTCGCGGCCGCCGATGGTCATCCGCCCGTCCGACGTTTCCTCCAGCCCGGCAATCATCCGCAGAAGCGTGGACTTGCCGCAGCCGGACGGTCCCACGAAGACGCAGAAATCGCCGTCGTCGACCTGCAAATCCACGCCATGGATGACCTGTGTCGCGCCGTAGCGCTTGATCGCATTGTTGAGCGCCAGTTCGGCCATCTCACGTCCTCCTCATATCAAAAACATCCAGGAGCGCCGACATCCCCCGGTCGGCCATCACCTCGGATCCGTTCATCGCAGACCCGGCATCAGACAGCAGGAACACCGCCAGCGCGCCGATCTCGTCGACCGTGGTGACCGTGCCCTCGGGGTTGTAGGCCTGCACCCGCGCCGCGATGGCCGGGTCCTGCATTGCGGTGTCGACGATCTCGGTGCGCACCAGCGCCGGGCAGATTGCGTTGACGCGAACGCCGTAACGCCCCAGCGACCAGGCCATCGCGCGGGTCATCGCGGCAATGGCGGCCTTGGTCGCGGCATAGGCCTCGTGACCGGGGTTGGTGGCCCGGGCGTGGACCGAGGACAGATTGACGATGGCGCCCTGCCCGGCCTCTTTCATGATCCGCCCCGCCGCCTGGCAGCCTACCAGCACCGAGCGTTGGTTGACGGTCCAGAGCGTCTCCATCTGATCGCGGGTCATCTCGAGGAACGGCACCTTGATGGTGACGCCGGCATTGTTGACCATGCCGTCGAGCCGACCTGCACGCTGATGCGCCGCGGCAATCGCCGCCTCGAAACCGTCAAGGTCGGTGACATCGACCTGCTTGAGCCGCGCGCCGATCTCTTCGAGCTTGTCCGCGCCGTCGGTCTTCCAGTCAAAGCCGGTCACCTCGGCCCCGGCGGCGCGGCAGGCCCGGGCAATGCCCAGCCCGATGCCTGCGCCTGCGCCGGTGACGATGATATGCTTGCCGTCCAGCTTCATTTCACCGCCCCCGCCGTGGCCCCGGCCATGATCTTGCGTTGGAAGACCGCGAACATCAGGAGCAGCGGCAACGATCCCAGAACGGCGGCCGGGAACAGCTTGGTCGGGTCTATGCCGGTGTTGCCGACGAACTTGTAGACCGCGATCATTACCGTCAGCTTGTCCTTGTCGGTCAGAAGCAGCAGCGGATAGATGAAGTCGTTCCACACCATGATCATGACAAACAGTGACAGCGTGGCGGTCACCGGTGCCAGCAGCGGCCGGATCACGTGCCAGAAGATCTGCCAGTTGTTGCAATTGTCCAGCCGCGCGGCCTCTTCCAGCTCGATCGGGATCGCCGCGATGAAGCTGGTGTAGAAGAACACCGCCAGCGGCAGTTTCAGCGCCGCAAAGGCCAGGACAATGCCAAGGTAGCTGTCGAGCAGGCCGAGATCGCGGAAGATCACGTAGATCGGAGTGATGGTGACGAAGTTCGGCGTCGCCAGCCCCAGCGCCATGACCATGACGATCACCCGGCTCACCCGGTTCTGCAGCCGCGCCAGCGGATAGGCCGCCATGGCGCCTGCAAAGACCACCACGACGATCACCGAGATGGTAATGCCCATCGAGTTCAGCACCGAGCGGACATAGCCCATCGACGACAGCGCCGCCATGTAGTTGCCCCAGTAGAGACTGTCGGGCAGGCCCAGCGGATCCTGCGCGATCTCGGTCGGGGTCTTGAAGGACATCATCACCATGTAGACCAGCGGCAGCAGCATGATGGCGACCAGCGCCAGCACGATGCCATGCACCAGGATCGACTTGCCGCGGCGGCGGATCAGGTCCCAGTCGGGGCTGGCGGCGGTGCGGGGCGTGGCGGTGTCGGAGAGGCTCATCATGTGGACTCCCGGTCGCGAAGGACCTTGTTCTGGATAAAGGCAACCCCCAGCACGATCACCAGCATCACGATCGACAGCGCGCTGGCAAAGCCGAACTTGTACTGGCCAAACAGGTTGTCGATGATGTCGATGGACAGCAGGCGCGTGGCGCCGTCGGGCCCGCCCTTGGTCAGGATGAAGGGCAGCTCGAAGGTCTTGAGCGTGCCGATGGTGGTCAGCATGACCGAAACGGTGATCGACGGGCCCAGGAGCGGCAGTTCGAGATAGCGGAAGCGCTGCCAGGAGGTGGCGCCTTCCAGCCGCCCGGCCTCGCCGATTTCCTCGGGGATGCCGGCGAACCCGGCAAGGAAGATGGCGCAGGTGAACCCGGTGAACATCCAGATCTGGGTGAAGGCCACGGAATAAAGCGCGATCGAGGGATCGCCCAGCCAGTTCTGCTCCCATGCGCCAAGACCCATATCGCGCAGGGCCACGTTGATGCCGCCGTTGAGCGGCGAATAGAGGAATTGCCAGATATAGCCGACGACGACAAAGGACATCATCGCGGGGGTATAAAGCGCGGCGCGGCTGAAATTGCGGATCAGCGGCAGCCGGTGCAGCATCGCGGCAAAGAACAGCCCCGTCACCGTCAGCGCCGAGACCACGATCACCGTGTACCACAGCGTCAGCCAGATTTCCTGCAGGTAACGGTCACGGGTAAAGATGCGCTCGTAGTTGCGCCAGCCGACGTCCTTGGCCTCGCCGATGCCTGCGAAATTGGTCAGGCTCATGTTCCAGGTCAGGATGATCGGATGGATGAAGAACAACCCGATCACCAGCAGCGCCGGCACCGTGAACCAGTAAAGTGAAAGTCTCGCGCGCATGGTCTCCCCCGTCGAGTGTGGCTGCATGGCAGGGCCCGGCGCATCAGGCGCCGGGCCGCGCGGGTTTACATGTTGTCTTCCACCGTATCATCCCAACGCTGCAGCGTGTCCTCGTTGGGCTTGTCGATGTTGAGCAGGAAGCCGGTAATGCTGTCTTCCCATTCCGATTGCAGGGCCTTCGGGAACTCCAGCGTCGAGAACGGCCAGAGGATCAGGCTGCCCGCCTCGCGCGCCTGGGTATAGGGTGCTGCCAGGTCCGGCATGGTCGAGACACCGCCGGTATAGGGGCTGTAGGCGCCTTCGGCCTTGAGGAAGATGTTGAGGTTCTCTTCTTCGGCGAAGAAGTCGACCCATTTGCGCGCGGCCTCGGCATGTTCCGCATCCCGTGGGATCGCCCAGCCGGGACCGACCAGATCGAGCGCCAGGCCCTTGTCGGTATAGCGCGAGGGCATCGGCGCGAACTGGAAGTTCAGATCGGCGACGGCGGAGAAATTGCCGATATTCCAGGCGCCCTGCGGCAGGATCGCGACATTGCCCGACCGGAACTCCTGCGGCGCGGTGGCCCAGGGGTCGAGGCCGGCCTGAAGCTCGGGATCGAAGCACTCTGCCGCCACAAGATCGCGCACGCCATCGAGCGCGGCGTTGAAGTTCTCGTCGTCCACGAAGCTGCGGTCGCCCGAGCCATACTCCGCCGGGGACACGCCGTTCGGATCGATGCCATTTGCCCCGACAAAGAGCATTGCCGGGAAGCCGCCGGCAAAGATCATCGGCGCGATGCCCTCGGCCGAGAGCGCCTGGCAGGCGGCCTTCAGTTCGTCGAGGGTGACCGGCGCCTTGTCGATCCCGGCCTTGGCCAGCAGGTCCATGTTGACGAAGTTACCCATGCCGATGACTTCCAGCGGGAAGACCCGGATTTCGCCTTCGGTGGTCATCACCTCGCGCACCGCAGGCACCATCTTGTCATACCAGGCGCTGTCGGTGCCCAGATCGCTCAGGAACCCGGCGCCGCCCCAGAGATCGACCAGCGAGCTGTCGACCATGGTGACGTCGGGCGGATTGCCGCCTTGCAGGCGCGGCGGGATCACCTTGTCGACGTCCTTGCGCGCCACATAGGTCAGGTCCACGTCGATGTCGGGGTTCGCGGCTTCGAATTTCTCGATCAGCTCGGGCAGACCGGCTGGCTCGGCTTCATTGCCTTTCCAGGCCACGACGTCGAGCACGGTCTGTGCCCCGGCGGTCGAAGCCAGAAGAATGGCGGTAGCGGTGACTACAGGCAGGTTTCGAATCATTTTCAGGATGCTCCTCTCTTCCCTCAAAAATCGTACATTATTCTTTTCTTATTGTACATCCTGTATCTGCCCGGCATAGTTTACCGGAGACCGACATCCACGATTCCGAACAGTGAAAGGGGCTCCGAATGCGCCAGAAACCCAATATCATCCTGATTTCGACCGATCAGCAGCGCGGCGACTGTATCGGCCCCGAGGGCCGTGGCGTGCGTACGCCGCATATCGACAGCATCGGCGCCAATGGCGTGCGCTTCTCGAAATGCGTCAGCCCCCATCCGATGTGCCAGCCGGCGCGCGCCTCGATCCTGACCGGCAAGCTGCCCTACAGCCACGGCGTGCGCGACAATGGGCGCGATCTCGACGAGACCCTGGCCGAGGCGGGTCTGGGCGGCACCTTCAGCCGCGCCGGCTATGATACCCATTTCATCGGCAAGGCGCATCTGTCGAGCCAGCAGACCTTCGAGCCGACCGGCCGCCCGGAATGTTACAAGAGCGCCAAGGACTTCGCGCCGGATTGGTCGGGCGCCTACATGGGCTTTGACAACGTGCAGATGATGCTGCGCCCCCACCACCACACACAGTGGTACGCGCCGCCGGAAGCGCTGCATTACGAGTACTGGCTCGACCAGGACGGTAAGGGACAGGCGCGCTGGGACAAGGCCAAGGAGCGACTGTCGCCCGACACCGCGCATTTCCAGGCATGGCGCTCGGGGCTCGACGCCGAGTGGCATTCCTCGCCCTGGATCGGCGACCGCGCGGTCGAGATGATCGAGGCCAAGGGTGACAAACCGCTGATGGCCTGGGTCTCCTTCCCCGACCCGCATCCGCCGTTCCTGTCGCCGGAACCCTGGTGCGACATGTATGCCCCCGACGAGGTGACCATCGCGCCGCACCCGGAGCTCGACCTCGACAACCGGCCCTGGTGGCACAAGGCTTTCGTCGAGGACCGCGCCAAGCCGATCAAGCAGGGATCGGAGCACAATGCCGGTGGTATCGACTGGGGCCAGAAGGGCGAGCTGACCGAGGCGGCGCTGCGCGACATCACCCGGATCTACTTTGGCATGATCTCTTCCGTCGACCAGCAGGTCGGTCGCATCCTCGAGGCGCTGCGCGCCAAGGGCGAGCTGGAGAACACCTATGTGATCTTCATTTCGGATCACGGCGAATGGCTGGGCGACCATGGCCTGCTTCTCAAGGGCCCGATGCTCTATGATGGTCTGCTGCGGGTGCCCTGCCTGATCCAGGGGCCGGAGGTACCGGCGGGCCGGGTGATCGACGATCCCGTGGGTACGGTCGACGTGCTGGCCACCGCCGCCGACATGGCGGGGCTTGCCGCGCCAGAGGGCCATGGCCGGTCGTGGCGGGGGCTTTGGGACGGCAGCGAAAGCCGCGATTTCGCGCTGTCGGAATACGAGGTGGACAGCCTGCGCTCGGCCGTCGACATGGACCTGGTGACGGTTCGCAGCGCGCGCTACCGGATGTCGACCGACCTGCGCACCGACACAGGCGAGCTCTATGATCTGCAGGAGGACCCGGACGAAATGGTCAACCTCTTCGACGATCCCGGTTACCACAGCATCCGCAAGGAGCATTCCGAGATGATCCGCTCGCGGCCCGACGACATGATCCCGGTGTCGCCGCGGGTCGGCTGGCACTGAAAACGGAACAGGCCGCCGTGTTGCGCGGCGGCCTGTATTCTTAAGCATGTGACGCGGGGCGGTCAGCTGACGCTCTCGATGCAAGTCGGCCAGAGGGCCGCCGCCGCCGCAGCCAGCCCGGCACGCACCGCCTCATCGGCGTCGAGCCGGCGGACGGTGCAGCCGGCGATTTCCAGCGCTCGGGTGTAGCGGTCAGCCAAGAGGCCCGAGGCGATCAGGGTGACCGCCTCCTCGCCAACCGGCGCCCCGGCGATTTCCTGACCGATCAGCAGGCCCGAGAGCCGCGCGCCCACGTCGGCCGCCTCGATCAGCTCCAGCAACGGACCGGCCCGCAGGTGGAAGAGCTGGCGCAATACCGTCTCGGGCTGCGCCAGGGCGGCGCGAACACCGGCCGCGAAGGCGCCCTCGTCGAACTCCGTACCGACAAAACCCGACAGGGTGGACTGCCGCGACAGCAGGGCAAAGGCCTCGCCGGTCATCGCCGTCTCGAAGCGGGTGAGCACGCCCTGCGTGACCTGCGCCCATTTCGAATGGGTCCCCGGCATGCAGATCGTGCCCTCGACACCACAGCGCAGCGCCGCGCCCAGAAGCATGGTCTCTTCGCCGCGCATCACGTCGGGGCGCTCTGCGTCGCGCCGCGCCACACCGGGCAGGATGCGGATGTCGCGGGCCACACCCGGCACCCGGATCGCCGCCCCGGCAAGGTCACCCAGCGGCAACGGCAGGTCGAGGTAACGCGCCTCGTGCCAGCCGGTGCGCGCGCCGGCCATGCCGCAAATCAGCACCGGCACCTCCGGCCCGACGCCAAGCGCCGCCAGATGCGCCTCGAGCACCGGGCCGTACTCTGCCGGGGTCAGCGTCGACATGCCCTGCCCGCCCTTGCGTTCGCCCAGGAGCTGACCCTCGTTGCCGATCGCCCAGAGACGAAAGCTCGAAGTGCCCCAGTCGACACCGATGTAGCGGATCATCCGGCTCAGCCCTCGATCTCGTAGGCCTTGATGAACTCGCGGTCCGGCTCCACCCCCAGCCCCGGTCCAGTGGGAATGGCGATCAGCCCGTCGTTGCGCTTGACCTGCCCCTGGATGTCCAGCGGCTCGGCCAGAAGATTGTCGCGGAAGCGGTTCTCGGTGGTGTCGAACTCGAGCCAGGGCTCGCGCGGGAACAGCCCGCCGGGCATCGGCGGCATGGCGGCCAGCAGCTGAAGGTTGGTGGCCACCGCGATGGCCGAGCCCCAGACGTGGTTGAAGACCGGGGTGAAATGCGCATGGCAGAGCGCCAGCACCCGCAGGTATTCGGTGATCCCGCCCAAGGCGCAGACCTCTGGCTGGGCGATATCGAGGCCCCGGCTCTCCAGCAGCGCCCGCCAGCCCCAGCGGTTGAACTCGGCCTCGCCGCCGGAGATGTTGACCTTGAGCCCGGCGCGCAGCTCGCGGTAGCCGTCAAGGTCCTCTGGCGCGATCGGTTCCTCGAACCAGTATGCGCCCAGTTCGTCGAGCGCGCGGCCGACGTAGAAGGCATCCGAGGTGTTGTAGGCGTGGTTGGCGTCAGCCATGAAGTCGAAGTCGTCGCCCACGCCCCGCCGCACCGCCTCGGCCAGCTTGACGTCATCCTTCGCCCCAAGGCCGATCTTCATTTTGGTGGCGGCGAAGCCCATGTCGCGGATCGCCGCTGCCTCATCGACAAAGCGCGCCACGTGGTCCTCGACGCTCTCGCGCTTGAGCATCATGCCGTAACCATAGGACCCGACGTGGCTGCGATGCGCGCCGCCGATCAGCTTGTGGATCGGCTGGCCGGTAACCTTGCCGGCGATGTCCCAGAGCGCGATGTCGACGCCCGAGAGCGATTGCAGCGGCATGCCCTTCTGGCCGTGATCGCGCAGCAGGTTGTAGACCTTGTGCCAGATCACGTCGCGGTTCATGGCGTCCATGCCCAGCACCAGCGGCTGGATCACCTTTTCCACGACGGCCTTGTTGGCAAGCGCCACATTGCCCGGCCCGAAACATTCGCCCCATCCGGTGATCCCCTGATCGGTCTCGACCTCGACGATATGGGCGGTACGTTTCGAGTAGTATTGCTGCGAATAACCCAGCTCCTCGGGCATGTCGCATTGCAGCACGTGGCTGGTGATCTTGGTGATCTTCAGCGTGCTGGTGATCGGTTCGAGTTTCATGAAATCCTCCATCAGGTCAGCCCCCGGCTGATGCGCTTGACCACGAGATAGTCGTTTAGGGCCAGGCGAGAGCAGTCATGCCCGATGCCGGATTGCCCGAGGCCGCCATGCGGCAGGTAGATGTCGTATTTGACGCCGTTGATCTGCACCTCGCCGTAGCGCAGGCGCTTGGCCACCGCCTCGGCCAGCCCCAGATCGGCGGAGAAGATATAGGAGGCAAGCCCGCCCTCTTCGCCATCATTGGCACGGTCGAGCACGGTCTCGCGGTCGTCGAAGGGGATCAGGCTGACGACGGGGCCAAAGATCTCGTTTTGGTAAATCTGCATCTCGGGCGTGACACCATCGAGCACCGTGGGGGCCATGAAGTGCCCCTTGGTCAGCCCCTCCGGCCGTTCGCCGCCGGCGAGCAGCGTTGCGCCCCTCTCGACCGCGTCGTCGATCAGCCCCTTGACCCGCGTCCAGGCCTGGCCGTCGATCATCGGGCCGGTCAGGATATCGGCGCTCTTGTCGAACCCCACCTTGGCCGCCTTGGCCCGCGCCACCACCTTCTCGCGGAAGGCGTCGTAAACGTCGCGCTCGACAAAGACCCGGTTGGGGGTCACGCAGATCTGCCCGGCGTTGTTGAACTTGACCGTGCTGACGATATCCGCCGCCAGGTCGAGATCGGCGTCGCGGTAGACCAGGACCGGCGCATTGCCGCCCAGCTCCATCGAGAACTTCTTGATCGAGGTGGCGCCGACCTTCATCAGATGCTTGCCGGTGTTGGTCGAGCCGATCAGCGTGATCAGGTTGGGGATGGTCGAGGCCGCCAGCGCGTCCGAGGGATCATAGCCGTCGGTGGTCAGGATGTTGACCACGCCCGCCGGCAGGCCGATCTGCGCACACAATTCGCCCACAGCATAGGCCGAGACCGGCGTTGCCGCCGAGGGCCGCAGGATGATCGGGCAGCCCGCCGCCATCGCCGGGGCGATCTTGTAGGCGAGGTTCAGAAGCGGGAAGTTCCACGCCAGATAGGCCACCGCAACGCCCACCGGCTCATAGACGATCCGGTGTTCATGTGTTCCGTCGAGATCGCGCAATGTCTCGTCATGGACGCGCTGGATCTCCTCGGCATAGAATTTCAGCGACCGTTCCAGCAGGTCGAAATCCTCCTGCGTGCCGCCCCAAGGCTTGCCCATCTCCTGATGGATGCAGTCGCGCAGCATCTCTTCGTTGGCAATCACCGCGTCGCGCAGCTTGAGCATCCAGCGCTGGCGCTCGGCCACCGGCGTCGCGGCCCAGCCGGGGGCCGCGGCCTTGGCCGCGCTCAGGGCCTTTTCGACATCCTCGAGCCCGGCGGCGGCGACGGTGGCCACGCAATCCTCGGTCGCCGGGTTGATGACGTCGAGGCTGGCCTGCCCCTCCACCAGAGCGCCGCCGATATACATCTTCTTGTGCAGGACCATGTTTCTATGCAGCACCCCGTGCCTCCGCAGGTAAAAGTACATTAATATTATGTTTAACATTTGCCGAGGCGAGAGTCGAGACCCAAGCCGCGCCCCGGCCGCTGTCACCTGTTCAGCTTGCCCTTCATCTCGGAGAGCAGCGCATCACTGCCCCGCGCCAAAAGCCCGGTGTCGGTGCCACAGGCCACGAAGGTGAAGCCCTCGCCCAGCAACTCGGCCGCCAGCGTGGTGTCGGAGACCAGCGTGCCCACCGGCATGCCCTTGGCCATCAACCGTCGCGCCACCGGGCGGATCTTCTCCCAGACCTCGCGCGCCGTGGGCTGGCCCAGCATCCCCATGTCGGCGGCAATATCCGCCGGTCCAAAGAAGATGCCGGTCACGCCCTCGACTTCGGCAATCGCCTCGGCGCGCTCCAGAGCGGCTTGGGTCTCAATCTGCAGAAGCACCGCCGTTTCGTCTTCGATCCGCGCGGTGTAATCCTTGATCCGGCCGAATTTCGTTGCCCGGGTCGAGCCCGAAACGCCGCGGATGCCATGCGGCGGATAGCGGGTGGCGGCGACGGCGGCGCGGGCCTCCTCGACCGTCTGGATCATCGGAAACAGCAGCCCCGGCGCGCCAAGATCAAGCAGTCGCTTGACCGCCACCGCGTCGTTCCACTCCACCCGCACGATCGGCACGGTGTCATAGGCGGCAAAGGCCTGCAGCTGGCCCAGCACGCTGGCATAGTCGTTGTGGCTGTGCTCCATGTCGATCAGCGCCCAGTCGAAACCGGCGGGTGCCACAACCTCCGCGGCGAAATTGCTGCAGAGCGTGACCCAGAGCCCGACCTGCCGATTGCCGGAGGCCAGGGCGCGGGTAAAGGGGTTCTCGGAGAGGTTCATCGGCGAGTCATCTTTCTGCTGTCAGTGAGGGTCATCGGGAGAAGGAGTGGAATACCGGGGCGGCTGCGGCGCCGGCGGGCTTGGATTGTGCCGGCCCTGCGCTTACACAGGGGGCGATCTTCACTGCCGGGTACCGCGCGAGTTTCATGGAACAACAGACCTTCGTCACCGACGCCGAGAGCGCCTACGCCACGCTGCGGCAGGCCATTGTCACCGGCGCCCTGAAGCCTGACCGGAAGCTCAAGATCGCCGAGCTGCGCAGCGAGTTCGGCTTTGGCGCCGCGCCGCTGCGTGAGGCCCTGTCGCGGCTGATCGGCGAGCGGGCGGTGGTGCAGCAGTCGAACCGCGGCTTCTACGTGCGCAGCGCCACGGCGGCCGAGGTCGAGGATCTGGGCCGGGTGCGCATCCTGCTGGAGACCGAAGCCCTGCGCGACAGTCTGGCCCGCGGCGATGACGCCTGGGAGGCGCAACTGGTCGCCGCCTATCACTCCCTGCGGCTTGCCGAAGATCGTGCCACCAGTGCGCAGGAGATCGAGACCCGAAACCGGGCGTTCCACGATGCGCTGGTCTCGGCGGCGACTTCGGACTGGCTCTTGGACCTGCGCGGGCAGATCTATGCCCATCACGAGCGCTATCGTCACCTGTCGCGCAGCCTCGGGCCCAGCGGCCGCGATACGCCAGCCGAACACGCGGCGATCTACGAGGCGGCGATTGCGCGGGACGTCGAGGCAACCTGTGCGCTGACGGCCCAGCATATCGAGCTGACGACGGTGACGGCCGTGAAGGCCATGCAGGGGTGAAAGTGTTCCCGCTTGCCTTGCGCCAGGCGCGTTGACAGCGGCCGCAGGCCGCCGCGCATTATGCCAGAGGCATGCCTTCGGCAAGATGCTCCTCCAAAACTCAAGGGTCGCAGAGCACGCCACCGTCTGATCACCGCCACGCGCGTTAACAGCGGCTGCAAGCCGCCGCGCATCATGCCGGAGGCATGCCTGCGGCATGACGGGCCGCCCCTCGGCACTGCGATTTGGCTGACACCAGCGCGTCGATCTGATCTTCTCCGGATCTGGCGAGGATAAAGCGCTGCCGAACCAGACGGGGATCGCCGCACCGCGGCCCGACGATGCGCGGCTCTCCCCGACGATTGGCTGCAGGACCGGCGCGCGAACATGGACCAAAGCCCTTTCCACGTCATGCCATTGGCCTGCCTTGAGGCCACCCGCCCCGAGGCCCGCCAATGCGCTTGTGCGTGGGGCAAGGTCAGGCATAGCTCGTCGCCCCGTCGGGCTTGGTCATCAGCGGCCGTGACCAATGGGTGTATTCGTCAGTCTGCAGCGCCTCCTCGATGATCTCGACCCCCCAGCCGGGCCGATCCGGGCGCAGTTCGAGGTAGCCGTCGACCGGGATGTAGGGATCGGCGATCCAGGGCACATCGCGGTGCACCTTGTACTCGAGGATCTTGAAGTTCGTGCAGACGGCCGAAAAATGCACATTGTGAGCGGTCGCCAGCGGCCCCATCGGATTGTGCGGCGCCACCGGCACTGAATGGGCATCCGCGACCTCGGCGATCCGCCGCATCTCGGTCAGCCCGCCGACCACGGCGATGTCCGGTTGCACGATGTCCGCCCCGCCGGCATTCAGCAGTGCGAGGAACTGGTGCCGGTTGTAAAGCGCCTCGCCGGTGGCCAGCGGGATGTTCATCTTGGCCTTCATCTGCTCCCAGGCGGGCATGTGCTCGGGCCGCAGCGGCTCTTCGAGGAAATAGGGATCGTAAGGCTCGATGGCACGCGCCAAACGCACCGCGTCGATCCCCTCCATCAGCACCGAATGGGCGTCAAAGGCGATCTCGAAATGCGAGGGCAGCCCCTCACGCAGCCCCCGGAAATAGTCCGCCGTCGCCTCGCAGACCGCGCCCCAGCGATGCTCGAAAGGGTGCTTGCGATATGGCGACAGCTTGAAGGCGGTGAAGCCGAACTCCTCGTGCAGGTCCGAGAGCACCTCGACGCCATTGTCAGGCGCGCCGATGGCGGTGCAATAGACCCGCACCCGGTCGCGCATGTGACCGCCCAGCATCTGGTAGACCGGCACGCCAAGCGCCTTGGCCGCGATGTCCCAGAGCGCGTGGTCAACGGCAGAAAACGCCGCCAGCCCCAGCGCGCCCGGCGGGAAGCGCGCGACATGCATCAGCTTTTCGTGCAGATAGGTCACCCGCCGCGGATCCTCGCCCAGCAGATGCGTGGCGAAATAGTCGAGGATCGGCGCCACGGCGCGCTCCGGCCCATGAGCATAGGTCTCGCCCCAGCCGGTGAGGCCGGCGTCGGTCTTGACGGCGACAAGCACCCGGGGGCGGTCGTCGACGCGCTGCATGTAGGTCTTGATTTCGGTGATTTTCATTGTTTCGACGCCGGATTGAGATGTTGCTGGTGGTCGTGTTGTTCATGCGCCGGGCGGCCATCGATGTAGCTGCCCACCGGTAGCTGGTAGCCACCAAAGGCCAGGGCATCGCCTTCGGAGGTCATCCAGTCGAACAGCCGCGCCTTGAGCCGCGCCTTCTCGGCCGCCATCGCGGGATCGGTTGCGCGGTTCACCCGCTCCTGCGGGTCGGCCTCGAGGTCGTAGAGCTCTTCGATGTCATGCGGGCTCCAGGCATATTTGTAGCGCTTCTCGCGGATGCCGCGGAACTTGAACTGCCGGCCCTGATAGGCGTCGTAGCCATAGACCGCGTGGTCGTCATCGGTGGCGTCATAGCTGCGCGCGGCCTCATCGGGGGTGAGGATGCCCGCCGCTTCGCTCTCGGCCAGCAGCGTCGGAAAGAGGTCGCGGAAGTTGACGAAACCCTCGTTCACCGCGGCCTCGGCCTGACCGGCCTGCCGGATCAGCATCGGAATGCGCATCACCTCTTCGTAGAAGAACGGCCCCTTGTCGAACCAGCCATGCGCGCCCAGCATCTCGCCGTGATCGGCGGTGAAGGCGAGGCTGGTGTCATCGTCCAGCCCCAGATCGCTCACCTTGCGGCGGAACTGGCCAAAGAGATCGTCGATGAAGGAGCAGAAGCCGAAGTAGTGCTGCGCGGTGCGCCGCCAGTCCTGCTGGTCGAGCCCGCGGGTGTCCTGGCACGGCCAGTACGGCGCACCCTGGGCCTGCGGCTTGCCCGCTTCGGTGAACTGCGGGATGAAATTGTCGGGCATGTAGTCGGCGGGCAGATCGTCATACATCGCCACCCAGTCGGCGGGCACGTGATGCGGGAAATGCGGCCCGGGAAGCGAGACGATCAGGCAGAAGGGCTTGCCCGTTGCCGAGAGGCTCTCGAGCGTCTCGATGCCCTTCCTCACCCGCTTTTCGTCCATGTGGGTGCCCTTGGTGATCGTGCCGTAGAAGGGCGTCTTGCGCGGCGTGGCAAATTCCAGATCGTCTGCCGGGATCAATGCCTCGCTGCCGCCATCGCTCAGCGGTGCGTCGATGCCCCTCTCATGCAGCGTCCCGGCGCCGAGGTGCCATTTGCCGATGAACGAAACCTCGTAGCCCGCCGCCTGCAACCGCTCCATGTAGGTCGGATGGCTCGGGTGCAGCTTGCCGTGCGGATAGAAGGACGAGCCCTGGACATTGTCCATCGTGCCGGTCTGATGCGGCCATTTGCCGGTAAAGAGCGAGCCCCGCGCCGGGGTGCAGAGTGGCACCGAGGTGAAGGCGTTGACGTGGTTGGTGGCCTCCTGCCGGAAGGCCTGAAGGTTGGGCAGCTTGCAGGGATGGCCCGGCTGGTTGAGCGTGTCCCAGCGCCATTGGTCGGTGATGAAGAGGATGATGTTCCTGGCGGTCATTCGGATGCTTTCAAATTGAAGTCTCAGGGGGTCGGGCGCGGGCGTTCGATCCACCAGATGGCAAGGCCCGCGCCGACGATCAGGGTGGTGCCGAGGACAAAACCGGCGCTCATCGGGTCGTTGAAGAACACGACCCCCCAGAGCGCGGCGGTGATCACCTGGCTGTAGAGAAAGGGTGACAGGATCGAGGCCGGCGCGGCCTGCATTCCCATCTGGATGGCGACATGCGCCAGCGTTCCGGTCAGGCCGAGACCTGCGAGGATGACCATGTCGGTGGGCGTGACGGCGGTCCAGAAGATCAGCTGCGCCGGCAGCAGGGCCGCGAAGCAGAGGACCGGCATCAGCGCCATCGCCGGCGCGGCCTCGTCCGGGGCCGAGAGCCTGCGGGTCATCAGCACGTAGCCCGCCGAGCCGAAGGCCGAGAGCAGCGGCAGAAGCCAGACCAAAGTCGGCCCGCCTGCCCCGCCCGCACCCGGCCCGATCACCACCAGCACGCCGCAGAATCCGAGGCAGAGCGCAGTGATCCGGCGCCAGCCGATGCGCTCGCCCAGGAACAGGACCGAGAGCAGCGTCACCACGAGCGGGCTGAGGAACTGGATCACGGTGGCCTGCGACAGCGGGATATGGGCGATGGCCACGAACATCGACAGCGAGGCGATAAGCAGGAGCCCGGCCCGCACAAGGTGCAGCGGCAGATGCCGGGTGCGATAGACCTGACGTCGGCCCAGCGCCCGCAACAGGATGGCGACGAAGATCGCGTGCCAGAAATACCGGACAAAGGCGATCTGGATCGGCGAATGCCGGGCGGTCATCTCCTTGATGGCGGCGTCCTGCGTCGCAAGGATGACGCCGGCCAAGGCCACCAGCCCGATGCCCGCGAGCATCGAGCGTGACGCGGGGGCGGCCGCAACCGCCCCCGCCGATGTCTGTTGCGCGCCGCTCAATTGACGATGGCCGCGCGCGCGGTGCCGAGCCGCAGGCTGGTCTCGGGATCGAACAGATGCACCGGCCCCTGCGGCAACACATGCAGCACGTCACCATAGCGCCCGCTGATCCGCTCACGCATCAGGCAGGTGACCGGCTTGTCGCCGATCTGGCCCACCACCTGCGTCTCGGCGCCGGTGGGCTCGGTCACGTTGACCTGCACCGCAAGGCCCCGCTCGGCCAGCTCAAAAGTGTCGGGACGGATGCCGGCGATCACCGGGCGGCCGGTCTCGAAGCCCTCGGTGCCCGCGAGCGCCAGCACCGTGCCATCGGCAAAGCGCACGCCACCGTCGCAGAATTGCGCCTCGAGCAGGTTCATCGAGGGCGAGCCGATGAAGGCCGCGACAAACAGATTGGCCGGTTCATCGTATAGGTCGAGCGGCGTGCCGACCTGCTCGATCCGGCCCTCGCTCATCACCACGATCTTGTCGGCCATGGTCATCGCTTCGATCTGGTCGTGGGTCACGTAGACCGCCGTGGTGCCCAGCCGCTGGTGCAGCGACTTGATCTCGGCCCGCATCGACACGCGCAGCTTGGCGTCGAGGTTGCTGAGCGGCTCGTCGAACAGGAACACCTTGGGATTGCGCACGATGGCGCGACCCATGGCGACCCGCTGGCGCTGGCCACCGGACAGCTCGCGCGGGTAGCGGTCAAGGTAAGGCTCGAGATTGAGGATGCGCGCGGCGTCCTCGACCTTGACCTTGATCTCGTCCTTCGACGCGCCGGCCAGCTGCATCGAGAAGGACATGTTGTCGGCCACCTTCATGTGCGGATAAAGCGCGTAGTTCTGAAACACCATCGCGATGTCGCGGGCCTTGGGTTGCAAGCCGTTCACGACCTTGCCGCCGATCTCGATGGTGCCGCCGGTGATGTCCTCGAGCCCGGCGATCATCCGCAGAAGCGTGGTCTTGCCGCAGCCCGAGGGGCCGACGAGGGCCACGAATTCGCCGTCGTCGATATCGACGTCGATGCCCTTGATCGCGCGCACCGCGCCGTAGTTCTTGATGACCTGGTTGATGGTTACATGTGCCATTTTGGTTCTCCTTGTCGGGCGGGCCTCAGCCCTTGACCGACCCCATTGTCATCCCGCGGATGAAGTGTTTCTGGAAAGCGAGGAAGACGGCCAGCGTCGGGATGGCGGCCACCACCGCGCCCGATGCGACCATGTTCCAGGCGATCTCGTATTCGCCCTCGAAGGACAGGATGCCGACGGTCACGGGCTTCTTGCCCGCGCCTTGGGTCAGCACGAGGCCCCAGAGCAGGTCGTTCCAGATCCAGGTGAATTCCAGCACCACCAGCGCCGAGAGCGCCGGCCGCGCCACCGGCACGTAGATGCGCCGGAAGATCGTCCATTCGCTGGCCCCGTCGATGCGGCCGGCTTCGCGCAACTCGCCCGGCACCGTGTTGAAGAAGTTGGTCATGATCAGCACGGCAAAGGGAATCTGGCGCATGATGTGGACGATGATCTGGGCGGCAAAGGTGTCGTGCAGGCCCAGGTCGGACATCAGCCGGAACACCGGGATCAGCTGGGTGTGGATCGGCACGAAGCTGAGCGAGACGATCACGAGGAACATCCAGATCCGCCCCTGAAACCGCATCCGGCTGAGCGCATAGCCCGCCATCATCGACACCAGCAGCGTGCCCGCCACCGACGGCAGCGTGATGATCACCGAGGCCTTGAGGTACGGCAGCATCTCGATGAAGGCGCGGCCCAGGTTGCCCCATTCGTAGGTCGCAGGCAGCGCCCAGGCGCCGTTCTGCGTGATGTCGGGGATGGTGCGGACTGCGGTCAGCAGCGTGCCCAGCACCGGCAGGAAGAACACCAGCGCCAGCAGCAGCAAAAGCCCGATCTGCCCGCCGCGCATGAAAGGCTCTTCGAGCCGTTCACGCAGGGTACCGCGGTTGATGAGCTCCTGCGGCGCGGCAGAAATTTGTGTCGTCATGTCTGTCATCGCCTCAGCTCCAGTCTCGTTCTTGGGCCTTGGCCATGCGGCGCACGTAGGGCACCACCATGGTTGCCGTCATCAGGGTGACGATCACGCCGATCGCGGCGCCGTAGCCGAACTTGTAGTTCCAGAAGGTCTCCATATACATCCGGTAGCCCACCACCTCGGACGAGCCGAACGGGCCGCCTTCGGTCATGGTCAGCACGATCTCGGTCGCCAAGAGCGCATGGATCAGCGCGGAGGACACCGCGATGGTGCTTGCCGGTTTCAGGAGAGGCAGGGTGATGCGGAAGAAGATCTGCCGCCGCGTGCCGCCGTCGACTTTCGCCGCCTCGATCAGCTCGGTCGGGATCGCCGAGAGACCGGCGAGAAACACCACCGTGGCGAATGCCGTCTGCCGCCAGGCTGCCGCCGCGATCACCGAATAGGTCGCCGCATCCGGGCCCAGCCATTCGACGATCAGGCTTTCGAGACCCAGCCCGATCAATAACTGGTCCAGAAGGCCCACATCAGGCTCGTAAATCCAGCCCCAGACGATGCCGACAATCGCAAACGACAGCGCCAAGGGCAGAAAGAACACCGTCTTGATCAGGCTCGCGCCCCAGAAGGTCTGCTTGACCAAGAGCGCAATGGTGATGGCCAGCGAATTGGGCACGATCAGAAAGGCGATCACCCAGATGCCGGTGTGTTTCAGCGCGTTCAGGAAGTATTCATCCTGCATCAGCGCGACGTAGTTCTGCAGCCCGATGAATTTCCCCGGCTCGGCGACGCCGACCTGGTCGGTCAGGCTGATCGCGAAGGTCTGGAAAATCGGATAGGCGCCGAAGATGCCGTAGATCGCGATCGCGGGCATCAGGAATAGCCAGGGCGTAAGCCGGGCGTTCATGGCAGTGTCCTCCTCTTGGATGCGACCGGGCGGAGAGAGACCGCCCGGCCGCTCTGCCTCAGCTGTCGCCGAAGACGTCGTTGCGGCGGCCTTCCAGCAGCTCCAGCACCTTCATGTACTGGTCGGGATAGGCGAGGAAGCGGGGCAGCTCGCGCTTGGCCACCTCGGTCACGCCGGGATGGGTGGCAAGTTCGAGGTTCTGGTGGAACGGTGCGTCCAGCATGTCCTGGAACTTGACGATTGTGGGCTGGAACGAGGCCGGTTCGTAGATTTCGACCGGCACGTCCTTGTTGGCCGCCATCCGCTGCGCCTGTTTCGCAAACAGCTCCTGCGGGCCACGCTCGGACACGCATTTCAGCATCGCCAGAGCGTTCTCGGTATTCTCGCCTGCGCCGCTGGCGGCCCAGCCTTCGACCGCGCCTTCGACGGCCAGTTCGATGCCCTCGGTGATCGGCGGAAAGTCGAAGACGTCGAAATCGGTGCCCGGCTCAAGACCGGCGGTGATGAAGTTGCCGACGGTCCAGGTGCCCATCAGCTCCATCGCGCCTTCGCCGTTGACGAACTTGGTGGCCATCTCCTGCCAGCCCAGCGACGAGGTGCGGTCGTTGAAATAGCCCGCTTCCAGCAGCTCTTTCCACATCTCCATTGCCTGGATGACGCGCGGGTCGAGGTAGCTCTCGGTGCCGGCCATCAGCCCGCTGCGGAACTCGGACCCTGCCACGCGCAGCACCATGTAGTCGAACCACAACAGCGGCTCCCAGCCGGATTTCGAGCCGAGCAGGAAGGGCGTGACCCCGGCCTCCTTCAGCTTGGCCGCGACCGCGATGAACTCGTCCCAGGTTTGCGGCGGCTCGATGCCATGTTCGGCAAAGACGCGCTTGTTGTACCAGAAGACGTTGGGCTGAAAGGTGGTCGGGATGGTGTAGACATTGCCGTCCGGCTCGGTGCTCGTCGCCTGAACGCCCGCCGGGTAGTTATCCTTGATCTCCTCCCAGATGTCGTTCATCGCGCGGATCTTGCCGGTGGCGGCCTGAAACTGCGACCGGCCGCCGGCCCAATAGGCATAGATGTCGGGCGGGGTCGAGCTCGAGAGCTGCACCGGAAGCTGCACCTCGTATTGCTTGGGCGGCGAGAAGTTCTCGATGATCTCGATGTCGAGCCGCTCGGCGCAGGCGTTCCACATCGCCATGCGCGGCACCCGCATCGGCTCGGCGGCGGAACGGTGGAACAGGTGCACCACGCCTTCGGCCGCGGCCGGCGCGGCGGTCAGGGTCAGCGCGCCGAGTGCCAAGGGCAGGCTCAGGCAGGTGGCTGCCACGCTCTGTTTCAATCTCTTCATCTTTCTCTCCTCCTAAGATCGATAAACTTTGTCGTTGGTATTGCGTTTTGTCGATAAAGCTAAACATAATATGTTTATGCATCGTCCGTCAACCCGGATCGAATTGCAAGCCTTTCGGCCCTGCCCCGCGCGCGCGGCAGCGCCGGAAACCCCCGACCAGATGATGAAAAACCCATTGGAGACCAAAGACATGGATGGAAAACCCGTGACCCCGATCAGCGCGCATGCGCCGCTGCGCCGACCTGCCGACAGGCACGTGCGCTGGACCGGCGGCTTTTGGGCCGAGAAGCAGGATCTGATCAGAACCGAGTCGATCCACAGCGTGCTCGACGCCATGGAAGACCCTGAGAACGCTGCCTACTTCGGCAACTTCCGCGCAGTCGCAGCGGGCAAAGGCAGCTTCCATGGCCGCTACTGGAGCGATGGCGACTGCTACAAGGCGCTGGAATCGATCCTGCTGCTGACCGACGTCGCCCCTGATGACGCGCTGACCCAGAGGCTCGGCGATTACATCGAGATCATCGCCGCCGCGCAGGAGGCCGACGGCTATCTCAACACCCAGATCACCCTGACCGACCTTGGCCGCTGGACCGACATCGAGCACCACGAAATGTACAACCTCGGCCATCTCTTCACCACGGCCTGCCTGCATCACCAGGTGACCGGCACCCGCCGCCTGCTGGAGATTGCCCTGCGCGCCGCCGACAACCTTTACGACACTTTCATCACCCGCGACCCCGACCTTGCGCGTTTCGGCTTCAACCCCTCGCAGATCATGGGGCTGGTGGAGCTCTTCCGCGAGACCGGTGAGGCGGGCTACCTCGACCTCGCCCGCATCTTTGTCGAGAACCGCGGTTTGCACCCCGACCTGCCCGGCAACAACGGCGACCAGAGCCAAGCGCGGGTGCCCCTGCTGGAAGAAACCGAGGCGGTGGGCCATGCGGTGACCGGGCCGTACCTCTGGGCCGGGGCCGCGGACATCGTGATGGAAACCGACGAGGCACCGCTGTTGGCGGCGATCACCCGGATCTGGGAGGATTCCACCTACCGCAAGATGTACATCACCGGCGGCATCGGCGCGCTGCACAAGGGCACGGCAGAGCGCAGCCACCCCCGCTATGAGCAGATCGCCGAGGCCTACGGGCGGCCGTTCCAGCTGCCCTCCGACACCGCCTACAACGAAACCTGCGCCAATATCGCCAACGCGATGTGGTCCTGGCGGATGCTGCAACTGACCGGGGACGCGCGTTATGCCGACGTGATCGAACAGGTGATGTACAACACCGGTCTGTCGGGCGTGTCACTTTCGGGGACGCATTTCACCTATTCCAACCCGCTGCGCTTCAACGGTGAGACGCATTTCATCGGCAACAACGACTCGCCCCGACGCTGGACCCGCTGGACATGCTACTGCTGCCCGCCGCAGGTCACCCGCACCATCGCCGGGCTGCACCGCTGGGCCTATTCGACGGGCGAGGATGCGGTCTGGGTGCATCTCTACGGCACCAATACGCTGGAGACCCAGCTGGGGGCCGGCCGGATCGCCCTGCGGCAGGTGTCTGACTTCCCGTGGTCCGGAGTCGTGCGTTTGCATGTCGACGAGGCGCCCGAGGACGAGACCACGCTGCATCTGCGCATCCCCGGCTGGAGCGCCGAGACCACGCTATACGTCAATGGCGAGGCGGTCGAAGTGACCGGCCAGGGCCCGCGCTACCTGGCCCTGAAACGCCAGTGGGCCACCGGCGACGAGATCGAGCTGACGTTGGACATCCGCCCGCGGGTGTTGGCTGCACGGCCGGAGGTCGAGGAGGTGCGCAATCAGGTGGCGGTGATGGCCGGTCCGGTGGTCTATTGCCTCGAAGGCGCCGACCTGCCCGAGGGCGTGACGATCAACGATGTCGCCCTGCCCGCCGATGCGGCGTTGGAGCCTGTCGCCGGTGAAGGGCTCTTTGCTGGTCTGACCCTGCTGCGCACTGACCTGCCCCGGCGCGCAAAATGGCAGAGCGAGGCACTTTACGCCCCGGTCACGGTGCAGGATCTCGGCACGGTCCCGGCGACCTTGATCCCCTACTTCGCCTGGAACAACCGCGACGATAACACCATGGCGGTCTGGTTGCCGCTGAAAGGCTGAACGAGAAAAGGGATACCGCAGTGATGCGGTATCCCATCGGCATTGAGGCACCGGCGCAGGGCCGGTGCGCGCGCGGTCTCAGACCGCGGCCACCTCGAACTCCGCATGCGTGGTTTTGAAAGTCAGGTATTCATTGATCGCCATCTGTCCGCCCTCGATACCGACGCCGGAATGTTTCACCCCGCTGAACGGCGCCTCGTAGTGCGACAGCAGGAAATTGTTGATCCCGACCATGCCCGACTGCAGCTCCCGCGACAGCCGCCTCGCCACCACTTCCGACCGGGTGAAGGCATAAGCCGCCAGCCCGTATTGCGTGCTGTTGGCTCGTGCGATGGCGTCACCGAGATCGGCATAGGTGGTCAGCGAAGCCACCGGGCCGAAGGGTTCCTCTGACATGATCACGGCATCGTCGGTGACGTTCTCCAGCACGGTCGGCGCAAAGAAGAACCCCTTGTTCTGCTCGCGCGCCCGTCCGCCGCCCAGCCGCAGGGTCGCGCCCTTGTTGACCGCGTCCGTCACCAACCGCTCAAGTTTATCGAGTTGCGCGGGGCTGGCCATCGGGCCCATGGTGGTCTCTGGCGACATCGGGTCGCCCATGCGCACCGCCTCGGCCTCGGCCATGAAGACATCGGTGAACTCGCCCGCCACGTCTTCATGCAGGAAGAACCGGCTGGGCGAGCCGCAGATCTGGCCGGTGTTCATGAACTTGAACTTGGCCGCCAGTTTCGCCGCCGCCGGCACGTCGGCATCGGGGCAGATGATCAGCGGCGCATGGCCGCCGAGCTCCATCGAGACGCGTTTCACCGTCTGCGCCGATTGCGCCATCAGAATCCGCCCGACCCGGGTCGAGCCTGTGAAGGAGATCTTGCGCACCGCTTCCGCCGCCATCAGCGCCGGCGAGACGCCCTCGGGGTGGCCCTGCAGAATTTGCACCACGCCTTTGGGAAGACCCGCCGCCTGGCAGCATTCGCCAAGCAGCGTGCCCACCAGCGGCGTCTGTTCCGAGGGCCGCAGGATCACCACGCAGCCCGCCGCCAGCGCCGGTGCCAGCTTGCGCGCCGGCAGACCCAGCGGGAAGTTCCACGGGCTGAAGGCCGCGACGATGCCCACCGGCTCTGGCGTGATGCTGAGATGACCGCCAAAGCGCGAGGTGATGGTCTGGCCGAACAGGCGCTCGGCCTCGCCCGCCATCCAGACGAATTGCTCGGCGGCAGAGTCCGCCTCGCCCACGGCCATGGAATGCACCCGGCCCATCTCGGTCGCGATGGCGCGGCCGAATTCATCGCGCCGCTTGACGATTTCCTCGGCGATGCGCCGCAGGTATTGCGCGCGCTTCCAGCCGGGCAGCGCCGACAATTCGGCGAAACCGGCCTCGGCATGAACGAGCGCCTGCGCCACATGGTCGGGGCTGCAGTTGGGCACCTCGTAGAGGGTCTCTTCGGTCGCCGGGTTGACCACGGCCATCGGCGGCAGGTCAGAGGCGGTGCCCCAGTCATCGCCGATCAGGTACTTGGGTTGGGTTGCGGGCATGGGTTGCTCCTGGAATTCAAGAAAAGCTGAGGGACACGGTGCCGAGCGGGCCGAAATCGGCCTCCAGCCGGTCTCCGGGTTCGGCCCAGACCGGGCGGGTGAAGGAGCCCGAAAGCACCATGTGACCGGCCTCCAGCCCGCCACCGTAGGTCGCAAGCTTGTTGCCCAGCCAGGCCACGGCATTGGCCGGGTGATCCATGACGCCGGCGGCGATGCCGGTCTCTTCGATCTCGCCATTGCGGCGGAACAGCGCTCCGGCCCAACGCCAGTCGATCTCGTCCGGCCGAAAGCGCTGCGCGCCGAGGATCAGCCCGGCGGCGGCGCCATTGTCGGCCACGGTGTCGAAGATGCGGCGCGGCTCGGTGACACGGGCGTCGATGATCTCGATCGAGGGCACGACGGTTTCGGTCGCCTCCAGCACATCCTCCAGAGTCAGGCCCGGCCCCTGCAAGGGCGATTTCAGGATGAAGGTCAGTTCCGGTTCGACGCGCGGGACGCAGAAATCGGCGTGCCTAACCGTCGCCCCGTCCTCGATCAGCATGCTGGCAAAGACATGCCCGTAGTCCGGCTCGTCGATCTTTGACGCCGCGCGCATTGCCTTCGAGGTCAGCCCGACCTTGTGGCCGATCAGCCGGTCGCCTGCCTTGGCCCGCGTATCCGCCACTTCGCGGCTGATGGCATAGGCGTCCTCGATCTCGATCTGCGGATAGGTGGCGGACAGGCGCTGGGCCTGCACCCGGGTCTGTTCGGCCTGAAACAGCGCGCGGGCGGCCTCTGACCTCTGGTCTTGCGATAGCATCGGTAATCTCCTCTTTTGTCGACATTCCTATCGCATCCGCAAACATAATATCAATAACTTTTTGACTTTGGCCGCGCAGCGCCCGAAAATTCCCGACATTGATTTCCCGCACAAAGGTCATATGATTACTGAAAGAATGGAGAATATCGTGCCAGCCTCAGACCAGGACGTCCTGATCCCCACATCGAACACCCTCTCGCGCTCGCTCTCGGGCCAGATCTCGCGCAAGCTGGGCGAACGCATCCTGGATGGACAGCTTCAGCCTGGCCAGCTTCTGCCCGACGAAAACGCGCTCTGCGAAGAGTTCGGCGTCAGCCGCACTGCCGTTCGGGAAGCGGTCAAGATGCTGGTGGCAAAGGGACTTCTCGAGGTGCGTCAACGGATCGGCACACGGGTGCAGGACGTCGGACACTGGCAGATGCTCGACCGCGACGTGCTGATGTGGCACCAGTCGCTGACCATCGAAGACGAACGGCTGATCAGCCTGATGGAGCTGCGGCAATCGATCGAACCCGACGCCGCCTTCTACGCCGCCAGCCGGCGCAACGAGGCCCAGCTCAAGGCGATCCTCGACGCGGTCGACCAGATGGAAACCCATGCCGGCGAAAACAGCGAATACGTCCTGGCCGACGCGCGCTTCCACATCGCGGTGCTGCGCGCCACCAACAATCGCTACCTCGAAGCATTGGAGAACGCGATCTTCGCGGGGCTGATGCTGTCGATTCGGCTGACCAACCCCGAAGAGAAGATGAACCGCGCCTCGGTGCCCCTGCACCGCGCCATCGCCGAGGCGATCGAGTCGCAGGATGCCCAGGCCGCCAGTGACGGCATGAAGGCACATCTCGCCGATGCAGCGGCGCGGCTGTCGCAGGTGGTCAAGCTCGATTCCTGAAATCGATTTGAAGCCACCAAGCAAGGGTCAGGCCTGCGCCACCTGCGGCGATTTCAGCGGCTCGGCCGCCTGGATCGCCTGTACCATCTTCTGCAACAGCGTCGCCCGCAGCCGCGTGACGGACGTGCCCCCGCCTCGGCATCAATCACTCGCATGTCTCGGACAAACTCAGTAGTCCGACACCAGCAGATGATCAGGCGCGACGTCTTCCGCGATCTTGGAAAACCGCCCGATGGGCTCGCGGAATACGTTGTCGGTCCGGTCGTCGTTGACCGTCGAGACCTCGCCCACGAGGCAATCCTGTCCCTCGGCCCAGAACGCATGCCAGACGCCGGGCATCAGGGTGACGCTCTCGCCAGGCCGCAAGGCAATGCGCCCGCCGGCCTCGACCGTGCGCATGACGCCGTCACAGGGCACGGTGACCGGGGCGGTTTCGTCGATCCCGCCGGCAGCATCGGGGGCGAACAATTCGATCACCAGATCGCCGCCGCCGCGGTTGATGATGTCCTCGGCCTTGAGATCGTGGCGATGCATCGGCGAGAGCTGGTTGCGCCGGGTGATCATGATCTTCTCGGCATAGAGCATGCCGCGTCCGGTCTTCAGGTCAGCGGGGGTGCCGTTGCGGGTGGTGAAGAGGAACAGGCCCATCTCGTCGAACCGACCGTCGCCGTAGTCGGTGATGTCCCAGCCCAGCCCGCGTTCGCGGATCAGTGCGGCGCCTGGCGCGCGCATCTCGTCCGGCGACCAATAGGCGAAGGGCGGCAGGATGTGGCCGAAGCTGCGGATGAAAGCATCGCCTTCGGCCAGGATGGAATTGATGTCAGAGCGTTTCATGCGGTTTTCCATTGATGCGGAGCGTGGTCCTGGCCAGCTCCTGACAGGCCTCTGGCGGGGCGCCGTCGATCCGTTTGAGCAGCAGGTCGGCCAGCTTGCGCCCGGCCTCCTGCCGCGAGAAATGCGAGGCATAGACCTTGGTGGCGACATATTCGGCGATATTGGTGCCTGAGCGCAGGGCAAAGCCCACTTGAGCCACGTCGGGTCCCAGTCTGTCGCGCACCCCGGCGCGGGCGCCGAGAAAGGTCAGCTCGTTGACGCAGACAAAAGCATCGGCCCCCGCGTCGAGCAGCCGGCCGGCGGCCTTGCGCGCGCGGTTGGCGTCGAGCATGTCGTGATGGCGCAGCGCCGGGTCAGGGTCGATCCCATGCTCGCGCAGCGCCGTTTCATAGCCGCGCACCCGCTGGCGCACGTAACTGTAGCGCAGGTCGCCATCGATCATCGCCACCCGGCGATGCCCGTCCCGCAGCAGCGCGTCGGTGCTCTGCCAGGCGGCAAATTCGTTGTCGATGTCGAACCAGGGATGCGGTGACAGAAGCTCGGTGCGGCCGAAGGTGACAAAGGGAAACTCCGCCTCCAGCAGGAACTTGACCCGGTCATCCTGCAATTCGGTGTGATCGAGGATCAGGCCGTCGGCATTGCGCCCCCGAACCACCTCGCGAACTTGGTCCAAGGCCAGGTCCCCCATCGCCACAGGCACCGCCCGCACCGAGTAATCGGTGCCGGCAAAGCGCTTGTGAATGCCCTGCAACAGGCCGACAGAGCCGGAATCGCCGATCTCCTCTTCCTCGGTAAAACTGAGAAAGGCCATGGCGACCAAGGTCTTGCCGGTGCGCAGCTTGGCGCCTTCGAGGTTGCGGACGTAACCCAGCCGGTCGGCGGTCTCGCGCACCTTGGCGACCATGTCGGCCCCGACCTTGTGGCCGTCCTTGAGCGCGCGGGCGACGGTTGTTACCGACACGCCAAGCTCTGCCGCAATGGTCTTCATCGTCACGCTGTCACCGCCGGGGCCGGTCTGGGCCATGGGTCTCATCCTTTCAGGGCACGCGCCTCGGGCGTCCGGTCGGGCAGGTGCGAGCGCCGCTGTCGCACGGCGGTCAGCACCCGGGGCCGTCCGGGCAGCAGGGTGAGGCAGTTGTCGGACCATACCGTATCGCCGCCCAGATCCCATGTCACCCAGAGCGCCGGGCGATCGGTGGACAAGGTCACCTGCGGCGTGCCGTCGGGTGCAGTGCCCGGCTCGGCAGTGATCTGCGGCGTGCCTATGTCATAGGCCTTGGGCCGCTGCGGCAGGTATTCGTTCTGGCCCTTGTGGCGGCTGCTGCTGTCCGACCAGTCGAAGTGCAGGAAGGCCTCTTCGGCCAGCGTCCCCGGTGCGAGACGCGCGATTTCGACGGAGCGGTCCGGAGGACAGGCGGCCTGCCACGTGCCGATCTCGGCAATCTCGCCCTCAAAGCGGACCGAGCGGCCCTGAACCGTCAGATCGACCTCTGCCCCGGTATCGTTCACCGCCCAGAGCACGATCTCGCCGGTCGCAGCGTCGGGCTGCGCGGTCACCATCACCGGCGCATAGAACCGCCGCGCCAGGTATTGCGTCGCCTTCCAGCCGCCGCCGTATTCAAGGCTCGCCCAGCTGGCCACAGGCCAGGTGTCGTTGAGCTGCCAGTAGAGCGTGCCCATGCAGCGCGGCTTGTTCGACCGCCAGAACTCGATGGCGGTCTTCATCGCCAGCCCCTGCCCGATCTGGCTGAGCCAGCACATCTCGTCGAAGCTCTCGGGGAAACGGAAGTAGCGGCCCATGGTCTCGACGATGCGGCTGTTGCCGCCGCGGTTGCGCTGGTGGACGTCCATCACCCTGGACGAGACGTTGCGGTCATGCGCCTCTGTGAAGCTCTCGATCAGACGGGTCGAGGGGAAGGACTGGAAACCGAACTCCGAGCAGAAGCGCGGCTGCACGGTCCGATAATGCTCGAAGTCCTTGGCCGAGTGCCAGACGTCCCAGAAATGCATGTCGCCCGAGGTGTCGTCGTGCCAGCCGTCGCCGAAGTTGAGCGGCCCGACGCTGGGCGACGAGGGCCACCAGGGAATGCCCGGCGCCTCGTCGGCGATGGCCTCTTCCAGCGCGTGGTTGAGCCGGTCGTAGAGCGCGAGATAGCGGTCGCGGTCGGCCTTGGCCTCGTCGAACCAGCCCAGCGCGCCGACCAGCTCGTTGTCGCCGCACCAGAGCGCAAGGCAGGGATGGGCGGACAGACGTCGGATCTGCTGGCGGGCCTCATGGCGCACGCCGTCGAGCCAGGCGCGGTCCTGCGCCGGGTAGAGATTGCAGGCGAACATGAAGTCCTGCCAGATCAGCAGGCCTTTTTCCGAGCATATCGCGTAGAACCAGTCCGGCTCGTAGGTGCCGCCGCCCCAGATACGCAGCATGTTCATGTTGGCCTCGAGGGCGCTGTCGAGCAGGTCTTCCACGGCCTCGGGTGTCGCGCGCTGCGGGAGAGCGTCGGCGGGGATCCAGTTGGCCCCGCGCATGAAGACCTCCTGGCCGTTGACGCGGAAAGCGAAACGATGGCCGATCTCGTCGGCGTCGGTGAGCAGCTCGATCTCGCGCAACCCGATGCGCAGGGCGCGGCGCTGCCCGGCGATTTCGACGGTCAGGTCGTACATCTCCTGCGCGCCGTGGCCTGCGGGCCACCAAAGGCGCGGGCGGTCGATCTCGGCCGAGAGCAGCACCCGGCCCTCGCCCGGCCAGAGCTGCGCTTCGGTGGTCACGGCCTGGCCGTCGATCACCAGCCGCGCCTCGGTTTCGACCGGCCTGGCGGAATCGACCAGCAGCTCGACCTCGAGACGCACGCGGCCGCCCTCATGGAACTGGCGCACCATCACGTCGTCCAGCCGCAGCGGATCGGTCCGCTGCAGGCGCACGCCGCCGTAGATCCCCAGCGGGCTGAGCGCGATGTTCCAGTCCCAGCCGGCGTCGCACTGCGGTTTGCGCAGGAAATTGTAATGCGGCACGCGGTTGTTCCAGTAGATATGCGGGATCGGGAAGGGCGCCTCTTCGGCCCGTCTCCGGGCCTCCTCGGAATTGGACAGCAGGCGGATTTCCAGCCGGTTGCGGCCCTCCTTCAGCGCCCGGGTTACGTCGAGATCATGGCGCAGGAAGCGGTTGCCCGGCCGGCCGATCTCCTGCCCGTTGAGGCTGACCACGGCGTGGCAGTCGACCGCGTCGAGCGTGAGGGTGTGGCGGCCGTCGACAGGCCCATGATCGAACTCGCGGGCGACCAGCCACTGGCTTTCATGCACCCAGTCGCTTTGCACCTCGTTGTCGCGCCAATAGGGGTCTTCGATCCGTCCGGCCGCCAGCAGCGCAGAATGCACGTCGAAGGGCAGCGCGACGTCGAGCGTCTCGTCAGCGGCACCAACGCGGCTCAGCTGCCAGCCGGTGTCGAGGTCGAGCACCGGGGCCTGGGGTTTGGTCTGAATGTTCATTGCGGGTCGTCCTCCAGATCGCGCCAAGGCAGCGCCGCGTCCCGCCGGGCCAGGTCGGCCATGAGCGGATGATCGGGCTGCGCGGACGCAAGGTTTTGATATTGAAAGGGATCATTGGTGTTGTCGAAGAGGGTGGCGGGTGTCTCTGCCAGATGTCGGGGCGCCTCGAACCGGGCGTAAATCGTCGCCTCGGGGCTGCGCAGACCGGCGCCGTTGCCGGTCTCGAAGAACGCCGTGCGGCCGTCGCCCCGGCCGCCACCGGCCTCTGCCATGAGCGAGGTGCCGTGCATGTGCTCCGGCGCCCCCTGCCCCACCGCCGCCAGAAAGCTGGGTGCGAGATCGACCAGCGACGCGACAGAGCCCGCCACGCGATGCCCGGCCACCACCCCCGGTCCGGTCATCACCAGCGGGATGCAGATGCTTTCGTCGTTCTCGGTGCCCTTCTGCACGAGGCCATGGCTGCCGAGGTTCTCGCCGTGATCGGCGGTGAAGACAATCAGCGTGTCCTCTTCCAGCCCGGCCGCGGCCACGGCATTCAGGATGCGGCCCACCGCCCGGTCCATCCAGGTCACCGCGCCGAAATACTCGGCCGCAAGCGCCCGCAGGTCATAGCCCTTTGGCAATTCCAAGGTGTGCGGCAGGCGGTGTGAATAGTAGCGGAAATCCCAGCGGTAGACCCTGTACCAGTAGTCCTTGTCCTCGATCGCCGCCTCGTCGGTGTTTTCGCGCAGGGTCAGGCTGTCGGGATCGTAGAGCTTCAGGAATTCCTCTGGCACATCCGCCACCGGGCAATGCGGCGGCGAGATGTTGTAGTAGAGGAAGAACGGCTGGTCCTCGCGGGCGCGACCGGTCAGAAAGGTCTCGGCCTCGCCCGCCTCGAAATCGACGCTGTAGCCCGGCGCGCAGAACTCCGGCCCGCCGTTGCGGGTGTAGGTCTGGGCGCTGTGGGCGTGGTGGACGCGTGGGATAAGGTAGTCGTCAAAGCCGATGTCGTCGGGCCAGGAATGGATGTGCCACTTGCCAATGGCGGCCGTATGGTAGCCGGCGTCGCGCAAGAGCTCCGGCAAGGTCGGGTCCCTCAGATGCGGGCGTCCGGGATAGGGATATTCCGGCATGGTGAAATCGCCGGGGCGGCCGCCGTGGCTGACGTTGGTCTTGCCGCCCGTCGCAGTGCGGTTCATCTGGCCCGACATCATGATCGAGCGCGCCGGCATGCAGACCGGGAAGTTGCTGATCGCCGTCTCCCAGACCGCGCCGCGCGCGGCGAGGCGGTCGATATTGGGCGTGGCCACTTCCGTGCCGCCGTAACAGCCCAGCTCGTAAGGGCGCAGTTGGTCCGAGGTGATGAGGATGATATTGGGCTTATTGGTCATCACAGGTGTACCCCGGTCTCGGCATCGAACAGATGCGCGTTGGAGAAGTCCCAGGTGATCGCCTGCTGGCTCCCCGGCTCGAAATGGTGCAGGCCCGGCACGCGCAGCCGCAGGCGTTGGCCTTCGAAGGACAACTCGACGGAAGTTTCAGACCCCATCGGCTCGCACATCTCGACGGCGTGGCCCTTGGTCACGATCCCGGCCTCGCTGGCGCCGACCGAGATGAACTCGGGCCGCACGCCCAGAACGGCACGGCGCTCGCCGGTGATTGGCTGGCGCGCAACGCTTGCCGGCAAGGGCAGCACCGTGTCGCCGATCCGCGCGGCATAGCCGCCGGTCGCGGGCGTCACCGCCACGTCGAGCGCGTTGATCTCGGGCGTGCCGATGAAGCGCGCGGCAAAGAGCGTGTCGGGCTGGGTGTAAAGCGCGTCAGGCGAGCCCAGCTGTTCGATCTTGCCGCCGTTCAACAGCACGATCTTGTCAGCCAGCGTCATGGCTTCGATCTGGTCATGGGTGACATAGGCAATGGTCGCGCCCAGCACCTTGTGGATGCGCTTGATCTCGGTGCGCATCTCACCGCGCAGCTTGGCGTCGAGGTTGGACAGCGGTTCGTCGAACAGGAACAGGTCCGGGTGCCGCACCATGGCGCGACCGATGGCGACGCGCTGGCGTTGACCGCCGGAAAGTTGGCCGGGCTTGCGCTCGAGGTAATCGCCCAGCTTGAGGATCTGCGCCACACGGTCGACCTCGGCCCGGATCTCGGCGCGCGGGGTTTTGCGGATCTTCATGCCGAAGGCGATGTTGTCGTAGACCGACATATGCGGGTAGAGCGCGTAGGACTGGAACACCATGGCGATGTTGCGGTCCTTGGGGTCGAGATGCGACACGTCGCGCCCGCCGATCTCGATCGCGCCTTCATGCTCGAGCTCCAGCCCCGAGATCAGCCGCAGCAAGGTAGACTTGCCACAGCCCGACTCGCCCAGCAGGACAAGGAATTCGCCTTTCTCGATGCTCAGGTCGATGTCGCGCAGCACACGCACGGCGCCGAAAGATTTGCCGACGTTCTGCAGGTTCAGTCCGGTCATTGGAGGATCTCCCTCTGGCTGGGCATCGCAGAGGCAAGGGCGCCTGCGAGCAGGGTGTTGATGAAAAGACAGGGGGCCGAGAGGCCGAAGTAGAGGGCCACCAGCGGCTGATGCGAGGCAACCCACGCCACGAAAGGCAGGGCCAGCACCGGGATCAGGTGGCTCATCGGCGCCTGCGAAAAGCCGATGCGGGCATTGGCGAGGGCGTCGGTGGCGCTGCCGCTCAACCGCGAGATGGCGTAGACCGCAGCCAGCGCGTATCCGGCGGCGATCCAGGCCAGCGGAAGGAGTACGATCAGAGCCAGCATGGGCAGGACAAGCGCCAGTGTGAGGCTGCCCAGCACCACCAGCGCCAGCGGCCACACCGCCAGGTTGGCGGTGGCGAACTCGGCCCGGTATTCGCGCCACATGCCGCGGGCCAGCTGACCGGCAGTCAAGGTATTCATACGCGCCGTGGCCCAGAGCGTGGCCGCCAGCGCCGGGGCGAGCCCCAGGAGGCCGCCGCCCAGCAGGGTCAGGCCCAGGGCCGTCAGGTTGATCGCCGCCAGTTGCCAGACGCGGGTGGTGAGGGTGAAGATGAAAGGTCCCATGATCTCAGCCCTTCACCGCGCCGCGCATCATGCCCGAGACGATCTGGCGTTGCAGCACCAGGAAGACCACCAGCGTCGGCGTGATGACGATGACGATGCCCGCCATCAGGATCGCCTCGGTGGCCGAGGACATCATGTCGGACGCCTTGAACAGCAGCATCGAGACCGTCGATTGCTCGACCCGCGGGGTGTAGAGGTAGGGCAGGATGAAGTCGTTGTAGATGTGGATCGTCCGCAGGATCACCACGGTCGAGATTGCGGGCGTCATCAGCGGCAGGATGACCTTCCAGTAGATCTGGAAGTAGCTTGCCCCCTCGATCCGCGCGCTCTCGTCGATCTCGCGGCTGATCGCGCCGAGGAAGGTGATGAAGATGTAGAGCGAGACGATATCGGCGCCGGAATAGAGCACGATCAGCGCCCATTTCGAATTCACCAGCCCCAGCCCCAGCATCACCTGGTAGAGCGAGACCTGCGTGGTGATTGCCGGCACCGCCATCACGATGACATAGGCCAGCAGGATCGCGCGGCGGCCGGGAAAGCGGAACCGATCGATGACATAGGCCGCCATTGTGCCGATCATCGTGATGATGATCAGCGAGGTCACCGTGACGAAGATCGTGTTCCAGAAGGCGATGCCGACCGGCTGACGTTCGATGAAATCGACGTAGTTCTGAAAATTGGTGAAATCCACCGGCAGATCGGTCTTCTCGCCGCGCATCATCTCGAGCGGGGTCTTGAACGAGGTGAAGAAGGCGATCAGCAGCGGCGCCACCACCAGCGCCGAGGCAAGGGTCAGCATGGTATAGTGGAAGCAGGTCCAGATCAGCTTGCCCGGCGCGCTGCGGCGACGGCGGGTGATGCGGGTGGCGGGAAGATCGGCAGCAGCACTCATGCCCGGGCTCCTTTGTCGAAGAGGGTGCGCTGGATCACCATGACCAGCATGACGAAGACCAGGAGGATCACGGCCATGGCCGCGGCCAGGCCGACACGGCGGAACTCGAAGGCTTCTTCAAGCGTGGCCATGATGAAGGTCTTGGTGCCATTGGCACCGCCGGTGATCAGGAACGGCACCTCGAACACCTCGAGCGAGCCGACGGTGGCGAGGATCAGTTGCAGGCCGAGAATGGGCGCGATGGTCGGCAGGGTGATGTAGAGGAACTGCTGGAACTCGCTGGCGCCTTCGATGCGCGCGGCCTCGTATTGATCGGTCGGCACCGCCTGCAGCGCGCCGTAGGTGATCAGCAGCTGGAAGCCGAGGTAACGCCAGATCGAGGCGAAGACGAGCGACCACTTGACGATCTCCGGGTCCTGCACCCATTCGCGGGTATAGGCGCCGAGCCCCACCAGATGCAGCACCGCATCCAGCCCGCCGTCGATCTGCAGGAAGTCGCGGAACACGATCGACACTGCCACGGCGTTCAGCACGAAGGGCATGAACAGCAGCATGCGAAAGAGGTTCGACCCCGGCATCTTGCGGTTCAGGATCACCGCGAAATAGGTGGCGAGCGACAGTTGCAGCACCGAACCTGCGAAGTAATAGGCCGAGTTGATCAGCGGCTTGAGCAGCTCCTGGTCTTCGATCAGCAGGGTGCGGTAGTTCTGCAGCCCGACAAAGGTCTTGTCGGCGGAAAGGCCGTTCCAGTCGGTCAGCGAAAACCAGACAAGCTGGATCGCGGGCCAGATCGAGAACAGCACCAGCAGGGTCAGCGGCGCGATCAGGAAGGTGACGATCACCAGACGGCGCTGCGCATGGGCGGTCAGCGTGGGCATGAGCGGGCTCCTTCGGCGCGCGGGCGCGCCGTTCGGGGACAGGCTGGAAAGGCGGTGAAGGGGCCGGACCGCCCGTGGGAGGTCGGACGATCCGGCAGGAGGGTCACTCGGCGATGGCGCGGGACCAGCGGTCGTTGACGGTGGTGATCGCGGCGTCGAAATCCTCGGCCAACACCAGGTCGCGGATATAGGTGCCTGACATGAAGTCGAGCCGCGCGTCGGCCATCGCCTGCTTGAATTCCGACGAGGGCGTGCCGGCCTCGATCACCCTGGGATCAAGCGAGAACAGCGCCTTGAGCTGCGGCATCTCGGGCGCGATGCGCGGATCGCCTGGAATGAAGCCTGCCGAGTTCGCGACATCGGTCTCGGTCAGCAGGAACTCGATCCAGGCCTTGGCGGTGTCCGGATTTTCCGACTTGGCCGAAACGCCAAGTGCCCAGTCGGGCCAGAGCAGGACGGCGGGATCGCCGCTGTCATCCACCGGCAGGGGGAACATGCCGAGATCGCCGCTGACGTCCTCGATCTCCAGCGCCTCGCCGGCGACGATGGTCTGCGGGATCGACCAGTTGGCGAGGAACCACATCGCGGCCTCGCCGGCCGCGAGCATCATCTTGCTCTCGTCCCAGTTGTTGGCGGTATAGTCGCGTTCGGTGCAGCCCGCCTCGAACAGCTCGCGCACGAAGCGCATCGCCTCGCCATAGGGTTTGCCCGCGGCAAAAGGTGCCGGATCGGTCACCGCTGCGTCATAATAGCTGCCGTCACCGGCAAAGAGCAGCGCGGCCTTGTCCCATTGCTGCATCGGCCAGCCGGCGCCCATGTTGATCTGGAACGGCACGATGCCCTCGGCCTTGAGCTTGTCGCAGGCCGCGAAGAGCTCGGTCCGGGTTGTCGGGATGCCCTCGATGCCGGCCCGTTCGAAGGCGGCCTTGTTGTAGACGACCGCCTCGGCATTGGCGCCGTAGACGTAACCATAGATCTTGCCGTCCACCTCGTAGCGATCGACGAAGCTGTGCGTCTCGGCCAGACTCATGTCGTTGAGCGGCAGGTAGAATTCGGCGTATTCCGAGGGCGGCAGGTTGTCCATCACGTTCAACACGTCACCGTAATCGCCGGAAGCGATGCGGGTCGGCATCTCCTTGCGGAAGTTGGCGACATGCAGGATCTCGACTTCGGTGCCGGGGTATTTCGTCTCGAATTCGCTCGACCACCGCTCCCAGTCGCCGCTGTCCACGAATTGGCCGAAATGCGTGTAGAAGGTGATCTTGCCGGACACGTCACCAGCATGGGTTATCGTTGCACCAGACGCCAGCAGCGCAGCAGCTGCCAGTGAAGTGGTTGTAAAACTATTCAGGTTCATCGGGGTCCTCCTCCCAGTCCTCACGGAAAAGAATCGCAAGGGTTATCGATAAACCTATCGCTATCACTTGCCCTTATTGTCGGTCAAGAAAAAGGTTCATCGATAAACCTTCAGGGTTGGACCCGCGCTGTCGGCCAAAGAGATCGGTGTTCTCAAGCGTTTCGACAACCAGTGCGACATCGCAATGATCGAGCATCGGGCTTTGTTGACTGGGAGCCCGGCGCAAGTGATCCTGCGCTGGCACATTCAGTCGGGTCATTCGGTGATCCCGCGGTCGACGAATCCGGACCATCTGGCGAACAATCTCGACTTGATGGATGTCGAACTGTCCGAGAGGGAAATGGCCGCCATCGCCGCTCTGGAAACCGGCGAGCGCTGCGGCCCGGACCCGATCGCCTTCGAGGCTGCCTGAGGCCCTTGGCCCACGGCACGGGGATCCATGCCGTGGGCCTGACCTTCAGCGGATGAACTGATCGACGTAATCCGCGCCCAGACCCACAGCCTCGTAGTGCTTCCGGCACATGCCGATCTTGGTAAAGACGTCCTCGTAGCCCATGGTCTTGCCCCAGGGGTCGACATAGAGCATCACGCCGTTGACCTGAAAATAGGTGATCATCTCGTCAACGTCCTCGGGCACGATCAGCGTATGTGTCTCGCCCGGCGGTTCGTAGACATAACCGCCCTCGCGCGCCTCCCAGTCATGTTCAAGGTAGTGCCAGCGCCCCTTGAGAACCCAGCCATGCACCGGCTGGGGGTGCCGGTGGCGCGACAGCACGCCTGATTTGCGCACCCGCAGCAGGTTCATCCAGTAGCCTTGCGAACGATTGAGGCAGAGCGGTCGGAACGACACGCTCTCGGTCTGCGGCACCCAGATGCGCTCGTCCTCGGCCATGGCGTCGGGGATGACGATTTCCTCCTGCGCGTCCTTGGGGAACGGCAGCTGATAGGGCATTCTGGGGTCGGTTTCTTCGGTCGTCACGGGCATGTCTGCCTCCTTTCACATTGCGGAATATCCGCCATCCACCGGATAGACGGCGCCGGTCACGAAACTGGCTTCATCCGACAGCAGCCAGGCCGCCAGATTGCCGACCTCGGCGGTCTTGCCCCATCGGTCCAGCGGGGTCCGGCCGAGAATCGGCGCGTTGCGCGCCGGGTCGGCGCGCAGGGCTTCGGTCATCTCGGTGGCGATCCAGCCCGGTGCCACGGCATTCACCCGGATGCCCTCCGATGCCCATTTCCCCGCCAGGGCCTTGGTCAGCTGCGCCACGCCGCCCTTGGAGGCCGAATAGGCCGGGACCAGAGGTCCGCCGAAGTAGCTGAGCATCGAGGCGGTGTTGACGATGGCTCCGCCGGATTTCGCCAGATGCGGCTCGGCCGCCAGGCAGCAGCGCATCGTCCCGGTCAGGTTGATGTCGATCACCCGCTCGAAGGTCTCTATCTCGTATTCGGTGCCACGCATGAGGATACCGGCGCAATTGACCAATCCGTCGAGTTGCGTCAGACCGGCGAAAAGCGCATTCACGGCCGCTGTGTCGCGAACGTCCAGCACCGCGGCCTCGACCCCGGGCGTGTCGTTGCGGAAGTCCGTGACCTCCGCCTGCGATACTCCGGTGGCCAGCACCTGCCAGCCCTTGTCCCGCAGGACCGAGACGACCCCCGCGCCGATACCGCGCGTGCCGCCGATTACCACGGCCTGTTTCATCACGCGGCCTCCTCTGACAGGAATGCGATGACGGCTTCCTTGCGCGGCATCGGGGTGACGGCGCCGAACCCCAGCGTCGTGAGCGCGGCCGCCGCATTGGCGTATCGCGCGGCGGCGAAGGGGTCGTCTCCGGCAACGGTCCGCGCGAGAAACGCGCCGTCAAAAGTGTCGCCCGCGGCATTGGCATCGACCGCAGCGACCTTGCGTCCCGCAATCCGTTCTCGCCTCTCCCGCGTTGCGACAAGCGATCCCTCGGCGCCGAGGGTCAGCGCCACGATCTCGGCCCCGAGGTCGAGATAGAAGCTCGCAATGTCATCGCGATCGGTCAGACCGGTCAGCTGACGGGCGTCGTCGAGCCCGGGCAGGACGATATCGCTCTGCGCAGCGGCCGCGTGGGTCACGGCACGGGCACGGTCCAGCGGCCAGAGCTTCAGGCGCAGATTGGTGTCGTAGGACACCTTGCCGCCCGCCGCCCTGACGACGCGGATCGCCTCGAACACCGCGTCGGCCGCAGTGTCAGAAATTGCCTGGCTGATGGCCGAGACGTGGAGAATCTTCGTCCGCTGCAGCGCGGCCGCCGACAGATCGTCGGGGCCCATGCGGCTCGCGGCCGATCCGGCGCGCAGGTAGCTGAACTGATGGCCCTCCGGCCCGTGTGTCACGAAGTAGACGCCAGTGTGGGCGTCGTCGACCTGCCGGACCAGAGATGTGTCGATGCCTTCGCCTTGCCAGAGATCGAGGAAGGATTTGCCGAAGGCATCATTGCCCAGGTGGGTGAGCATGCCGACCCTGGCACCTTGACGGGCCGCGGCCACTGCCGCATTCGAAGTATCGCCGCCATGGCCAGGCAGGTAAGTGCCGTCGGGCTGCTGGTTGAACTCCAGCATCGGTTCGCCGAGGCACAGGATGTCGGGCGTCATGTGCATGTCTCTTTCTGTATGGAAGGAGCCGCGCCGGAGCCGGCGCGGCCAGGTCAGGGCACGGCGTCAGATGCGGCCGTATTTCGCCAGCCCGTCGCGCAACGAGCCGCTGGCGATGATCAGCTTGGCCTGCTCGGCTTCGCGTTCGTCGATCTCCTGCGCCATCTCCAGCACCGCTTCGGCGTGGTCACGCGGCACGACGACAACGCCGTCCACGTCACCCACGACGATGTCACCGGGGCGCACGATGACATTGCCCATCGAGATCTCGGTATTGGCCGACAGGGTCTTGATCCGGCCCAGCGTGGTGCCCGGCGACACCTCGCGCGAATAGACCGGGAAGTCGTAGTCGCGTTTGATCTCGACGAGATCACGCACGCCGCCGTCAAGCACCGCTGCCTCGTGCTTGTTGGCCACGGCGCCCGCTGTCATCAACCCGCCCCAGAGCGCCACGTCGGTGGTGCCATTGGTCGAGATCACGATGATCGAGCCTTCCTCGGCCTCGTCGATGGCGTCCAGCGCGTGCTGCGGCGGCAGGAATTCGTCGGTCGGGCCTTCGAGGATGGTGACGGCCGGGCCGACGATTTTCCTGTCGTTGATGCGCGGCTTGATCGACGACGGCAGAAAGCCGCCGCGCCCGGCGATCTTGTCGACCGCATCCGCGACCGAGGCGGTTGCAACCTGGCGGAAGCCGGCGACGAGTTCTTTGGTATCCATGAGAGTGATCCTTGTTCTGTGTTTCTGGATTTCGGGAGGCAGTCGCAACCGCCGGTGTGTCTATCTGTTGACCCAGTTGAGGGGGGCCTCACCCTTCAGCACGCGGCTGACTTCCTCGGCAGCCTTGGCCTGCAACAGCCTGACCGTGCGCTCCGAGTACCAGGCGGCGTGATCGGTCAGGATGGTGTTCGGCGCCTCCAAAAGCGGATTGTCCGGACGCACCGGCTCCTGCTCGAAGACGTCGAGGCCAGCGCCGAATATGCGGCCCTGGATGAGGGCTGCGGCCAGCGCCGCCTCATCAACCAGCCCCCCGCGTGAGACGTTCACGACGATGGCGTCGGGCTTCATCAACGCGATGCGGTCGGCGTCGAGGATGTGGCGGGTCTCCGGCGTCAACGGCGCATGCAGGCTGATCACGTCGGCGCTGCGGCACAGGGTGTCGAGATCGGTGGAAAGAAGGCCCTCTTCCTGCGCGATTGCCTCATCGAGGTAGGGGTCGAAGACCATGACGCGCCCGAACCCAAGCGCGCGGAACTTGCGCGCTGCCTGAAGTCCGATCTTGCCGCAGCCGATCAGCCCCAGCACCGCATCCTCGCGGCCGGGAACCGGAGCCGCCTGACCGATCCCCCACTGGCGCGCCCGCACCTCGCCATCGCGCGAGACCAGCCGCCGTTGCACCGCCAGGTACAGTGCCACCGCGTGTTCGCTGACCTCGCGGTCTGCGCCGTAGTCGGGCACATTGGTGACGTAGATGCCGCGCGCCCTGGCGTGATCGAGATCGACATTGTCGTATCCGACGCCGTAGCGCACGATGATCTTCAGGTTCGGGCAGGCGTCGATCTCGGCCGCCCCGACCTTGCGCTCGCGCACCAGCAAGGCGACCGGATCAAGCGCTCGCAGGGCCGGGACCGCCGGCTCATCCGCGCCAACGGGCGTGACGCACACATCGTGATCGGCAAGCACTTCGCGTTCCGTTTCATAGGCCGCATAGCCCGGCTCGAAAACGACCACGTTGGCGGTCATGACATGACAGTCCCGACCCATGGCTCAGTTCGCCCGATAGGCTTCGATGGCCGCGTCAAGCCGGTCCGGCCATTCCGCGCCGATGTCATCGACGACATGGGCCCGCACCGCCGGCTGCGCCGCTGCGCGGAACGCTGCCTTCTGCTCGGGGTTGACCGGCACGACCTCCATGCCTTTCCCGGACAGGATGGCACCGGCGTTGGCGTCCTGCGCCGCAGTCATGCCGCGGTGGATCACCTTGGCGGTCTCGACGCATTGCGTGACGGCGGTCTGCTCGTCAGCGGTCAGCGACTGATAGAATATGTCGGACATCAGGTAGGCGTGCCAGCTGAACACGTGACCATCGAGCGAGACGTACTTCTGGTGCTGATAGAGCGAGGCATTGACGATGTTGGTCACACCGTTCTCCTGACCGTCGACGACGCCCTGCTGCAGCGCGCCCGGCAGTTCCGGCCAGGACACCGGCGTGGCCGAGGCGCCGAGGCTTTCGACCAGCGTGACCCAGACCGGCGCCGTCATGACGCGCATCTTGAGGCCCTCCATGTCCTTGGGCTCTGCCACCGGACGCACGTTGTTGGTGAAGTTGCGGACGCCGTTGTCGGCCACGCCAAAGCTGCGGATGCCGGTCTTGGCCAGCATGTCTTCGGCCATCGCGTCGCCGAACTCGCCATCCATGACCGACCAGGCCATCGCATGGTCGTCAAAAAGATACGGGATCGCCAGCACCGAGAACGGCTTGTAGACCGCCGAAATCGGCCCATCATGAATTGCCGCCATCTGGACGGTGCCCAGTTGCAGGCCTTCGATGATTTCCGAGCCGCCGCCAAGCTGCGAGGCCGGGAAGATCTGAACGTCGATCCCGCCCGATGTCTTGCCTTCGACGCAGGATTCAAAGGCCAGAGCGGCGGCATGCTTCGGCGAACTGAGGTCTGCCGCCTGGAAATGTGCGTACTTCAGCTCCTTGGCGCTGACGGCGCCGGCGGAGAGTGCGATGACGGCGGCTGCGGTCATCAGATGCGACATGGAATTCATGAGGTTCCTCCCTTTCATGTCAGTTTGCAAACCCAAAGAAGTTGGGGACGAAGGTGCTTACTTCCGGCACGAGAATGACGAGAAGAAGCACCACGAGCTCGGCCAGCAGAAGCGGCAGCACCGCCTTTGACAGGGACTCGATCTTCAGCTGCCCGACCGTGGCGATCACGAAGAGCACCGGGCCGACCGGGGGCGTGATCATGCCGATGGTCAGGTTCAGAACCAGCATCATGCCGAATTGCAGCGGGTCGATCCCGGCGGAATAGGCAATGGGCCCGAGAATCGGTGTCAGGATGATCAGCGCCGGCAGCGTGTCGATGAAGAAGCCGCAGATCAGCGCGAACCCGGCCAGGATGAACAGGATGCCGATGCGGTTCTCGGTGATGCCGGTGATCATCTCGGCCAGCGATTGCGGGATCTGCAGGTAGGTCAGAAGCCAGGCAAAGATCGACGCCATCGCCACGATCAGGAACACGGACGAAGTGATGACCGCAGCCCTGACAAAGGCCTGGTAGATCGAGCGGAGCGAAAAAGCGCGCAGGATGAAGCCGAGGATCAGGGCATAGGCCGAGGCTACTGCACCGGCTTCCGTCGGGGTGAAGATGCCGAACAGGATGCCGCCCAGGATGATCGCCGGCATGATCAGAGCGGGCAGCGCGGCAAGCGTCGTCCGGCGCAGCTCGGCGCGGTCGGCCCGGTGTTCGCGGCCGCGATAGCCGTGCCGTGTCGAGACGATGTGGTTGGCCACCGCAAGCGACAGGCCCAGCAGCAGCCCCGGCAGGATTCCTGCCAAAAACAGGCCGGCAACGGTGACACCGGTGGTCGAGATCGCAAAGATCACGGCCAGGATCGACGGCGGGATGATCGGCCCGATGGTCGCCGTCGCGGCGGAAAGCGCGCCGGCATAGTTCTTCTCGTAGCCCGCCTCGCGCATCATCCGCATGACGATGGCCGAGGGCCCTGCCGCATCGGCCAATGCCGAGCCGCTGATCCCGGCAAAGAGCATCGAGACCAGGATGTTCACATGCCCCAGCCCGCCGCGCACATGGCCCACCAGAGCATTGGCAAAGCGCAGGAGCGCATTGGTCAGCCCGCAGGCCGTCATCAGCTCCGACGCCAGGATGAAGAAGGGCACGGCCATCAGCGGAAAGCTGTCGATCCCGGCAAACAGGCGTTGGGTTGCGATCAGCGGGTTCAGCCCGCCGTGCAGCAGGATCGCCGACAGCCCGGCAATTCCCATGGTGAAGGCAACCGGCACGCTGAGCAGCAGGGTCGCGAAGAACAGCAGGATCAGGGTCTTGGCCATGGTCACACCTGCCGATCCGAGGGCGTGTCCTCGGCATGAAATTCGAACTCCTGCACAACGAAGCGGCGCGCAAAGAGCGCCAGATGAACGAGGAAGATCGCGCAGCCCAGCGGGATGGCCATGTAGGGGATCCCGCGGGAGATACCGGTCGACATGGTTTCCTTGTCCCAGCCGAAGGCCACGAACTTGAGCCCGAGCCAGAGCAGGACGGCCATGAAGGCGAACATCACCGCGACAATGATCCAGCGCAGCGCAATGCGGGCCCCTGCGGGCAGGTGATCCGGCAGCGCGGTAATCGCCACCAGCCGACCTTCGCGCAGCGCCAGCCCTGCGCCGCAGAAGGCGCCGAGGATCATCATGTGACGAGCCGCCTCTTCGATCCAGGCCAGCGAAACCCCGAACCCGTATCGCCCCACCACGTTGGCAAAGACGATCAGAAAGACCCCCGCCAGCAGACCGGCCACCAGGGCCCGGTTGGCTGCGGTGAATATGGTTTCAAACATTCTCAACAGGACCTCCATCCCTTGCCCGACAGAAACTGGCATACAGTATGCTACCTCGTCAAGTGGTAACACATTGTATGCCAGTTCGGGCGGTGATAAGCTGGGACAAAGGAGACGCCCGTGGTATTGTTGAACCGACCCAAGTCATTGACCGAACTGGTAACTTCGGACCTTCGCGACCGTATCGTCGGCGGAGAGTTCGAGCTCGGCGGTCAACTCTCAGAAGCCCGAATCGCCAAGGATCTTGGCGTGAGCCGCACACCGGTGCGCGAAGCGATCAATCGTCTCGAGATGGAGGGGCTGTTGATCGTGGAGCCGCAGCGCGGTTCATTCGTCTTCAATCTCGAGCCAGAGGAGCTCGCCAAATTGTGCGATGCCAGAACCTGCCTCGAGACGGCGGCCCTGCGGCAGGCCATCCTCTCCGATCCGGAGGCCCTGGCGGCCGCGCTCGAGGCCAGCATCGACAAGATGACTGCGGCGCGCGAGGACGGCAACGACGCGGCCTATCTTGCCGAGGACACGGTCTTTCACCAAAGCTTCTTCGACCATGCCGACAATCGCTTCCTGAACGACGCCTTTCAGACCATCGCCCTGAAGATGGCGGCGCTCAGAAACCGCCTTGGTCGGCACAACGACCACATGGAGAAATCCTATCAGGAGCACATCCTGATCACCAAGGCCGCGAGGGACCGCGACGTCGAAACCGCCCTGTCGCTTCTCGCCTGTCACATAGACCGCAAGGAAGGTTCCTACTGGAATGCGGCGACGGAGAAGCCAGCCGGACACGGACGCAAACCAAGCGCCCCTCCCCCGGGTGCGACCTGACTGTCCCGACAGGTCGAGTGTCTGCACGGCCGAAAAGGTGGTTCGGCAAGGTCAAAGACAGGGCCGGTCAGCAGCTGATAGGTACTTGGAATAAAATCGGAAAAAACGAGGCCGTCTGGTGCAAAAGCCCCTCGGTAGTTTGCCTTTGCGACGTCTTTCCTGACACACGGCAGCACGACGGATGACGGAGGCAAGGCCAACGCCCCTGTCCTTGACCCCGATAGGCGCCGCGGTTCAGGGAGAGCTCACACAAACTCCTCAAACCATCGGGCAAACGCCAGTTGCTCAGGCTGTGTCAGGTGCAGACTGTGCTTGGTGCGCCTCCAGAGGACGTCTTGCGCGGTTTCGGCCCATTCGGACTGGCGCAGGTAAAGGGCTTCGGCTTCATAAAGCGCGCCGCCGAAATGCCGGCCGAGGTCCTCGACTGACCGTGCCTCGCCGAGCAGGCGCCGCATTCGCGTCCCGTAGAGCCGTGCGTAGTGGAGCAGGAGGGTGCGCGGCAGCCAAGGGTACTCGGCCTTGACCTGATTGACGAACATTTCGAAATCCGCGCCTTCCATGTTCCCGCCGGGCAGCGGGGCGGCACCGGTCCAGTCGCCGCCGAGATGTGGAAACCAAGGCCTCAGTTGGTGAAGTGCCCTTTGCGACAGCTCGCGGAACGTCGTGATCTTTCCGCCGAAGACGTTGAGCAGCGGGATGCCGTCCTTTTCATCCAGATCGAGTACATAGTCGCGCGTCACCGCAGACGGGTTGCCTTTTCCGTCGTCGAAAAGCGCCCGGACCCCGGCATAGGCCCTCTGCACGTCTTCGCGCGACAGCTGCTCCTTGAAATACCTATTCACCGCATCCAGCAAATAGGCGATCTCGGCCTCATCCGGCTGAACCTGATCGGCCGGGCCATCGTGGGCAATGTCCGTGGTGCCGATCAAGGCCTTGTCGCCCTCATAGGGGTTGATGAAGATAACGCGTTTGTCGTGGTTCTGAACAAGGTAGGCATGTTCGCCGCGCCAGAACTTGGGCACGATGACATGGCTTCCTCTGACCATTCGCACATTGCGGCGACTGGACGAAGCCGCCACATCCGTGATGATGTCGCTGACCCAGGGCCCGGTCGCATTGACAAGGGCGCGCGCCTCAAATTCCCGAACCGCGCCGGACCCGGAGTGGCGCGTGGTGACCCGCCATCCTCCGGTTTCCCGTCGCGCGGCGATGCAAGGCGCGCGTGTCAAGACGAGGGCCCCGCGTTCCGCAGCGTCCATTGCGTTGAGCACCACAAGCCTGGAGTCGTCGACCCAGCAGTCGGAGTATTCAAACGCCTTGCAGAATGTGTCTCGGATCGCCTGGCCTTCGGGGGCCCGCCGCAGATCCAGCCTGCGTGTGCCCGGCAGCCTGGCCCGGCCCCCCAGATGGTCGTAGAGGAACAACCCCAGCCGCACGAGCCAGGCCGGGCGGTCCTGACCGGAATGCGGCAGGACAAAGCGCATCGGCCAGATGATGTGAGGCGCGTTGCGCATCAGGGTCTCGCGCTCGATCAGCGCCTTGCGGACCAGCGAGAACTCGAAATACTCCAGATACCTCAGACCGCCATGCACCAGCTTGCCCGATCGGGACGAGGTGCCTTCGGCAAGATCGTCCTTTTCGCACAGCACGACGCTCAGACCCCGACCTGCAGCATCCCGGGCAATGCCCGCGCCATTGATGCCCCCGCCGATAACGAAAAGATCGACCTTTCGCGTTTCCGCCATGTTCCGCCGCCTCGTTTTTCTGGAAAACCTGGTGCCGGGTCTGGAAGAGCCGGCGCCGGGAAATGCGTGTCACGTCGTCAGTGCTGATCCTGGAGCCCGTAGCCGCCGAAGGCCTGATGTGTCTCGGCAATGTCCTCTTCACTCAGCAGCACCGGCCCGCCGATGGCGAGCGACAGGTAGTATTGCTGGGCAATGGCCTCCAGCTCGACGGCACGCCAGAGCGCTTTGCGCAAATCCGAGCCAAGCGCCAGCGCGCCATGGTTGGCCATCAAACAGGCGGTCCGGTCCTTCATCGCCTCCTTGACGAGTTCGGAGAGCTCTTCGGACCCGAACCGCGCGTAGCCAGCACATCGGACGTCATCGCCTCCGAAAGCCGCGATCATGTAGTGGCAGCGCGGTATCGATTTGCGGGCAATGGCAAGCGCGGTGCAATAGGTCGGATGACCGTGGACGACCGCATTCACGTCGGACCGCGACTGCAACATGTCGAGGTGAAACCGCCATTCGGTCGAGGGTTTGAGCGGGCCGGACCAAGTGCCATCGTTCCGGTCAAGCGGCATTTCGACGATCATCTCGGGCGTCAGGTCTTCATAGGGTGTCGCCGAGGGCGAGATCAGCATCTTGTCGCCGCAGCGCACCGACACGTTTCCGGACGTGCCCTGAGTCAGGCCCAGGGATGCGAGGCTCTGGCAGGCATCGACGAGCGATTGGCGGAGGGTGGTCTGAATATCTTTCATGGGATCTCTCAACAGGGGTTCAGGGGAGGTTCGCCGTCCAGCCAGCGCCGCACTTCAACCGCCGCCTTGCTTGCTGCAACGCGCACGGTTCGCAGGGAGGCTCCGGCGATGTGGGGGGTCAGGGTGACGTTGGGCATGGTGAGCAGCGGAGAATCCGCAGGCACCGGTTCGACCGGAAAGGTCTCGAGCATGGCGCCACGCAAATGCCCGCTCTGCAGTGCCGCGATCAAGGCATCGTAATCCACCAGCGGGCCGCGCGCGGTGTTGATCAGGGTGCTGCCCGGTTTCATCGCGGCAAAGGCCGCGGCATTCATCATTCCGGTGGTTTCCTCGGTCACGCGCGGATGCAGTGACACGATGTCGGCCTCGGCCAGCAGCCTTTCGTGCGAGACCATCTCGACACCCGCCTGCAGGTCCTCGACCGCCAATTGCACGTAAGGGTCGGACACCAGGATCCGGCATCCGAAGGCTCTCAGGAGCGACACGACGCGCTTGCCGATCTGGCCGTACCCGACGATCCCGACAGTCATGTCGCACAGCTCGTCGCCGGTGACATCCGCCCGGTACAGATCGGTCCGGTAGTCCCCTGCCCTCAGCGCCTCATGGCCTCGGGCCAGGTTGCGTACCTCTGCGATGATGCCCCCGATGGTGAATTCCGCCACCGCGCTGGCGTTGCGGCCGGGCGTGTTGACCACGGTGATGCCGCGCGCCCGCGCCGCCGTCATGTCGATGTTGACCGGGCCACCGCGGCTGACCGCCACAAGTTTCAGGCCGGGCAGCGCTTGCATCATCTCGGCCGACAGCGGCGCGTGATGCAGGACCGCCACGTTCGCCGTGCCGATATGCGCCACCACTTCGTCGGGGTCGCCCTGAAACTCCTGAATACCCTGGATGCGCGAGCCGCCGTAGCCCTGTTCCAGGGGCGCATCGGGCCAATCGTAGTCCATCCGGCGCACCGACACCTTGTCGCCGCACACCGCGAGGATCTGCTCCTCGAAGGTCTTGGACAACATGAATCTGTCACCGATGATCGCAACGTCAGTGGTCATGAGATTTCTTCCCTTGTCTTCGCCTGGGCGTGCCAGAGCGGTTGCATGGCTGTTCGCCCCGCCTGAAAGGCCGGAAAAAGGCTGTCGTAGGTTCCTGTCAGATCCGGGTCGGGCAGGACGGCATCTCGAAGAAGCGGCGTGACCCAGACCTCACTGGCCTGGCCCAAGCTGGAGAAGACCCCAGATTGCACCGCGGCGATCATGGCCGCTCCGGCTGCACCGGTCTCTTCCTGCGCGACTGCCCGGACCGGGCGGTTCAGGACAGAGGCCAGGATGTGCACAAGCTGGGTCGATCGCGCCGCACCGCCGGCGACCCGGATTTCGCCCGGGATGTCGCCCATCGCCGAATAACAATCGCGCGCAGCCAGGGCCAAGCCTTCGTAAACCCCGCGTACCATCTCGCCCCAGCCGACAGCGCGGTCGAGCCCGGTATAGCTGGCCCGTGCGTCGGGTTCGGAAAAGGGCCCTCGCTCACCGGTGGTGGCGATATAGGGGTGATAGGTCGCTGCGCCGGGCCGCGCCCCGGCCACCAGATCCTCAAAGCCTGCAAGAATATCGGATGGGCTTGGCGCCAGTCCGGCAGTCGCCATAACTTCGCTGGCAATCCCGGCAATCCAGTCGATATTGATCGCCGCCGCCATATTCGTCTGCACCTGCCCAAAGGCTTCGTCGGCAAGCGCCACCGTATAGCCGGTTCGGTTGTCGTTCAGCACGATCTCGTCGACATTCGCGGCATACCGCGTGTGAACTCCGGTCGATCCGAGGATCGACACCCCAGGCCGTGCGGTCCTGTCGCACAGCCCCGAGGCAATTCCGGAGGTGACGATATCCATATACCCAAGGCAGACCGGCAGCCCCTCAGGCAGTCCTGTCGCGGCAGCGGCGCGTCTGCCGAGCCCGTGCGCGGACCTGCTGCCATCTATGATTGGCGGCATCAGACGGCGCATGTCATCGAGGCCCAGCGCGGTGATCACCGCGTCGCTGTAGCGCCGCGTCCGGATATCGCCGAAGTTCAATACCGCTTCGCTCACATCGGCAACCACTTCGCCGGTGAGGCAAAAGTACAGCCACTCCTTGCAATGCAGGGCATGTGCCGCGCAACCAATCCTCTCGGGGGCGGTCTTTCGCAGCCAGGAGAGTTGCACCCGCATCTGGCAGAGATTCACCCCGGTCGCGGTTGTGTGGTAGATGGTGTCGTGCCCACAGGAATTGGCGATCTCTCGCGCTTCCAGAGCCGCGCGCGAATCCATCCACAACATGGCATCGCCGATCGGGGTGCCCTCGGCATCGATCAGCCATGTGCCGTCACCCTGGGCCGTCACCCCCATGGCGAGCACGCGGCCTGCGAGATCGGGGATCGTATCGGACAACTGGCGGAGCATTTGCGCCGCAAGCTGCCAGGTTTGCGCCATGTCCTGCTCCGCTGCCCCTTGCGGCGAGGTGCGGTAGCGATTGCGGACACCGGCCGCGGCCAGTTGACGCCCCGTCAGATCAAAGGCCACGGCCTTGATGACCGAAGTGCCGGCATCCAGACCGATCAGGATGTCCCGGTTCATGCCCCGTCTCCCTGGCTGGCGCGTCCGGCTTGCTGCAACGCGGTGAAGCGGCGATAGCGCTGGTCGTGCAGCTCTCGCATCTCGCCCGTTGCCGGCGCATACATACCGTCGAGGCTGGACATCTCCGCCATCGCTTCTTCCAGCGAACAGAAGTGACCGGAGGCAACCGCGCCGAGCATGGCGCTCCCCAGCAAGACCGGTTCAGCTGTTCCCGGACTGGCCATGGTCCTGCCCGTCGCGTCGGCCAGGATCTGCTTGACGAAGCCGCTTGCGCCGGCTCCGCCGCTGACGACAACCGTCTCTGGCACGACGCCGCAGGCGGCTTGTGCATCAAGGATCTGGCGGAGCCCGTATCCGATGCCGGTCAGGCCGGCGATGTAGAGCGCGACATGCGACGCCAGATCCCGCCGCAGATCGAGACCGGCGATGATGGCCCGCGCAGAAGGGTCCGACAGAGGCGCGCGATTGCCCAGGAAATCCGGCACAACGATCACGTTCCCGGCGAGGAGCACGGCCTGTTCCGGATTTTTGCTCATTTGCTCGGCTTCAGCGAGCAGGAAGTCGGTCACCGACAGCTCCTTTTGCCGGGCGATCTCTGCCGCTTCGGGGAAATGCGGATGCATCTGCACCAGATGTGCAATCGCCTCGCCTGCCGCGGATTGACCGCCCTCGATCAGCCAGGCGTCCGGCAGCATCGCCGCGTGATAGGGGCCCCAGACACCTGGCACGCTGGTGGCATGCGGCGACGACGTCATGGTGCAGGCCGAGGTGCCGAAGACATAGGCCATGCGCGACTGAGCCGGGGCTCCCTTGGCCCCGACCGTTCCGATCCCCCCCGAGTGCGCGTCGATCATCCCGGCCGCGACCGGAGTTCCTGCCGCCAGTCTCAGTGCCAGAGCTGCGTCTTGCGTGAGACCGCTGCCCAGAGGGCTGCCCGGAGCGACCACTTTGGTTCCGATCCGCGCAAAGTTGTCGTCACCAAGATCGGACAGGCCGATTTCACGGAAATAACTGACATCGAATCCGCCTTCATGCGCGAGGTAGGTCCACTTGCAGGTCAGTGTGCAGCTTGACCGGGACAGATCGCCGGTGGCCCGCCAGGTGAGGTAATCTGCCAGATCCATGAAATGCCCGGCGCGGCCGTAGCTCTCGGGCAGATTTTCCTTCAGCCAGAGCAGTTTCGGCGTTTCCATCTCGGGTGAGATGCTGCCGCCGACATAGTCGAGCACCCGATGCCCGGTCGCATTGATGCGGGCAGCCTGTGGGGCCGCGCGCTGGTCCATCCAGACGATGATGTTGCGCTCAGGATCGCCGGAGGGGCTGACGCTGACCGGCCTGCCGTCACCGGACAGACAGACCAGCGAACAGGTTGCATCGAAGCCGATGCCAACGACGGTATCGATTGCCACGTCAGCCTCGGCCATGGCCGCCCTGACGGCCATGCAGACCGCATGCCAGATGTCGTCGGATGATTGCTCGGCCAGAGCGCCCTCGCGCCAGATCCGGATTTCGTGCTTGCCGGTCCCCAGCAGCGCACCATCGGGCCTGAACACCCCGGCGCGGGCACTTCCTGTGCCGACGTCAATGCCGAGAAAGACCGGGTTTCCATGTGAGAGGTCCGTCATCTCCGGCCTCACAGTTCGACACTGTTGGGCAGGATCACGAGGTCCCGGATGGTGACGTGCCGTGGCCGGGTCAGCATGAAATGCACGCAATCGGCCACATCATCAGGCTGCATGAGGCTGCCGTTTGCCAGGGCTTCATCCATCTTTGCCTTGGGCCAGTCGTCCAGCAACGCGGTCACCACCGGGCCGGGCAGGACCGCGCCGACACGGATGCCGTGCGGGGCCATCTGTCGCCGAACCGTGTGGGTAAAGGCTTGCACGGCATGTTTCGATGCGGTGTAGATCGGCTCCCACATCACCGGCACGACACCTGCGATGGAGCTGGTCATGATGATGTCACCGGTTCCGCGTTCTTTCATGTGCGGCAACACGGCACGCACGGTGCGAAAGGCAGCGTTGACGTTGAGATGCAGCACCCGGTCCCATTCGTCCGGGTCTCCCTCAGACGCATCGCCACCGACGTAGCCCCCGGCGTTCGCGTGAAAGACGTCCAGATGTCCCATCCGGTCGAGGATCCGAGGCAGCATCTGGTCGACGCTGGCCGGTTCGAGCAGGTCTGTGACCACAGGGACTGCACGTTCGCCCAGCTCCTTGCACAGCGTCGCCAGCCGATCCTCGGCGCGGTCGACAAGCGCCACCTGCGCGCCGGACGCAAGGCAGGCCCGGGCGCAGGCCAGCCCGATACCAGAGGCTGCGCCGGTGATGGCGATGGTTCTTCCCTCAAGATCTCGTGCCATGTGTGCTTCTTTCAAATTAACCAGTGGTGCCGTGGACGCTCTCGACGTGCTCGCGCCTTACCGGCAAAGCGCCCGGTGGCGCGGGATCTGTCGTCGCGCGCCGAAGGCGGGCCAGGTCAGAGCGGAGTGTCGTGTCCCGCGCGACAGCCGCGCGGGATCGGGAACCGGGGACTCAGTCCTGCGATTCATAGTCGTTGGGTCCGGCAATATCGTTGCCCAAGGTGATGCGGACCCGGTCGATTTCGCCCGTGAAGGCAAATCCCTGTCGGCCCTCATAGACCGGGCTCACCGGCGAGCCGGCATCGCGCCCCAGGCTGAAACCCTCCCAGTCCATGAAATACCGATAGGTCTCGGGCAGCGCGGTGCGTCCCGCCTCCTGACCGTTGATGACCAGAACGCCTTCACCCTGACGGACGCCGGTCTTGTCGAACCTGTAGAGGATATCGACCCAGTCCCCGGCCGGCGGCACCCTGCCCTCGACCCGGTACATCTTCTGGTAATAGTTGTACTCGTGAATGATGCGATCATCCTTCACGTAGAGCGTATACCCCCCGCAGAGCCCGCCGCAGGCCGCGATGACCCCTTCGGCCCCCTCTGGCAGGCGCACACGTGCGGCCAGCTCATAAGAACGATCCAGCGTAAAGGGAGCAGCCCCGCCGGGAATGTTCGTCATGCCGGGAAAGAAGACGAATTCCTGCTGGATGCGCGGAGACTCGTCGCGCGGACGCGACATGGCGCGGCGTTCGGCAAAGCCACGGTCGTCAAGTGGCAGCACGTCATAGCGCCCGGCTTCCGCCCACCACAGCTCGATCAGCTTCCTCAGCCGCTCCGGCTCTTTCTGCGCGAGATCGGTGCTTTCCGAGAAATCCTCGGCGACGTGGTACAATTCCCACTGGTCCTCGTCATAATCGGAATAGCGCTTGTGATAGGCAACCGCCTTCCAGCCGTCGTGCCAGATGGCGCGGTGGCCGAACATCTCGAAGATCTGTGCGGTCTTGCGGGTCGGGGCGCGGGCGTCGTCGAAGGAATATTTCATGCTGGTGCCATGAATATTCATCTGGGGGATGCCCTTGATCCGGGCCGGCGCTTCGGTCCCGGTCACCTCAAGAATGGTCGGCACAATGTCCATGACATGATGGAACTGGGTGCGGACGCCGGTGTCCTTCAACCCCTTGGGCCAGTGGACGATCAGAGGGTCCTGAACCCCACCGGCATGGGTGTTCTGCTTGTAGCGGCGCAGCGGGGTGTTTTCGACCTGGGCCCAACCGATCGGATAGTTGTTCTTGGCATGCATCGTGCCGATCTGGTCGATCCGCTCGAGGTTGTAGTCGAAGGATTCAGCATCCATGTTTTCGTAGAAGGTGGTGCTGGTCGACCCGTGGATCTGACCTTCCTGACTCGCCCCATTGTCAGACATCAGGAAAATGATCGTGTCGTCGAGCTTGCCCAGTTTTTCGAGATGGTCGAAGACGCGGCCCAGTTCCTTGTCGGAGTGGTCGAGAAAGGCGGCATAGGCCTCTTCGAACCTGCAGTAGACCCGCTTCTGGTCGTCGGACAGGCTGTCCCAGGGTTCCACACCGTCATTGCGCGGTACCAGTTTCGTGCCCTCTGGCACGATTCCCATCTCGATTTGCCGCGCAAGGCGCCGTTCGCGCGCGATGTCCCAGCCTTCGTCGAAACGACCCTTGTACTTGTCGAGGTATTCCTGCGGAGCCTGATGTGGCGAATGCATGGCTCCCAGAGCGTAGTACATGAAAAGCGGCTTGTTCGGCGCCAGAGACACGTGATCGGTCAGAAACTTGCACGCCTGGTCGGCCAGGTCCTCGTTCAGCGTATAGCCTTCTTCCGGGGTGCGCGGCGGTTCGATGTGCTGGTTGTCCCGCACCAGCGAGGGCCGGAACTGATCGGTCAGCGCTTCGAGGAAGCCATAGAACTTGTTGAATCCGCGCCCGAGAGGCCAGTGATCGAAGGGGCCGACGGCCGACATCTGATCTGCCGGCGCCAGGTGCCATTTGCCTACCGCGTAGGAATTGTAACCTTCGGGCGCCAGCATGTCAGCCAATGTCCCGGCGTTGTGCCGGATCGCGCCGCGCTTGCTGGGAAAGCCGCTGTCGGCGTTGGCGATGATCGACATGCCGACAGCGTGGTGGTCCCGTCCGGTCAACAACGACGCCCTGGTGGGAGAACACAAGGCCGTGGTGTGGAAGTTGTTGTAGCGCAGGCCTCCTTGGGCCAGGCGGTCGATATTGGGGGTTTCCGCGTCGCCGCCGTAGCACCCCAGACTCCCGAACCCCAAGTCGTCAAACAGGATCACGAGGATATTGGGACTGTCTTTCTTCGGGCCCCTGACCTCAGGCCACCAAGGGGTGGACTCCTTGTATGTCCGGCCGATTTGACCTTTGAAAACCTCGGTCACCGTATCGCACGTGATGCTCATTCTTTACGTCCTTCTTTGGGAGTTGCCGGCTTAGTTTCGCAGGGCTTTGGCAGCGGTCAGCACCTGGAGCGCCACCGGCTGCATGGCCTTGAGGTCGGGCACTTCGTCATAGGCCCCCGCGGCTACCAGAACCTCGGCACCGGCGATCAGCGCGTCGATGGTGGCACCGGATTCCATGTCGGCGATTGCTTCGTCGAGGGTCTGGAAATCCCGCAGGCTGAACGCATAAGCGGCAGTTTCCTTGTCGCCCTCGATGCCGGTGTCTGCATAGTACTGGAGGGCCAGTTCGACGGCCTTGTCGGGATTGGCGCGGATGTATTCGTTGGCCCGGTAAGCGGCCTCGACGAATTTGGCCGCGGCCTCGGGATTCTCTTGCCAGAACCGATCCGTGATGATCCAGGGCGCAATCACCGATGTCCCGGCAATCTCGCCATCGCAGATGACTTCGTATTTGTCCTTGTCCATGACGATATCGAAATCCGCGCTGGCGGCGGTCGTGCCTGCGCCGACCTCGCCGTTGCGGAGCGACTGACGCGTCACCGGCGGATCAAGCGGAACGATCTCCAGGTCGCCCTGCGCCACGCCGAAATGGTCGGCGCAGGCGAAAAGAACCTGGCTCCAGGTCGAATTGGGAACGGTGCCGATCCGCACCTTTGCCAGCGCCTCGGCGGGGGTCATGCCCTGCATGACGTCCTTGCGCATGACCAGCTTTATGTTGCGGTCTTCCTTCTGCATCGTGCCAAAGGAAATCAGCTTGAACTTGTCCCAGCCCGAGATCGCCGGCGGCCCACCTGTCCAACCCGCCTGCCAGTCGCCAGAGACGCCGGACGCCAGCGCCACGCCGCCATTGGGGAAATAGGTGGTTTCCACCTCGAGGCCGTTCTCTGCGAAATATCCGAGGTGATCGGCCAGCCACATCGTATAGCCCGCCTCATTCGGCTGGCTGTTGAGATGCAGTGCGGTTTGCGCAAGAGCGCCACCCGCGGCCAGCGCCGCGATGGCCGCTCCCGCGGCAAGGCGCTTGATAAGATTGAATGTCATGGTCTTTCTCCTCCGGTTGGGTCGTTTCGATGGCTTCGGCATGTTTCAGGCGGCCAGGATCTCTTCGCGCACGAGCGCCCAGATCTCGCGCCGAGCCTTGATGAAGTCCGGGTGTTCGGCGGCCTGTTCGATGTCGCCGCGTTTCCAGACCACGTCGCGTGGCAACTGGATTTCCTTCTTGATGCGGCCGGGGCGTCGCGACATGACGATCACGCGATCGCTCAGGTAGACGGCCTCTTCCACCGAATGGGTGATGAACAGGACGGTGTAGTGCTTTTCATGGCTGAGCCGCTGGACCTCTTCCTGAAGGAGGGTCCGGGTCTGGGCATCCAACGCGCCGAAGGGTTCGTCCATCAACAGGATCTCGGGCTGCATCGCCAGGGCGCGGGCAATCGCCACACGCTGCTGCATGCCGCCCGAAAGCTGGCTGGGATAGCTGTCGCGGAACTGGGCAAGGCCCATGATGTCGAGCTGTTCGCACAGCCGACGCTCCTGCTCGTCGCGTGGCACGTTGGTCATCTGAAGGCCGAACTTGATGTTCTGGGCCACGGTCTCTGACGGAAACAGGGCGAACTTCTGGAACACGACGCTGCGGCGCGGGCCGGGCTTTCCGGCCGGCTTGCCGTCAATCAGGATCTCGCCCCGCGTCGCCTGCTCCAGCCCCGCCCCTACGGTCATCAGGGTGGATTTCCCGCAGCCCGACGGCCCGACGACGCAGACGAATTCGCCCTTTTGCACCGAGACCGAACAATCGTCGACCGCCAGCACCCCGGACCCTTCGGGGCCGTACCACTTGGTGATATTGCGCAGTTCCAGCTTGGGGATGGGGGCAGGTTCGAGCATCGGGGTGTTCCTTGTCGTGCTTGGTGCGGCTTCTGGCCAGGCGTGCGGGGCGGTCATGAAAGTCTCCAGGGCATCAGGCGGCGCTCGAGTTGCTGCACGCCAAGGTCGATCAGGACGCCCAGCACTCCGATGGCGATGATCCCGACAAAGATGGTCGAGACAGAGTCGTTCTGCTGTCCTTGCGCGATCAGGAACCCGAGGCCGGTCTTGCCGACGACAAGCTCCGCGCCGACCAGCGCCATCCAGCCGTTGCTGATGGCAATTCGTATCCCGGTGATGATGCTGGGCGTGGCAACCGGCACCACGACCCGGGTGAGCGTGCGTGACTGACCAGCTCCGAAAACCCGGGCCGCCTGGATCAGGATGTTGTCCACGTGCTGCACGCCAAGCTGCGCATTGATGACACAGGCCGGAAACGCGGCGATGAACACTACCATTGCCTGTGTCGCCGTCGACGCGCCGAACCACAGGATCGCGATGGGAACCCAGGCAAAGGGCGGGATGTAGCGCAGAGTCTCGAAGATCGGGTTCATCACCGCTCGAAACCACGGGGCCCAGGCAAAGAAGATGCCGATGGGCACTCCCAGCAGGATTGCCAGGATCACGCCGTAGGACCAACGTTCGAGGGACGCCAGAACATGACCCATGAGCGCAGCCCCGGCAAAAGGCTCGACGATCAGGTTGGCAAAGCGGGCCATCACCGCGAAGGGCGACGGCAGCACTTCGGGCCCCACCCAGCCGAACACGCTTGTGGCAAGAACCCAGAGCGTCCCCAGGAGGCCGAGAGACATCGCACCGTATGCCAGGGGGGCTGAAAGGGTCGAGGTGGCGGATGATCTGATGGTCATGGCCCTATCCTTTCTGTTGCGGCAGCGACCAGGGCGCGAGAAGGCGCGTCGCCAGTTTCATCAGGACGGACAGAAGGACGCCCAGCAAGCCGATCAGCAGCATCGCCACCACGAGCACATCGGTGTCCAGCATCCTCGAGGCGTTCAGCGCGACGTATCCAAGCCCGGCGGTGGCGGCGAGCAGCTCGGCCGCAACAAGCGTGGTCCAGGCATTTCCCAGCGCGATCCTCGCTCCGGCAATCAAGGTCGGCAGGGCGGTTCGGCACACGATCCGGGTCAGGATCTGATGATCGTTCGCCCCCAGCGTCCGCCCGGCGTTGATCAGCAGCTTGTCGACGGAAGCGACCGCCTGCATCGAGTTCATCAGCCACGGCACCAGCGCTGCAATGAACACCACGAAAACCCGTGCGGGCTCTCCGATACCCATCCAGACCAGGGTCAGCGGGATCCATGCCAGTGGCGGCACCGGACGGATCAGCTGAAAGATCGGAAAGACCAGCCATTTCACGCGCGGCCACCATGCCATCGCCACTCCGAGCGGCACGCCGACGATCCCGCCAAGCGCCCAGCCCGCCAGCACGATCGACAACGAGCTGAAGACATGCCCCAACAGGGTCGAGCCGATATAGGGCTTGACCCACATCCGACCAAAGCGCTCGGCGACATCGCCGGGCGAAGGCAGGAACAGCGACGACACCGGCCCGCTGCTGCGCGTGACCCAGGCCCAGGCTGCGATCCAGGCCACGCAGGCCAGTGCGCTGACCAGGAACAGGTTATCGTTGGCTATGCGCCGCATCGCTCTCCCCCTTCATCGGTTCTCCCCCGCCCCGACTCATCGCGGCTGGCGGCAATCTCGTAGTAAAACGTTTAACTGTCAATGCAGATTTCCGGCACTCACGGACAGCCGTTGGCGATATCCTCGCTAATTACTTGTTATAAAAGTTTTTTTATTTGGACTTGACCTCTTCAGCCAGATGACGCTCGCGCCGAGCGGTCAGGAATGCCAAGAAATCGAGACTCTGCGATTGCCACTTTCTCGTGATTCATATAACTGTTTAATTAAGAGCCATCTGGCAGAAACCGGAGCATGGGGAAGTGACAAAGAAGCCGTCGATCAAGGATGTCGCCCGGGAAGCGGGCCTGTCGACAGCGACCGTTTCGCACGTCTTTTCAGGCAAGAAACATGTCAACGAGGAGTCGGCCCGGAAGGTGCGGCAGGCTGCCAAGAAGCTGGGCTACACGATGGACAGGGTTGCGTCGCAGCTTCGCTCGCGACGCACCAGGATCATCGCGGTCCTTGTGCCCAGCCTCGAGGACCTCTTTCTCAACCGGTTCATCTCGCTGATCGAGTCTCGCGCCGAAGATGCCGGATACCAGGTCATTGTTTCCTGCTCACGCGATGATCTGAAAATCGAGCAGGACCGCTTGCGTGCCTTGATGGGATGGCGCCCGAGCGGACTGATCATCGTGCCCTGCGTCGACACTGTTCCCGCCATGCTGCTCAAGGAACACCCGGAAGTGCCGGTGGTCGCGGTCGACAGGGTCAATCCTGCGATGTCGCATTACGATACGGTGACCATCGACGACTTCGCCTCTGGTCGGGACGTGGCGCGGCATTTGATCGAGAATGACGCCCGGTCTATCCTGGTGCTCGCAACCAGCGATAGGGTTTTCACACAGAGACAGCGGGTCCTCGGAATTGAAGACTGCGTGCGCGCCGCAGGCGATGTGCCGGTCAACACGCTGGTAGCCGGGCCCGATGCCGAAAAGGCTGCGGCGAAGCTTGCAGACTGGCTCGAGGAACATCCGCAGACTGACGCGGTCATAGGGCTGACCAACGTCATGACGCTTGCCGCACTCTCGACATTTTCATCCCTGGGCATCGAGCCGCCCAAGGACATCATGCTGGCCGGGTTTCACGACTCCCTGTGGATGACCGCGCGACGCGTTCCCGTCACGACAGTGGCGCAACCGGTCGATGCGATCGCCGATGCCGCTTGGGAGCGTGTCAGCAACCGGATTGACCAGAACGACGATCAGATACGCAATGTCATCTTCAAAAGCACGTTGATCGAACGAAAATCGACGCTCAAGCATTGAGACCGCCCAAGGCAGCCTTGACAACACCCGGGGAAATGCCCGCAGAAATGTCATTTCTGACATCCCCGGCGAAGAACTTTCTCGCATTCCTATCGAGCTGTTCAGAGGTGCCGGAGCGATTTCGAAACGGGGGTTATGTCGAAATTGAAGCCGCCGTCGGTAAACAACCCGGGACCGGCCGCAAGGGCCAACACAGTCGCGGTAGTCACCTTAGACCTCAACTGGTGGGCCGCGCTTTCGCCGAGGGCTGAAAGCACGGCTCGCTGCAGCCGGATGTACCGCGTGACTGCGTCGATCAAGGTAGCAGAAAAGATCCGGCGGTCGCTGCGCGACTCCTGCGTGTGCGAGGCGTCGAAGTAGAGGCCCGACAGGTCCGCAAGCAGGCCTTCGGTTAGCTCCAATCCAGCATAGCCTTTGATGCGGATCGGTGCCTCGGGGATCAGGATCATCGTCGGCGTGATGCTGGCCCGCGTGTTTGCGTTCACGAGTTCCCGGCAGGGGCGGGCAAGATGATGGGCCACATACTGCCCGATCCGATAAATCAGCGCCGAGAACGCGAGCGCGACATTCAGCATCCGAGCCTTGCTTAAGCGCCGGATCAGGGCACAGGCCAGCTCCCAGAAGGTCGGAGGCGCTTCGAACCAGCGCCTGAGCCTGGTGGCCTCCGCGAACGCGGCAAGCATTGTGGCGTGTCAGAATCCGATGCGTCGATCGGCGTAGGCCCGTTTGAACCTGCAATCAGAAGTGCGCTGCGTGCCGCCCAACGCAGGGTCGACCCGTCTCTTCAACTCCTCGATCACCTCCCGGCGAACGTGGTTAACCTCAATCGCGCCCTACCGGACAAAGTGCCCTTACCAGAGAATGGTGTTGTCGGGGATCTCAGCAGCCTGTCCCGCCCCGGTGATGTGACCCACCGCCGTCCGTTATCCGTTCCGGGCCAGTGATGTCAGACAGCTGCTCATACCTGATGAATGACACCCAGCCAGTCCAGGAACACTGCCAACCGGCGCAGCCCCGAGACGCGGGTGAGGTAGAGCGCGGTGATGTCCAGCGGGTCGGCCTCGAGCTGGCCGGGGAACAGCTCGACCAGACGGCCTGAGGCAAGGTCCTTGTCGATCATGAAGTCGGAGAACCGTGCAATCCCCAGACCGTTCAGCACCAATTGGCGCACCGCCTCGCCGTTGCCTGCGGTCAAGGATGATGGCACGCGCACCGAGGCGGAAAGGTCTGCAAACCGCAGGGTATTGATGTGCTCGGGGCTGGCAAATCGCACCTGCTCCAGGTGGACAAGGTCGGCCGGCACCTCTGGCCAGCCGGTGCGATCGAGATACTCCGGGCTGGCCACCAGTTTCCACGCCGCGCGCCCCAGGGGGCGGTGCAACATGTCGCTGTCGGGCAGCGGACCCAGACGAATGGCGACATCCGCATGACTGCCGATCAGGTCAACCAGCGTGTCTGCCATGTCGATCGACAGCTGGATGTCGGGATATCTCGTGTGGAACTCGGCCAGCCGCGGGGCGAGGACATGGAGGACATAAGGCACCGGCGCGTTCACCCGCAGCGGTCCGGCGGGGGCCTGACCGCTTGACGCGATCTCCTGCAGGGTTTCGCTGCGGTCCAGGATTTCGCGCGCCTCGGCCAGAACCGCGGCGCCTTCGGGGGTGATCTCGAGGGACCGCGTGGTTCGGCGCAGCAGCGTGACCTTCAATTGCGCCTCCAGCCGCGAGACAGACCGGCTCAGGGTGGAGGCAGATACCCCCCTGTGCCGCGCCGCCTCGGCAAAGCCGCCTTCATCGACGACCCCGACAAAGGCCGCCAGATCGCCCATGCGCAGCAATTCGTGCAATTTCTGCAATGATCCATTCCAAACATGCCTGTTCTCGCAATAGATAACGGCAGGCATATACGGCGTCGACATCAAATTCGTTGGAGAAAACCGATGCCACTTGCTCTTTGGGCGCTGACCATCAGCGCTTTCGCCGTCGGAACGACCGAGTTCGTTATCGTCGGCTTGCTGCCCACCATTGCTGCCGATCTTGGTGTGTCGACCCCGTCCGCTGGCCTGCTGGTCAGCCTCTATGCGCTTGGCGTGACCATCGGCGCGCCGGTGCTGACGGCGATGGCCGACCGGGTGCCGCGCAAGACACTCCTGCTGCTCTTGTTGGCGCTGTTCACGATCGGCAATGCCTATGCCGCCTTTGCGCCGGACTACAACAGTCTCGTCGCCGCACGCTTCATCACGGGTCTTGCCCATGGTGTGTTCTTTGCCATCGCCTCGACCATCGCGACGAACCTGGTGGAGCCCGAAAAGGAAAGGTGGAGCCCGAAAAGGAAAGCTCGGCCATTGCGCTGGTGTTCCTTGGCCTGACTGTCGCGCTGGTGACGGGTGTACCTTTGGGGACCTTCATCGGCCAGACCTTCGGCTGGCAGTCGACCTTCCTTGGCGTTGTCGCTTTGGGCGTGATCGGCTTCATTGCCTCAGCCGTCTTGGTGCCTGCGAACCTGACCAAGACCGCGTCAGCGGGGATCAAAGCGCAGCTGCAGGTGCTGACCTCGCCGCGCCTGCTGCTGGTCTATCTGATCACGGCCGTTGGCTATGGCGGCAACTTCATCGCCTTCACCTTCCTCGCGCCGATGCTGACCGAGGTCACCGGCCTGTCGGCAGGCGCTGTCAGCCTGGTGATGCTGCTTTACGGGGCCTCCGTGGCCGTCGGCAATATCGCGGGCGGCAAGCTGTCGGACCGCATCGGTGCCGTCCCGGCGCTGACCGTGATCTTTGCCGGCCTCGCCGTGGCGCTGATCGCGCTCGGGGCAACCTTGACCAGCCCGATTGCTGCCATCGCGGTTGCGGCCTTCTGGGGCGGTTTTGCCTTCGCCAACGTGCCGCCGCTGCAATCTTACGTCGTGCAGATCGCGCGCGATGTCTCTCCCGGTGCGGTTGATGTGGCCTCTGGCCTGAACATCGGTGCATTCAACCTCGGCATCGCCGGGGGCGCATGGGCCGGCGGCCTCGTGGTGGACGGCATCGGCCTTGCCGCCGCGCCCTACATCGCCGCCGGAGTGGTGGTCGTCGGGATCGTTCTGGTGCGCCTTTCGGGCCGGTTGAACGAGACGATGCCCCAGGCCGTCGCTGCCGAATGACCTCGCCTGCCCCGCCGTATCGTTGGTCCGGCGGGGCAAACCATGAATTTCAGTTTGTCTCAGGGCTGCCCTGAAGCTGATCGACAGCGCCTTGGGGTGCAGCGCGATAGCCGGGCGTCGGCCGGGATGAACTCGGCCAGCGCGCCTTGCAGGTCCGCAAGGCCCTCGGCACAGCCATAGACCTCGTCAGCAACCTCTTCCAAAATCGGACATAACCCGCCTGAGCAGGAGTTCAGTTTTCCGAAATCGAGTATAATATTCGGCGTCGTTTACCTCTATGATCGGGACGACGGAGGAGACACGATGAACCTTGCCCCCCACGCGGGCCCCGAAGCCGCGCTTGGCGCGTCTTGGGAGCGCTGCGCATTGAAGTACAAGCTGGCGCGCGACAGCGCCCGCCCGATCCTGCGCATGCAATCGTCCGAGGTGACGCCCAGGCTCGAAGAGATGATCGAGCGCACCGGCGGGCGAAACGGCATCTTCCGGCAACTGGCCGGGATCGCCGCCGAAACCGGCGCCTGCCTCGTGGTTACCGACGCTGACGGCGTGCTGGTGCGGCTGGAGGGCAGGCAAAGCGGCCGCGACCTGTTCGAGCGGAAAGGCATCGCGCTGGGCTCGGTCTGGGATGAGCGCGTGGCCGGCACCAATGGCGTCAGCATGGCCCTGTCGGAGAAGGCGGCCTTCACCGTGCGTGGGCAGGATCACTACTTCTCGCTGCTCAAGCCGTTCTCCTGCACCGCCGTGCCGCTGTTCGACGCCGAGAACGAGATCGTGGGCGCGATCAATTACTCGATGGTCGATCGTGGCAACCACGCGGATTACCTCTTTGCCCGGCAACTTCTGGGGGCTGCGGCCGACCGGGTGCAGCGGCTGCTGTTCGAGCGTCGGTTCGACAGTGCGATGATCCTCACGGTGGCGCCCAGTGCAGGGCGCGACCTGTTGCAGAGCAGTGAGCTGGTGGCGGTCAACGAAGACGGCATTATCCTCGGCGCCACTGCCCGCGCGCATTTGCTAGCGGGTGGCGAGGCGCCTGCGAAACTGAAGGGCCAGTCCTTCGAGGCGGTTTTCGCTGCGGATACCACGTCGCTTGTGCAGGTGCCGGACCGTGTGATGAGCGTCCGATCCGAGGCCGGGGCGACGCTGAATATTTCGGCCCGCGTCCCGACCTCGCGGCACCGGCCTCTGCGCCCGGCTCGGTCACCCGCCAGCCCTCTCAGGCGCCGGCTGGCTCCCTCGCTGAAGCGGCTGTCCCAGGGCAGTGAGCGGATGGCGGCGATGTGCGCCCGAGCGCAGGCTTGCTATCGCCGGGGCCTGCCCTTCGTGATCGAGGGGCCGTCCGGCACCGGGAAATCCAGCCTCGTGGCGGCTCTGACCGACGATGCCGGATCGGCGCAGGTGATGACGGTGGATTGCGCCACGCTCGACGACACCCCGGACGACCGCGCCTATTTCAGAACCCTCGTCGGGCAGGCGCAGGCCGCCGGCGCGCTGTCGGACAGCCTCGGGGCACCGGTCACCATCGTCTTCGAGAATGTCGACGAAATGCCGGGCTTTGCCCAGGCCGGATTGCGCGCCATGCTCGAGACCTTCGACACGACCGACGCCACCGACATGCCCCGTATCATCGCAACCAGCCGCCGGTCCCTGAGACAGAGTGTCGAGCAGGGGCTGTTCCGAGATGACCTCTATTTCCTGCTGGCCCGCGCGGTGGTGGCGCTGCCCGCGCTGGCAGAGCGCGAGCGGATCGACACCCTCGCGCGCGACCTCGCGGGGTCATTGTCAGGCGCGGAGGTGGAGATCACCGAAGAGGCGCTGGCGTTGCTGCGCGCCCATCCCTGGCCGGGCAATCTGCGCGAATTGCAGAACGTCCTGCAACAGGCGCTGATCGAGGGAAACGGGAGGCGTATTTCGGCCGTCGAGCTTCTGGATTTGGCACCCCCAGCGCCCCTGCAAGCCGGCGTGCCCATCGTACAGCGAACCGCAGCAAACTACGACGAACGCAGCATGATCGAGGACGCCCTGGCCGGCGCGCGCTGGAACGTCAGTCAGGCTGCGCGGACCCTCGGCATGGGCCGCGCGACCATCAATCGCAAGATCAAGCAGTTCGGGATTTCCCGTCCCGCCTGAGCTCAGGTGAAGGCGTTGGTAGCGAGCCCCAGACGCGCCCATGTTTCCGACGCGGCCAGCAGCGCGACTGTCAGCGCCAGGCCGCGCCGCCAGGCCGAGGGGGCGGTGGGCAGAGCGCGGTCCAGCAGTCGGACGATGGGCAGCAGCAGGGCGTAAAGCGCAAACTGGCAAAGCTCCAGCCCCAGTGCGAAGGCCATCAGTAGCGAGGCATCGAAAGCCCCGGCAAAGATTGCCGTCGAGGCAGAGGCGGCGAAGCCGTAGCCGTGGATCAACCCGACGCTCAGCAGCGCCACCGGGCCGAAAGCGGCGGACCTCCTGGCGAAGATGGCGATCCCGGTGACGACGATCGACAGGGCGATGCTCAACTCGACCAGCGGGATGAACCAACTGGTCTGGGGGGCCATGCCGTAGAGGCCGGCGGCCAGGGTCACGACATGCCCGAGGGTGAAGGCCGAAGCCCAGCCGAGAGCCTGCCGCCAGCCGCGCGCCGCAAGAGCGATCAGCAGGATCAGGGCAAGATGGTCGGGCCCGCGATAGATGTGCTCGGCCCCGCTGAGCGCCGCCTGCCTCAGCTGCGCGGCAGGGGTGATCGTGGCCTGGAAGCTCACGTCGAAGAGGCCGAGAACCGCTCGGGTCTCTATCTCGTCGGCGCGGTGCAGCTTGAGGACGGTGCCGAAGCGGTCCATCACCGCGAAACGCGCGCCGAGGCCTGAGGCGAGCCGGAGGTCGCTGTCGAGGCCCCCGGGGACCGTCAGAAGGACGTCGAGCGTGGCTTCGAAGTAGGGGACAGGTCCCGTGCCGGCGGGGGTGGCGAATGCAGATCGCGCGGTCTTGAGGGTGCCGAAACGTGGACGGGCGTCATCTGCGTAAATGCGGATCGCACGGACCTCCGAGGCCTCCGCGCGACCGCCGATCTCGAGCGTCAGCAGACGGCTCAGTGCGCCCCGCAATTCAGGATCGGCAATGTCGAGCGCGCCGGGATCGAGCATAACTTCATCGCCGGCCGCGAAAGTGAAGGGCGGCAGACCTGTCTCGGCCCGGCCCTGCCAATCGTCGGGCAACAGAGCCAGCGGCACCGGCAGGCGCATGAGGACCGCAAGTTCGCCCTGGGTTTCGGTCACATGGATGATCCGGGGATCGGAATAGCTGAAATGCGCGTGGGCGACGTGCGGGGTGGCGAAGGCCAGCAGCGCCGCGATCAGCAGCGAAAGCCAGGGCGCATAGGGCCGGTTCGGCAGGCTCATGGCAGGTTCCTTTCCAAAGGAAAACCCCGGCCACAGAGGGCCGGGGCTGCGGAAGTCAGTCGCGCGGGTCCCAAAACCGTTTTTCGGTTTTCTGCTCGTAGACCATCCCGTCCGGGTAGCTCACCAGTTCCATCTGCATGCCCCAGGGCGACAGAAAGTAGACCCATTCCTGGCCCTCGGACCCGGTGCCGGTCAGCGGGTGCGGATCCTCCAGCACGCGCACGTCGTTGTCGCGCAGGTAGTCCACGGCCTCGCGGATGTCGTCGACGTAGAAGGCGATGTGATAACCGCCGATGTCGCTGTTCTTCGGCGGCTCGGGGTCCTGGTCGGGCGAGGTATACTTGAACACCTCCAGCGCCGGACCGTTGCCGCATTTGACCATGGTTATCAACTCGATCGTCGCGCGCGGATTGACGTTGAGGTTGTCGGTCATCCAGTCGTCTTCAAACGGGCCGAAGGGACCGAAGGAGTAGAAGCTCTCGCATCCCATCACGTCGACAAGGAAGGTCACCGCCTTGTCGAGGTCGGGCACCGTGATGCCGATGTGCTGGGTGCCGCGCATGCCGGGCAATTGGGCATGGGCCACGGCGGGCAGGGTCAGTACCGCGGCGAGGGCAGCGGCGGTCAGGGTCTTGGTCATGGGGGTCTCCTTGAAATTGGGCGAGCGGTCAGCGCGCGCAGGTTGCAGCCTGCGCGAACGGGGCCTTTGCCTCCCAATGCGGCCGGGTCCGCAGACCCGACCACACCGGGGAGGAACCGCTGGTTCAGATGTTCTGCGCGTTCATTTCCTGCGCGATGTACTCGGCCTGCCGGATCGCCAGAGCAACGATTGTCAGCGTCGGATTGCAGGCCGCCGACGAGGTGAACTGGCTGCCGTCCGACACGAAGAGATTGTCGATGTCGTGGCTTTGGCCATGGGCATTGACCACGCCCTTCGAGGCATCCGCGTGCATCCGGTTGGTCCCCATGTTGTGCGAGGCCGGATAGGGCGGCAGTTCGTAGATGTCGGTCGCGCCCACGGATTCGTAAATCTGCGAGGTAGACTCGACCATATGCGCGGTCATGGCGTGGTCGTTGTTGTGTGGTGTCTTGGCGACGATCGGCACCGGCAGGCCATGCTGGTCGACCTCGCTGCCATGCAGGGTGATGGCGTTCTGCTCCTGCGCGAGGTCTTCGCCCAGTGCCCAGACACCGGACATATAGTCGTATTGCTCCATCGCGCGCGAGAAGCTGCGCCCCCAGCCGGTGTTACCGGGCTCGAGGAAGGCCGCCATGAAGGGCAGGCCCAGCGACAGGAACTCGAGGTAATAGCCGCCATTGAAGCCCCGCGCGGGGTCGTGCTTCACGTCGTCGCCGACGACCCCGGCGACCGAGGTGCCCCGGTGCATATGCACCTTCTCCGGCATCACCGCGTAGATACCCGTTGAGGTGTGGCACATGTAGTTCTTGCCCACCTGGCCGGAGGAATTGGCCAACCCGTCGGGAAACATGCTCGACGCCGAGTTGAGCAGCAGGCGAGGGCTTTCGATGGAATTGCCAGCGACACAGACGATCCGCGCCTTCTGCAGGTGCTGGTTACCCTCGGTGTCGGCATAGAGCACGCCGGTCACCTTGCCGCTCGCGTCATGCTCGATCTTCAGCGCCATGGCATCGGTGCGCACCTCGCAGAGCCCGGAATCCTCGGCGCGCGGCAGTTCGCTGACCATCGTCGACCACTTGGCGCCGATGGCACAGCCCTGCATGCAGAAGCCGATCTGCTGGCAGGCCGGGCGGTCATCGCGGTCGACCGAGTTGATCGCCATGGGGCCGGAGTTGTAATCCGTCCGCCCGGTGCGGCGGCAGCCCTCGGCCAGCACTCGAAAGCCGTTGTTCCACGGCAGATGCGGCATGCCGGTGGTCTTGCCGGTGACGCCCATCTTGAGCTCGGCCTTCTCGTACCACGGCTCCATCTCTTCCAGGCTGACCGGCCAGTCCTCGACATTCGCGCCCTCGACCGCTCCATAGGTGGAGCGGGTCTTGAACTCCCACTCCTTGAAGCGCAGCGCCACGCCGGCCCAATGCACGGTCGAACCGCCATAGCCCTTGACGATCCAGGCCGGCAGGGTCGGGTGGTTGACCGCCCCGTGCCAGCCGCCCGCCGAGTGGCGCTTGTCGAGCCAGGAGATCTTCTGGAACATGGTCCATTCGTCGTTTTCCATGTCGGAGGTGTCGAGCCGCTTGCCGGCCTCCAGCACCACGGACCTGATCCCCTTCTGCGCCAACTCGTTGGCGAGTGTCCCGCCCCCCGCGCCGGAGCCGATAATGACGACCACGCTGTCGTCGGTTTTTTCGAAAGTTGTCATGATCCGCTCCCTCAGCTTTGCACGTTGGCCATGCGTTCTTCGAGGCTCGGGCCCTCGGGAACGAAGGTGATGTCGGAAAAGCCGCGGTCGATGTATCCGCCGTATTCCACCGAGGATCCTTCGTAGCCGAACAGCGGCCAGACATCGGCGTTGTTGTAGATGGCGAAATAGGCGGTCCAGCGGACACCCTGGAAGAAGCCGTCATGCTGGAAGGCGCGCAGTACGCCTTCGCGGGCGTCCGGATTTTCGATCGCGGTGTAGGGCGAACCGAAAAGGCTGTCGGCCTGCGCGTCGATCTTCTGCAACCCTTCGCGCAGGTCTTTCGCCGCGGCGGCATCGCCCTCGGCATTGGCAATCACCGTGTCGGCGATGGCCTGGTAGTGGCTGACGTCCAGCAAATCGGGATGCGGGTAGATGTCCTGGATCACCCGCAAGAGCGTAGCGTCCTGGCCTTCGTCGAGCGGCGCGGCGAAGGCGCGGTTGCCCAGCATCGTGCCGGTGGTCACGCCCGCCATGGCGGTGGTCATCAGGAACATGCGGCGGCTCAGGCCGAGATGGTCCTTGCCCGGCCTTTTCAGCCGGTGAAAGCGGATGGTCATCGGGTCTCCTCCCGTTCGTGAGTGGTGGTGTCGGGCCAGTCGCGGTCTCCTCAGGCCGCGAGCTGCCGTTCGCAGGCTCAGGCGAGGTCGTCCTTGCCCTCGATCAGGAAATGCTCGCTGACCGATCCCGCGTGCCGCTTGGCAAGCTGCGGGGTGTATTCGGGGTCCGACATGAAGGCCTTGGCGGCCGCCTCGGAGGGCCACTCGAGGATGATGCGCAGCCCGGCGGTGGTCGGTTCACCCTCCAATTGCTCGTGACTGGTCGTGCGAGCGAGGTATTTGCCGCCGTGCCTTTCGATGATCGGCCCGGCGACGGGCAGGTAATCGGGGATCCAGCTGTCGTCGGTGGGTGTGACGGCGAGTACGGAGTAATAGGCCATGTGAGGTCCTCCCTTGGTGTTGGCCTGCCCGCTCCTCCGGGCAAGGTGGTGTCAGGCCGCCTTGCGGTCGGGGCCTGTGAGATGGCGCAGGCGGTCTTCTGCCGCGCGCAGCAAGGCGCCTTGCAGCGCCTTCGCGGGCATGGTGGCAGGCAGCAGTTCGCTCAGCGCCACATGCACCTGGCGACGCGGTGGGGTGATGCCGCCAGCATGGGTTTCGATGGCGCCGAGAACGGGCCAGACGGTGTCGGGCGGGGGACTTGCGACAAGGGCGGCATGGATCAGCGCGAGGCTGCGGCCGTTTCCCATGGGTCGCCAGCGCTGCGCCGTGCCGGCGAGCTTGCGCCCGCCCACCGTGACGTTCCAGTCGCCGTCACAGAAGGCGGCATCGACCGCGCCGGTGTCGCTGACCACCTCGAAGCGCATCAGCGCCTCGGCGATGGCACCGCAGATAAGGCGATAGCCGTCCTCGATCCGTGCGCCTTGAGGCATCGGCGTGACCATGGCGAGGTTGATCGTCCCCGGCCCCTGCGGCACCGCGCCGCCGCCGCTGGCACGCAGGGTGAGCGGCCAGCCGGCGCGGGCGGCGGATTGAGCGAGGCCGACGAAACCGGCCTTCCGTGCGCGGCTGCGCGGCACGACGATGGCAGGCTCGACGGAGCGCCAGAGCAAGAGTGCAGGCCGCCCGGTGGCAAACAGAGCCTCCTCGCGCGCCACGCCTTCGGCGGCGGTCTGGAACTGAACGCAAGTCACGGCGCGAAGCTTTCGATCTCGACGCAGATTGCGGTCAACAGATCACCCGCCGGGGCACCGTCGAGCGCGCGGTGGTCGAATGTCAGCGACAAGCCGACATGGCTGCGCAGCGCGATCTCGCCATCCGACCCGCGCACCGCCCGGTCGGTCAGGCGACCGACGCCGAGGATGCAGATCTGCGGCGCGTTGATGATCGGGGTGAAATGCTCGACCCGCGTGAGCCCGAGGTTCGAGACGGTGAAGGTGCCGCCGGTCATCTCGGACACGCTCAGCTTGTTGGCCCTGGCTCGTGCCGCCAGATCCTGCCGCGCGGCGCGCAATTCGCTGACGGTCATGGCGCTGGCGCCGAAGATTGCCGGTGCGACCAGCAGGTTGCCGGGCAGCGCGATCGCCACCGACAGGTCGACGGTGTCAGAAAGCTTGATCTCCTTGCCCTCGACCCGACCATTGGCGTCCGGGTGGTTCGACAGCGCCCGGATCACCGCCAGCATCAGCAGGTCCTCGACCGAGACCTTGGTGCCCGCCTCGGCCATTCGTGCCTTTTCGGCCAGAAGGACCGAGGCATCGGCACTGGCGTGGTGAGTGAGCTGCGCCCCGGTCTGCAGGCTCTGCACCATCCGGTCGGCGATCATGCCGCGCACGCCCTTGAGGGGGACGGTTCTGATCTGCGCGGTCATCCGATGGTCCCGATCACCGCGCCCTTGGCGACGACGGCATCGGCCTCTTCGGTGATCGTCACGGTGCCCGATGCGGGCGCGTGAATTTCGTATTGCACCTTGGCGGTCATGATCTCGGCGATCAGCGCACCCTTCTCGACGGTGGCGCCATCGTCGACCAGCCATGAGGTGATGACGGTTTCCTCGTCTTCTTCCCAAAGGTCGGAGGGGATGGTGATATCGGTTGCCATTGGGGCAGTCCTTCTCTGTTCGGGGACGCGAGACGCGCCCCCGGTGATGGTGGGTTCCGTGAGGGTTTGGGGTCAGGCGGGCTGAAGCGCGCCCATCTCGTTCCAGGCGGCGACGATCTTGTCGGGGTTGGGCAGGCAATGCTGCTCCATCACCCGGGCAAAGGGGATCGGCACATCCGGGAAGGCAACACGCTTGGGCGGGGCCTTGAGCGCCGAGATATTGTGCTCGGTGACCGAGGCGATGATCTCGCCAGAGACGCCATAGGACATGTAATCCTCATCCACCACGATCAGCCGGCCGGTCTTGGCAACGCTGGCGCGGATGGTGTCGCGGTCGAGCGGCACGAGGCTGACGAGGTCGACGACCTCTGCGCTGACGCCCTGCGCCTCCAGCGTCTTCGCCGCCTTTAGCGCGTTATGCACACCCATGCCGAGGCTGACGATGGTGACGTCTTTGCCCTGCCGCACGACCTTGGCCTTGCCGATTTCGACGGTGTAGCTTTCCTCGGGCACATGCACCGTGGCGCCGGCTTCGGTGCCGAGCCAACCCATGCCCTGCAAGCCCTTGTGGTACATGTAGACCACTGGTGAATCATCGCGCATGGCGGCGGTCATCAACCCCTTGGCGTCATAGGCATTCGAGGGCGCAACCACCTTCATGCCCGGAAGATGCGCAAAGGTGCCGTAGACGCATTGTGAGTGCTGGCCGCCGTCGGAATAGCCGCCCCCGGTCGAGGTCATCAACACCATCGGCACCTTCACGTTGCCGCCGGAGAAATAGATGTTCTTGGCCATCAGGTTGTAGATCGCATCAAAGCAGACGCCGAAGAAATCCACGAACATGAGTTCGACCACCGGCCGCATGCCGTCCATGGCCGCGCCCACGGCGGCGCCGATGAAGGCCGTCTCGGAGATCGGCGTATCGCGGATGCGCTCGGCGCCGAATTCGTCGATCAACCCGCGGGTGTTGCCATAGACACCGCCGAGGGGCCCGATGTCCTCGCCCATCACGAAGACATTGGGATCGATCCGCATTTCCTGCGCAGTGGCCTCGGCCATGGCGCGGGCGATGGTGAGTTTTCTTTCGTTGCTCTTCGTCATTGGTCTTCCTCCCTCAGGCTGCGAAAACGGCGGTCAGCGCGTCTTCGGGCGCCGGGTCCGCGCTGTCGCGGGCATATTTGATGGCGGCGTCCACGCACTCGGCCGCCTCCGCCTCGATCCGGTCCAGCTCGGCCTCGGTAGCCGTGCCCTCGTCCAGCATCCTCTGGCGCATCTTCGGGATCGGGTCCTTGGCGAGAAGCGCGTCCTTCTCGCCCTCAGGCCGATAACCTTCTGCGTCGCCCATGAAGTGCCCGGCAAGGCGGTAGGTCTCGACCTCCAGAAGTGTCGGGCCGTCACCGGCCCGGGCGCGCGCGATGGCCTCGCCCGCCGCCTCGTAGATCGCGAAGGGGTCATTGCCCTCGATCCGCTTGCCGGGGATGCCGTAGGCGGCGGCACGGTCGGCATTGTTCTCGATGGCGGTGGCGGTGCTCTTGGCGACCGAGATGCCCCAGGCGTTGTCCTCGATCACGCAGACGAAGGGCAGTTTCCACACGGCGGCGAGGTTCATCGCCTCGTGCCAGGCGCCTTGGTTCACCGCGCCTTCGCCGAGGAAGGCCACAGCGACGCCGGGTTTTCCCTGCATCTTGCGGCTGAGCGCCGCGCCCACCGCCGGGCCCATGCCCTGGGCGATGATGCCGGAACAGGCGAAGTTCACGTCCGGGTCGAAGATGTGCATGTGACCGCCACGGCCGCCGGAGAGGCCGGTCGCCTTGCCGAAGATCTCGGCCGCCATCTTGTCGAGGTCGACGCCCTTGGCGATGGCCTGGTGATGCGGGCGGTGGGTGGCCGTGACCACGTCATGGGGAGCAAGATGCGCACAGACCCCCACCGCCACTGGCTCCTGTCCGTCGGACAGGTGCATTTCGCCGGGGATCGGCCCGTTGGCCATGTTGAAGACCGGCGTCTTTCCTTCGAAATAGATCTTGGCGATGGTCTCTTCGAACCTGCGGCTCGTGACCATATTGCGATACATCCAGTGCTGTTCGTCGCGTGTTGGTGACATGAACTCCTCCTCCTCCCGTAGCTGCGGCGGGTCTGCCGCATGAAGCTCTGAGGTCAGGATTGTTCAGCACTGTCGTTTCACGCAACGCCGGGTATGGCCGGGCTGTCGCGGAGGGCGCTTTGTGTCTCATCGTAAGACAGGATGAGACACATCGAGACATCCGGCAGGCGGCCTCGGACGCGCAAGGGCTTGCCGGGCGATCAATCTGTGTTCCGATTTTGATCGGCGCTCTTCTCGAACAGGTCTATCGGGCTCCCTTGATCGACGAGTCGATCTCGCATTGTTCATCAGGACGGCGCCGACGCCTGCTTGGAATGGCCCCACCATTTTTGTCGGCTCTACGATTGGTGCCAATCGCAAAAGCCCCCTCCCCGCGCAGCTTGAACGGCGTTCGCAGCCACGCCGAAAATCCGAGCCCGCGGGGCGAACGGCAGGTTTGACGGGCTGCACCGCGGCGATACCACTCGCGGTCAATTGACCGCAAAGGGCCGTTGTACCTTGATGATACGGCCACCCTCGTCGACAATGCAGATGTGTGTCTCGTCGAGGGAAATTTCGAGGCCAACGAAAAATCCCATTTCTGATCTCCTTGATCGGTTGCAACGAAAGGTATGGTCCCAACATCCCCGTCTGGCGCAAAGCCCGATCAGCGCATCTGTATCGCCAGAACGAGATCTGCGCCCGCATGGGGGCCGATATCCCGAACAGCACGCTGTTGGTCTGGTGCGGGCGCGCTGGCCGGCCGCAGGGCTACTTGGGCGTCGGAGACCCGAGTAAAATGCCAGCATCTCCCACCATCGGCCCGGCGAAAACGCACAGACTGTCGGGATTTTTCCGGTTTTCGCAAAAGGGCCTGCAAACATAACGCCGATATATGTCCGGGGTCCTGTGTGCGGCTGTCGGAGGGTTGCCGGGCTGTCGGGATTTTGCACATGGCGGTGTGCGCATCCGGCCATCAGGTGGGGGCGCGCGCGACCTTGAAGTGCAACTCCTATTAGAAACTAATGAGTTACCAAATGAAAGGATTGCGCCATGGGGTCTGTGTACACGATCCACCCGCACCGACTTTTCTCTACTGGCAAGGTCGGATGTGGCGGAGCATGACTTGCCAGACGTTGCGCAACTTTTGCGCATTTCCGTCTGCCTCCCGAAAAATTCAGCATCAATTGTATACGAACTGTCTATTTATAGTATATGGAGAGATGGACATGAACCGAGGCCCTCTCCATGCAATTTGACCTACTTCTGAAATCCGGCACCGTGGTGACCGAAACCGACAGCCGACAGGCCGATGTCGGCATCAAGGACGGCAAGATCGTCGCCATTGGCAGCACACTTGACGGCGAAGCCACCGAGGTGATCGACGCCTCGGGCCGCCTGGTCCTTCCCGGCGGGATCGACAGCCACGTGCATATCGCACAGCCGTCGGGTGATGGCATCGTCATGGCCGACGACTTCGAAAGCGGCACGCGCTCGGCTCTTTTTGGCGGCAATACGACGATCATGCCTTTCTGCCTGCAAGAGCGCGACGGCGACCTGCGCAGCGCCATCAACTGGTATCACGGGCTGGCCGAAAACCAGCTTTACACCGATGTTGCCTTTCACCTGATCGTCGCCAATCCCAGCCCCGGTGTGCTGGGCCAGCAATTGCCGGCGGCGATCAAGGATGGCTACACCTCGATCAAGGTCTTCATGACCTACGAGAACCTGCGCCTCAACGATGCCGAGCTGCTCGCCACCTTCGACGTGGCCCGCGAACACGGTGCGACAATGATGATCCATTGCGAAAACGAGGATGCCATCCGCTACCTGGTCGAACGGCACGAGGCCAATGGCAATGTCCTCCCCCGCGCCCATGCCACCACCCGCCCGGTGCCGGTCGAGCGCGAGGCCACCCACCGAGCGCTGTCGCTGGCCGAGATCGTCGATTTGCCGATCGTTATCGTGCATGTGTCGAATGCCGCCGCCATCGAGGAAATTCGCCGCGCCCGCGCAAGGGGCATGAAGGTGACGGCGGAAACCTGTCCGCAATACCTCGTGCTGACCGAGGATGACCTCGACGGCATGGACTGGGAAGGGGCCAAGTTCGTCTGCTCGCCGCCGCCGCGCAATACCCAGGAACAGGCCGCCTGCTGGGAAGGACTGACTGACGGCACCTTCGACCTGTTTTCCTCCGATCACTGCCCGTTCCGCTACGCGGGCACCGACGGCAAGATGAACCCGCAGGGGGCGAAGAACTTCCGCTACATTCCCAACGGCATTCCCGGCGTCGAGACGCGGCTGCCGATCCTGTTTTCCGAGGGCGTCGGCAAGGGCCGCATCGATCTGCAACAATTCGTGGCCCTGACCGCGACCAACCACGCCAAGACCTATGGGCTTTTCCCGCAAAAGGGCACCATCGCAGTGGGCTCGGATGCCGACATTGCCATTTGGGATCCCGAACTGACCCGAACCGTGACCCACGAAAGCCTGCATGACGGCGCAGATTATTCGCCTTATGAAGGCATGACCCTGACGGGCTGGCCCACCACCGTGGTGCTGCGCGGCAAGGTCATGGTTCGGGATGACGTATTGGAAGGAGAACTCGGTGACGGTCAATATCTTTCGCGGTAAATTCGACCGTTCCCCGTCTTGGTGCAGGAGGCGCGCATGAGCCGAGAGATCAACGACCCGGTCAATGTCACCCCGCGCAAGCGCACCAGCGCCCTGTCCGAGCAGGTGCGCCAGCGCCTGAACGAGATGATCCGCAATCGCGATCTGATCGGGGGACAGGTGATCACGGAAGAGCGCCTTGCCGAAACGCTGGGCGTGTCGCGGACCCCGCTGCGCGAGGCGCTGTTGCGGCTCGAAGGCGAAGGCATGCTTCAGAAAAACGCCGGCCGCTCCTTTATGGTGCGGCAGGTGGATTTCACCGAATATATGCAAAGTCTGAAGATGCGGCGCATCATCGAACCCGAAGCGGCAGCGCTGGCCGCGATCCGGGTGCCAAAGGCCGAACTGACCGAGATGCGCCAGGAGATCGAGGCGTTGCACAGTACGCGGGACGACCGCGAACACACCCGCGCGCATTGGAACTGCGATGACAAACTGCACCGGCTGTTTGGATATCATTCCGGCAATCAGGTGATGTACGGCGTGATCGAACGCCTGCGCGTCACCACGCGGCTCTTCGAGGTGGCGGATATCCGGCAACGGGTCGAGGCGGACCATGCGCAGCACCTGGAAATTCTTGATGCGCTTGACGCCGAAGATGCCGACTGGGCCCGACGCGCGGTCGATGCCCACATCGGCAGTCTCATTTCCTATTCGCTCGAGCAATTCACCTGAAGGTCAGCCCAGCGGTTCGCGGTTCCAGTTCTTGTAGATGAGATAGCGTGCGTTTCCCGGCCCGATGGCCCCGAACCACTGCGGGCAGTAGGGGCCCATCCATATCGCATCACCGGCGGCCACCGGATACCAGGCGTCCTCAAGCCGATAGATCCCGCCGCCGTCCAGCAGCATGAGCCCATGTTCCATGAAATGGGTCTCGACATAGGGCAGGCTGGCCCCGGGGGCGAAATCCATTACGTTGATTTCCATGTCGAAACCTGCGCCGTCAGGCAGCAGTTTCTGCAGCATCAGGCGGTCGTCACCCTTCATCGGTTGCGCCGCGGCTTGCGGGATGGATGACACCACGGGCGCTGGCGGCGGCGTGCCCTCCATCGGCCTGTAGCACCGTTCGAGAACAAGTACTTCGGACCCCGCCCCCAGTTTCAGCGCATGTTGGCACCCCGCAGGCAGAAATGCATAGCCTTCATGCGGCAGAGCCTCGGGGCCAGCGCCATCCAGATCAATCGCCACGCCGCCCGCGCGGTGCAGCACGAACCGTTCAACATCCGCTCTTGCCGCGCCAATCCTCGTCTCCTCCTGCGTGCGAACCAGGAAAAAGGTGAACTCGGCCCCGAGCGCCGGGGTGATCAGGTGAACCAGTGCACAGCCGGGCCAAAGCGGCAAAGTGACCCGTTCATGGCTGTCTCGGCTGATGACCGCATGTTTCTTTGCAAATGCCGAGCGCGTTTCACCGAAAGTCTGTCTCATGCCTGTGCCCTTTCGCACGCAAGTGCCAGGACCGCGCGCAGGCGGTCGATTTCTTCGGGGGCCAATTCCCGCATCGGACGTTTCATCCGGTCGCTTGCGATATGGCCTTGCAGGTGCAGGCCAGCCTTGAGCCGGGCGTTGGCCAGATAGGCCGGCGCGCGACGGTAGATTTCGCGCGACAGCGGATAGATCGCATCGTGAAGGTCCCGTGCCCGGCCCCAGTCTCCGGCGGTGCAGGCAGCAAAGAGCCCGGTGACAAGCTCCGGTACGATGGCGGCGAGAGAGACCTGGCTGCCATCGGTGCCGATCTGGTAGCAGGCAAACAGGTGTTCATCGCCCGAGGCCATGACCGACACGCCGGGACGCTCTGCCTTGATCCGCCGCCGCAGCTCTTCGTAGGCCGCGACGTCCCAGGCGCCTTCCTTGATCCCTGCGACTGCCTCGATCTGGCACAGCCGCGCCAGCAGGTCGACGTCATAGGACAGGTGCCCCCAGCCCAACGGCGCCTTGTAGAGCACAATTGGCAAGCCGCAGGCCTGCGCAACGGCGCGGTGATGTTCAACAACGATGCCCGGATCTACGCCCATCGCCCAGTGATTGGGCGGAAACAGCAGCACCGCATCAGCCCCGGCACGGGCGGCGTCCTCGGCCTCTTGCGTGGCGGCGGCAGTGGATTCCGAGGTCACGCCCACGGTCAGGAAACTCTCGGCGGGCACCGCCGCGCGCACCACCTCGGTCACGCGCCGCCGCTCGTCCGGCGACATCAGCCCTCCCTCACCTGCATGACCGTTGATCAGCAGCCCGCCAATCCCCTCGGCGCGCGCGATGCGCCCCGCGTGGGCGGCCAGCTCTGCCTCCGACACGGCCCCGTCGCGGGTCAATGGGCAAAGGGTGGCGGCATGAATGCCTGTCAGGCCGGGAACATCGAGCGGTGCGGCGGTATCTGTCACGTGCGATCTCTTTCGTTGAGGGAGCCTTGGCCGGGCAGAAGCCGGTCGATGGGGAAAAGGGGCATCTCGGGGGTTTGCCCCAGGATGGCCTGGGTCAGGCACCGGGCCACGTAGGGCGCGCTGGTATAGCCCGAGTGGACCGAGCCGATCACCCAGGCACCGGGATGGCCCGGCACCGGGCCGACGGCGGGCAATGCATCGGCGGTTTCCGCCTCGAACCCGGTCCAGATGCGGACGATACGACTGTGCCGCAGCGCCGGGATGGCATGCACGGCGAGCAGCGCATTGCCCACGGCGCTGGCGGCGGTGGCACGATGGGTGCCGCTGGCACGGTCGCCCACCCCCTGCCAACCGCCGCCGATCACCACGGTGCCATGCGGATATTGTTTGAGCGACAAGAGCCCGCTGGCAATCCCCAGCACCGTGCGCATCACCGGCGCCGCGCGCTCGGTCACCGCAAGCTGGTTGATCAGCGTCTTGATCGGCAGGTCGATCCCCAGCCACTTCAGCATCGGCTCGATCCAGACACCGCCTGCCAGGACCACCTGACTGGCCGCGAAACCGCCCCGGTCGGACCGAATGTCATAGCCATGCCCCAAGGGCGAAACGCCGGAAACGGGCGTGTATTCACGCAGGTCCACCCCAGCCTCGACCAGCGCCCGGCGATAGGCCAGCCCGGTAAGATAGGCGTTGGCATAGCCGTCGACCGAACAATGGCTCGCCATGCGGATGGCAGGATTCACCCCCGGCTCGATCCGGGCAGCCTCTTGCGGCGAGACCAGCCGGATCGGCGCACCGGCGGCGCTCCGCGCCTCGGCACGTTGCGACAGGATCTCTTCCTCGGCCTCGGTAAAGGCCAGTGACAGCCCGTCGCAGGCCACCACGCCCACGTCGTGGCCCAGCCACTCCGGTGCCTTGACCCACATCTCATGCGCCTTGAGCGCATAGGGGATCAAGGCCGCACGGGTCATCTGCATGGTCAGCGTGCCGGCGTTCGTCCCCGAAGCCTGCCGCGCCAGCGCGCCCTGATCGAACAGCACCACGCGCATCCCTTCGCGCGCCGCGAAAAGTGCCACGCTCGCGCCTTGGATGCCGCCGCCGATGACGGCCAGATCGAAAGCCATCTGGGTCATAGCGGCGCAGGTTTCGGAACGGGAATGTCGGAATAATCGAACTCGCCGATCAGCCGGTCCATGCTGACCGGGCGCACGGGTGCGCGGGGCGTGAACCGCAGGTCACCCTCAAGCGCCAGGATCCCGGCGGCGTTCAATCCGCACATCCGGCCCTGGCACGGCCCCATGCCAAGGCGCGTGAAATGCTTGAGCTGGTTCATGTCGGCGGCGCCAGCGGCCACCGCCGCATCGATGTCCGAACGCCGCACGTCCTCGCACCGGCACACAACACAGTCCGACGGCATGTGCGCCAGATCATCCTCGGGAAAGGCCATCAGCCGGCACGAGGCATCGGCAAAGCGCCGGGCCCGCGTCAGGCGACGGCGTGCAGACCGGGAACGTGCCGCGAAAGCTTCTGCGCTCAGGGCGCCATGATCGCGCGCCGCCGCGAGCCCGGCAATCTGCCCCTGATAGACCGAAGGCAATGCGCCATGCACCCCCGCGCCATCGCCCGCCGCGTACAGCCCCGGCACCGAGGTCCGTTGATCGGGGTCAACCTCAGTGCGATACCCGCCGCGCAGCCGGTCACGGGTTTGTGCCGCACCAAGAAGCCGGTGCAACTCGTCCGCCGGGGTCAGCCCGTTGCCGATATAGAGCGTATCTGCGGCAATTTCGGTTTGGCGGCCGCTTGGCAGATGCCGCACCGTGACGCGACCCAGTACCGGATCGCCCCCTGCGGCCACGATCGCGCTCTGCCGCAGGATCGGAACCCGTGCCGCCGCCAGCCGCGCCATCCACTGCGCGCCACGCGTCAGCATCATGGGCAGGGCGACGAAGCCCGACGCCGCACGCAGCCAATCGCCCCGACCTGCGCGGTCGACAATCGCGCGCGGACGCAGACCCAGCTCAAGCGCCTTGGCCGCAACAGCAATCAGCAGCGGCCCCTGTCCGGCGATCACGATCTCCTTGCCCGGCAGGATCTTTTCCGCCTTCATGATCGCAGTCGCCGCGGCCAGACCAAAGACGCCCGGGGTCGTCCACCCCGGAAAGGGCAGCACCCGCTCGATCGCACCGGTGGCCAGGATCAGGCGCGGTGCCTGCAACTCGCGGTTGCCCTGCTCTGCAAGGCACTGCACCAAGAACCCCGGGCCGGCATCCCAGACCTCGGCCCCGGCCAGAAGATCGACCGACGACTCCCGCAGCCGCTTTCGCAGCGCTTGGCCCTGTCGGCCATCGGCATCGGTTGCGGCGGCCACCTGCGCCTGCACGGTGCGCGGCGCGCGCCAGACCTGACCGCCCGGCGCCGGGCCTTCGTCGATCAGCGCCACCCGCAATCCTGCGTCCGACGCCGCCAGCGCCGCCTCGCCACCCGCCGGCCCCGCGCCGATGACAATCACGTCATGCGATGCGTTCATTCCGCAGCCCCCGCGCCGCGCAGACGCAACACCATGCCCGTCGCCACCGGCGTCTGGCAGGCGCGGCGAATCACCCCGTCGATCTCGATCGCGCATTCCTGACAGGCGCCCATCATGCAGAAAGGCCCGCGCGGCGTGCCCGCATCCGGAGAGACGCGAAACCGGTAGATGCCCCGCGCCAGAAGCGCCCCCGCCACTGTCTGGCCGGCCACGCAATCGACTGGTTTTCCGTCTACAACCATCTGAATTGCCTTATTTTCCATCATCTTTGAAAGCGCCCGTCCCAGCATGTCTCAAGAAAGTTGTTTACTTGTATGAGTTTTGTATACAGGCTGAGTGCAGAGTGAACAATAGAGTTTGCTGCACCGTCAAACAAAAACAGGGAACACTGACTCATGATGACTTTTTTCAAGCGCGCGATGGTCGCCGGGGTGGGCGCACTTCTCTCTGCATCCATGCTTCTGCCCGGCACGGCGGAGGCCCGGTCGCTGGATGAAATCCTGTCCTCAGGCACGCTCAAGGTCGGTGTGAACCCGACACTGCCGCCGCTCGGCATCTATGACGACACAAACCAGATCGCAGGCTTCGACGTCGATTTCTCGCAAAAGATCGCCGACATGCTGGGCGTCGAGCTCGAAGTCGTTCAGGTCGGATCGCCCGACCGCATCCCCTTTGTCGCCAGCGGCAAGATCGACATTGTCATGGGTGCCATGACCCGCAACCCCGAGCGCGCCAAGGTGATCGACTTCACCCTGCCCGTGCATACCGAGGTCTTCGGCGTGCTGACCACCGAGGAGAAGGGGTACAGCGACTGGAAAGAATTGAACACCTCCGACGTGACGATGGTGCAGGTGCGTGGCTCCACCCCGGTAAAGTTCATCGAGGAAAACCTGCCCGAGGCCGAGGTGCTGCTGCTCGACAACTACCCTGACGTGATCCGCGCACTGGCCCAGGGTCGCGGCGACGCGATGCTCGACGTGGTGGATTTCGTCGGCGAACACATGAACAAGCATGACGTCGCGTGGAAGGTCGTCGAGACCCCGGTCGACATCTACTACTGCGCACTCGGCGTCGCCAAGGGCAGCACCGGCCTGAAAGACTGGCTCAACGTGGCGATCTTTGAACTGCACCGCGATGGTGTGGTCGACGATCTCTGGGTCAAGTGGTTCGAACGCCCGATGATCCGCGACGTCGAGATGTCGCCCTGGTTCTGAATTCTCTCCCAGCGCAATCAGGGTCCCCGCCGGCTGTGCCGCGGGGGCCTTGCCTTCGGACTGGCACATACGGGTAATCGATGGACTATACTTTCCAGTACGGCCAGGTCTGGCCCTACCTCCCCTATCTCCTGAAGGGCGCGTGGCTCAGCCTGCAGATCGCCTTTCTCGCCTTTTGCGGCGGCATGTTGATCGGCACCGCCTGTGCCGCAGTCAAGACATTCGGCGGTGGCTGGATGCGACACGGGGTCAATGCCTACGTGGTGTTCTTCGTCAACACGCCGCAGCTGGTGCAAATCTACTTCCTCTATTTCGCCCTGCCGGACATGGGCATCTTCCTCAGCTCCTACATGGCAGTGCTGCTGGGCATGACGCTGAATGCCGGCGCCTACCTGACCGAGATCCAGCGCGCCGGTTTCGAAAGCCGTCGCCAAAGCGAGATGGAAGCCGCCGAAGTGCTGGGCTTTTCCCGCTGGCAGCAGATCCGCTACGTGATCCTGCCGCATGTGGCCAAGGTGCTGTTTCCGCCGCTGTCCAACCACTACATCCTGATGACGCTTGGCACCTCGATGGCGGCGATCTTCGGGGTCGAGGAATTGACCGGCCGCGCCTTCAACATCAACAGCGAAACCTTTCGCTCGCTTGAGGTCTTCTCGATCGTGGCGGTGATCTACGTGGTGGTCACGCTGGTCGCCTCGGTCCTGCTGGCGCTTTTCGGCCGCTTTGCCTTTCGCGCGAAAATGAGGGTGGTGTGATGAGCGAACTGGCCGAACTCCTTACCTATTACAACGTGATATTCCTGCTCAAGGGCATGGGAACCACCTTCGCGCTCTCTGCCCTTGGCTGCATCCTTGGCGGTCTTTTCGGCACCGCGCTGGCCGTGGCGCGGCTGACCACCGGGCCGCTCACCCTGCCCCTGCGGGCGCTGGCGCTGGTGTTCACCGAATTCTTCCGCCGGGTGCCCTTTCTTGTCACGCTGATGCTGTGTTTCTTCATATTTCAGTTCAGCGGGCTTGATGTCTCGACCTTCACTGTGGGCTGCGTGACCGTCGTGCTGATCGGCACCGCCTTTCTGGCGGAGATCGTGCGCGCCGGGCTGCAATCGGTGCATTCCAACCAGTGGCACGCCGCCGAGACGATGAATTTCACCCTGCTGCAAACCATCCGCTACGTGGTGCTGCCGCAGGCCTGGACAGTGATCCTGCCGCCGGCCTTCGGCTTCTTCATCCTCTTCATCAAGGACAGCGCGCTGGCCTCGCAGATCGGGGTGATCGAGCTCACCTATGTCGGCAAGGTCTTCAACAACCGCGGCTTTTCCGCCGGCGTGTCCTTTGGCGTGATCCTCGTGGCGTACTTCATGCTGTCCTACCCCCTGTCCCGCCTCGGCGCGAAACTGGAGAAAAAACTTGGCTCATCTCGAACTCGATAACATCAGCGCCGCCTATGGAAAGTTGCGGGTGCTCGACGGGATCGACATCTCGGTCGGCTCGGGCGAAACCGTCGGCCTGATCGGCCCCTCCGGGTCTGGCAAGAGCACGATCCTGCGGGTCTTGACCGGCCTGCTCAAACCGGATGCCGGCGTGGTCCGCGTCGGTGGCGCGCCGATCAACTTTGACAAACCGGCCGAGATCCGGCGATTGCGCGACCGCGCGGCCATCGTGTTTCAGCAATACAACCTGTTCCAGAACCTGACCGTGCTGGAAAACGTGATGATCGCGCCCACCAAGGTGCGCGGGCGCAAGCCCAAGGAGGTGCGCCCGGAGGCCGAGCATCTTCTGGCCAAGGTCGGTCTGGCCGACAAGATGGACAGCTACCCCGATCAGCTCTCCGGTGGCCAGCAACAACGCGTCGCGATCGCGCGCGGCCTGTGCCTGAAGCCTGAGATCCTTCTGCTGGACGAGGTGACTGCCGCGCTTGACCCCGAGTTGGTCAGCGAGGTTCTCGATACCATCCGGGGCTTGGCCGAAGACGGCATGACCATGCTGATCGTCAGCCACGAAATGGGCTTCATCCGCGAAATCAGCGCGCGCGTCGCCTTCATGGCCGATGGCAAGGTGGTCGAGCTGGGCGCGCCCGCAAAAATCTTTGATGCCCCCGAAAAGGAGAGAACCCGTGATTTCGTCGGAAAAATCTTGCGCCACTGAGGGCCTGCCCGCCCATCTGCCCGGCGCCGACCTGCTGGTGGGTGCGGTGGACGGGCATGTGCACGCCTGCCCCCACATCAATCACCGCTCGCTCGACGTGTTCGAGGCCACCCGCATGGCCGCCGCCGCCGGCATGCGCGCCATAGGCCTGATGGACAATTTCGCCAACACATCGGGCCTTGCCGCGCTGGCCAACCGTCAGTTGGCGCATCTGGGCGTCGAGGTCTTCGGCGGGCTGATCATGGAACCCCCGGCCGGCGGGATCAGCGCCGAAGCCGTGCGCATCGCACTGAAGCTGGGCTATGGCGCGCCGGGCGACGGGGCGCGCTTTGTCTCGCTGCCCACCCATCACACCCGCCACATCGCGCTGTTGGAGAACCGGTCGGAGGAACATGTCGCGCGCTGTCTCGCCATACCGGAGAGCGGCCCCCTGCCCGATCCCCTGCCCGAGATCCTCGACCTGGTGGCCGAAGCCGACGTGGTGCTGAACACCGGCCACCTCTCCGCAGCGGAAGCGCTGCGCGTGGTCGATGCGGCGCGCGCACGTGGCGTCACCCGCATTCTGGTGCCCGCCAGCCATTATGACGCCGCCACGGTGACCGCGCTGGCCGGGATGGGCGCGCATGTGGAGTTTTCGTTCTTCTTTGCCAGCCATGCCACCCAGACCGGGCTGACCCATGTGGACGCCGCGCGCAACACCGTGCCCCCGGTAAGCGCCCCCGAAATGGTCGCCCTTATTCGGTCGGCCCCGGCAGATCAGGTGGTGCTTTCAGGGGATTGCGGCGTGTTCCTCCTGCCGCCGCCAGTCGAAGGGCTGCGAGAGTTTCTCTTGCTGCTGGAAAGCTGCGGCCTGACCCGCGACGCGCTGCGCCGCATGACCGGCAAGACCCCCGCAGCGCTGTTCAAAGTCGCGTCCTAGGCAGGATGATCAGGACACCGTTTCAATGGCAAACTGACGCAGGGACCGGATGTGCCCTGCCATCGCCTTGCGCGCGAGCCGCGCATCGCGGGCCTCCAATGCGTCGAGGATGGATTCGTGCTGGCGGGTGTCGGGTTCCAACCGTTCCGAAAGGCGGTCAATCTCGAACATCTTGGTACTGGCGCGCAGGGAATGAAGCATGTTCGCCATGACCCGGTTGCCGCAGTTTTCGATCACCAGCCCGTGCACCTCGTCATCCGACCTCCAATGGGCCAGCATGTCGTAGGGCTTTTGCTCTTTCACCGCCTGCAATGTCTCACGCGCCCGGGCGATTGCCGCGGGATCGACCCGATCTACGCAAAGCGCAGCGGCCTCGGCTTCCAGAAGCTCCCTGACCTTCAGGCTTTGCAGGTATTCGCTCAACTCCACCTTGCGCACCTGGAAGGAACGGTTGGCGGACTTGACCAGCACGCCCTGTGCCTCCAGTCGCTGCAAGGCATGGCGCAACGGGGTGCGGGAAATACCCAGAAGATCGGCAATCTGCTGCTCCACGATCACGCTGCCAGCGGTGAGTTCGCGCTGTTCGATCATCGTTGAGATCGCATCGTAAGCCTGACCCGCCAAGGTACCTCGACGCTGCGGCAGCGCGAGGTCTGCGGAAGGCGGCTGTTTCGTCATGTCGTCATTCTTTTCAACTGTGGTGGCCCCGGGATGAAAGCCAGAACTCCGCCCGGGAAACCCTCTTTGCGATGCCCCTTCCGGAAGTCAACGGTATCCTAACCGGATACCGCCGTTCAGGCAAAGGTGGAACGCATTCCCCTGTAAACCGCGAGCTTGCAGGAGATTGCCCAGCTTCCGCACACGGCAGTGCCGCCATGGCGATCCGGTTGTCGTGATCTCCGACATGCTTTGCAGTCATACCACGCCACAGACGCTACAGCCGGAATCGCCTTCCGAAACTCATTGCAAGGGGTGCATGCTGCGGCGGCCTGCGCCCCGGCCAAACAGTCGCTTGATCAGGCATCACCCACGTGTGCGCATATCCCATGCCCTCGGAGAAAGGCCGCCGCGCCCGGCTTTTCAACGCCGGTCCCGCCTCAGGCGCCAGGTGCCAATTCAAACAGGATGTCCTGCGCGCCTTCCCAGAGCACCAGATTGCCCAGCTTCATCAGGTGTTCCTGTCCGCTGGTGATGGTGACAAAGTGGTTGCCTGCAAGCTGCCCCATCTTGGACGAGAAATCGACGCCGCCATAGGCCAACAGGATTTCCGTCTCGGAGATCCCGCCGGGATAGAGGATGATATGCCCCGGCGCGGGGTGCGAGGTGTGGTTTTCATAGCCGACGCCAAAGTCGAAGTCGCCCAGCGGGATCCACACGCCTTCGCCACTCCAGCGCACGTGCACCAACTGGCCGCTATAAGGCAGCTTTTCGCGGAACACGGCGCAGGTCTGGGGCGCAGCCTCTTCCTCCAGAACGGCGTCAAACTCGTAGGGGCCTGCCTTGATTTTCAGCTTGGTCATGATGTGCCTTTCGTCATCTGTTGAACCGGTCGAATGAGAATGCAGAGAGATCTTGCCGCAGCGTGCCATGCAGCGCCGCATGCGCCACTTCGCGGCCCATCAGCGGCCCGAGCGTATAGCCATTGGCGGTTGCGGCGACGGTTATTCCGGGATGGCCCGGCAACGGGCCGATCAGAGGCGCGCCGTCGATGTCGATGTTCATCGCGGCCCAGCTGCGCAGCACGCGCAGCCCGCCCACCGCAGGCACCGTGCGCGCCGCCACCCATAGGTTGCCTTCAAGGCTTTCGGGCAGGACCCGCGATTGCCCGGCCGGGCCGGTCTCGGCCGTCCAGGCACCGCCGATCAGGATCGTACCGGCATGGGTTTGTTTCATCGTCAGGTGTCGATCGGCATGGGCCACAAGGCAGGGCAGCACTGGCGCAGTGCGTTCTGTCACCACCATCTGCAATGGCGCGCCCTTTACCGGGATGTCGGCCCCCAGCATCCGGCCCAGCTGCGACGACCAACCCCCTGCCGCGATCACGACACGCCGCGCATGGATCGTTCCGCGCGGGGTAGAGATCTCATAGCCATCCCCGACGCGGGCCATGCCCGTCACAGGTGTCTGCTCTTCGAAACACACGCCTTGGGCCTTTGCCGCCGCAACCAGGGCCCGCGAGGCCGCAAGCGGATTGATCTTGCCCTCGCCGGGGCACCAGGCCGCGGCAACCATGCGCGGGGAAATCTCCGGCGCGATCTGGCGCAGGCGGTCGGGGCCGATGATCTCGGTCGTGATGCCGACCCGAGCTTCGGAACGCGCTTTCTGTTCGAGGAAGGGGATCTGTGCTTCGGTTTCCGCCACCATCAGCCCGCCAGAGGTGACCATCTCGAAGTCCGCGCCGAACTGGTGCTCGAGCTCGCTCCACAGCGCGATGGATTCCTGCTGGAGCGGCAGGGTCCGCAGTTGCAGGTCGCCGCCGCCCACCGCCTTTTGTCCGAAATCCCAGGACAGAAGTTGCAGATGCAGGCTCCCCGCGTTGCCGCCCGAAGCCTCGGCATTGAGCCAACCACGTTCCAGCACCGTGACCTTTGCGCCCTGCCGTCCGGAAAAAAGCGCGGCAGAAATGCCGGTGATGCCGCCGCCAATGACAACAAGGTCAGCGCTGTCCTGATGCAGCGGTGTGTCAGCCGGCGGTCCGGGCCGGGCCGCCGGCGCGCTTTCGCGGTGGCCGCCCCATTCCGGCTTTTCGATCCCCAGCTTCGAGACCGGCACCGGCTTGGCCGGGAGTTGCGGCGCAAAAAGCCGTTCGGGCGATTGTGGCACCCCTGCATCCGCCAGCAGCCGAAGCGCCACGGGAAGACAATACCGCCCCTGGCACCGCCCCATGCCCATGCGGGTTTCGCGTTTGAGGGCGCCGGGATCACGGGCCCCGTCCGCAATGCAGCGCCTCAGCTCGCCTGCCGTGACCGCCTCACAACGGCAGACCACGGCGCTGTCGGCAGGCCTCCCCGGCGGCGGCGCGTCGAACAACGCCCAAAGCGCGGATTGAAACCGTTGCGCGCGGCGAAGCGGCGCGGTTGAAACGGCGGGGGCGTCGCACCCCAGAAAACGCGCGATGGCCGCACCTGCCAGCGCGCCCTGCGCCTCGGCGGCGGGCGCACCGCCCAGACCACCCGCGTCGCCGGCAATCCACAGTCCGGGAACCGAACTGGCGCCGTCCCTGTCCCGCCGCGGGACCGGCCAACCGTGGCCCGGCCCGGCGATCAGCTCGGCCCCCATCAACCGAGCGAGCTCCATCTGCGGCGCGAAGCCGGCTCCGATGCAGACGGTTTGTGCCTCGATCCGCCGGCTGGCGCCACCGCCAGCGGCGGGTTGCACAACCGCGCCCCCGTCGTAAATCTCGGCCAGGTCCCACCCGGTCAATACCGGCACACCGGCGCGCGCAAAGCGCAGCCTTTGGCCCAGCCCTGCCGCAATCAGCCCCGGCGATTGCAGGGCCGTTCGCAGGAAAGCTCCGGCACGGCGCAGCGGCGCGCGTTCCACCACGGCGGCCACCTTGCCGCCCATGCGCAGGATTTCATCCGCCACCTGCCAGCCCAGCGGGCCATGGCCCGCCACCAGAACCGGCCCCGGCGGCAGAACACCATAGCGCCGCACAAGTGTCTGCGCCGCGCCGATGCTCAGCACATTGGACCCGGTCCACCCCGGAACCACCGCCGGCATCTCGTAGCCACCGGTCGCCAGAAGAACGGCGCGCGCAGTCACCGACAGATCGCCCTCCGGGCCATGCGCCCGCAAGGTGAAATCCTTGCCTCCACGCGCATGCCAAACCGTCTGGCCGAGGATGACCTCGACCCCCGCCGCCACGACGGCGGCGCGCAGCGCATCACCGGCGCGGTGTTGCCCGTCTTTCGGGATTTCATGCCGGAAGCCATCGCTGCGCGGTTTGAAATACTGCCCGCCCGCGGCATCACGCTCATCCAGAACCAGCACTATTGCCCCGCTCTTGGCCAAAAGCAGCGCAGCGCGCAGACCGGCCGGCCCCGCACCGATCACCACGGCGTCCACCGTCAACGCACGCGGCGGCGCGGCATTGCCATCCCAATGCGCAGGCGCGCTTGTCAGATCATCCTGCGTCCGAACGTCCATGTCCGGCCTGACCTTGGTCATGCAGGCCAGTTGCCCGACCTGTCCGTCAACCCGGACTGCGCAATCCTGGCACACGCCCATGCCACAGAACATCGCCCTGTCCTGCCCGGTGCATCCCGAGCCCAGCCTGCGCACGCCGGCCGCCATCAAGGCGGCGGCAATGCTGTCGCCGGGCCGCGCCGCGATGCTGGCGCCGTTCCAGGTGAACTTCATGCCGTCAGGCCTCGGCCATATGCATCAGCCCCACCGCTTCAAGCGCTGCCAGAAGCTCGGGCATTTCGGCCTCCGGCAATGGCAGGCGCGGGCTGCGCGGATCGCCGGTCGGCAGGTCCATCAGCTCCAGCGCTTTCTTGGTAGCCGCGACATAGCGATGCCCGCCCACCAGCCGGATCACCGGCAGCATCTTCTTGTAAAGCGCGCGGGCGGCGTCGTAGTCCTGCGCATCCGCGGTGAGGGTGAAAAGCTCGGCGCACTCCTTCGGCAGGATATTCGATCCGACGGCAACCCAACCCTGTGCCCCGTTGACAAAGCTCTCGAAGCCCATGATCCCGCCAAAGACGGTCATCCGGTCGCCGCACAAGTCGATGATGTCGCGCACCCGGGTCACGTCCATCGTGCTTTCCTTGATATAATCCACGCCTTTGAGCGTCGACAGCCGCGCCACGATGGGCGGGGTCAGGTCCACATTGGCCGTTGCCGGATTGTTGTAGAGCATGATCGGCAGGTCGGTCGCCTCGCTGATCCGCGCATAATGGCGGTAAAGCTCGTCCTCGGTAGGCGTCGAGTAGAACGGTGGAATGATCATCACCCCATCGGCGCCCAGGGCTTCCGCCATTCGGCAGTTCTCGATCACCTCTTCCGTGCTTTCCGCGCCCGCGCCCAGCAGCACAGGCACCCGGCCCGCCACCGTATCCACGACACAGCGTGCCACGGCTTCGCGTTCGCCGATGTCGAGCGACAGGAACTCGCCGGTCGATCCAAGCGGGATCAGCCCGTGAATGCCTTCTGTCACCTGCCAATCGGTGTAGCGCGCCATGCGACCGGGATCGAAATTGCCCGCGTCATCATAGGCGGTGACCATCACGGAATAGGTGCCGCGAAACTGGGTCATTGCGGGTTCTCCTTCATATTCAGCAATCGTAAAGGGGTGTCGCGCAAAAGCGCGGAGACGAGCGCCGGCGGAAACTCCAGCCGCTGCATGAGAGTGGCGACATTGCGCAGGATGTGGCCATAGCCATGCCCGCCCCAGTGCCGCAGACGGGTCTTGGTACAGATGTCATGCGAGATGGCGATCTGATCGCCAAAGCCCTGTCCGGCCAGGTCCCGGATCAGCCGCAGGCGGCCAAGATCGGTGGGCAGCTCGACCTCGTCCGTCATCCAGTAGTGCGAGGATTCGACGCCGAAAAAGTCCCATTCGACCACCGCCCCCCGCTCGACCAGCGGGCGGATGCCCGTGCCGTCCGGGTGGGTGCGGTCCATGTGGCAGAGCACGACGTGGCAAAGGTCGGCGCCGTTGGCCTCCAATATGTCCAGCACCTGAGCGCAGGCAGTGTCGTGCCGCCCGGGATGCACGCTGATCGATGCTCCGGTGCGCGTCTGGGCGTCGGCGGCGGCCTCAAGCGCGCGACGCTCAAAGGCCGTCATCGGCCATGAGCATCCCATTTCGCCGATCAGCCCGGCGCGGATATCGGTGCCATCCATCCCATCCGTGACCTCCGCCGTGAACCGGTCGGCCAGCGCCTCGGCGGACAGTGTCCGAAGATCTTCGGGCACATAGGCTTCGACATAGGTGCCCGCCGCGGCGACGACGTGAACGCCGCTTTGCCGGGACGCCCGGGCCTGGCCCTCCGGGTCACGGGCCAGACCGAAAATCGACTGATCCACCAGGAGACTGCCCCCGTCCGCCGCGTAGTGCGCCAGTTCGGCCGCGGCGATTGCGACATCGGTTTGCACAGCGTTTGCGGCGCATTCGTTGGCGCGGTAGTCGACCTGCCAGCGGTCTTCGGCCCGGATATCCGCCTGCCGGTCGCCCGGTGTTCCGGGCGGAACGATGTCGAACAGCAAGTGCTCGTGCAGCAATATCGGTCCGATCATATCCGAAGATATGTCGCCCAGAACGGTTCTGATCACGGGATGTTCCTCTCAGAGGATCTTCGACAGGAAAAGCTTGGTGTGCTCGCTCTGCGGGTTGGTAAAGAACTCCTCGGGCGGCGCTTCCTCGACGATCATGCCATCGGCCATCATCAACACGCGGTCAGCCGCGGCGCGGGCAAAGCCCATCTCGTGGGTGACCACGATCATTGTCATGCCCTGGCGGCTGAGGTCGATCATCACGTCCAGCACCTCGGAGATCATTTCCGGGTCCAGCGCCGAGGTCGGCTCGTCAAACAGCATGACCTGCGGCCGCATCGCCAGCGCCCGGGCAATCGCCACCCGCTGTTGCTGGCCGCCCGACAACTGGCTGGGATAGGCATCAGCCTTTTCGGGCAGACCCACCTTGGCCAGAAGCTCATGTGCGTGGGCCTCGGCCTTTTTCGGGTCCTCGCCCATGATCCTGACCGGCGACAGGGTGATGTTCTTCAGCACGTTGAGATGCGGGAACAGGTTGAAGGACTGGAACACCATGCCCATGTTGCGGCGCTGCCGGGCGATCCTGCGGTCACCCAGTTGTACCCGCTTGCCGCTGCTGTCCTGGCGGTAGCCCATGTTCTCGCCGCAGGCGAGGATGCTGCCGCCCTCGATGGTTTCAAGGTGGTCGATGCAGCGCAGCAGCGTGGATTTCCCCGAGCCCGACCGACCGGCGATCACGACGACCTCGCCGGTGCGCACGGTCAGGCTGACATCCTTCAGCACGGTCACCCTGCCGAAGCGTTTCTCGACGTTTTTGATCTCGACGATCGGCGGGCCAAGATCACGCGGACCGGCATTCGCCAAGGGGAGGACTTCGGTTTCCATATTGCTCATATCCTTGTCCTCCATCTCAGACCTGGGCGGCCTGGCCGGCCAATACCGGGTCGGGTTTCTTCTGTTCATCGGTGTCCGCGACGGGGCCGAAGGGCCGGTCGTAATGCGCCTCGAGCCGTTGCTGGATCAGGCCCCAGACCGTGGTCATCAGCAGGTACCAGCAGGCCGCGCACATGTAGGCCTCAAGCACCTTGAATTCGAGCTGGGCCAACTGCTGTGTCCGGCGAAACAGCTCTTCCATCGAAATGACAGAGGCCAGCGAGGTGGTCTTGATCATCAGGTTGAACTGGTTGCCCAGCGGCGGAATGATGACGCGCGTCGCCTGGGGAATGATGACATAGCGCATCCGCTGCGCCCAGGTCATGCCAAGCGCAAGGCTGGCGTCTTCCTGCCCCTTGTTCACCGAGGTGACGCCGGAGCGGACGATCTCGGCAAAATAGGCGGCCTCGTGCAGCGACAGCGCGATGATGGCGCTTTCGATCACGCCCAGCTTGATGCCGACCTTGGGCAGCACGGTATAGATGATCACCATCTGCACCAGCAGCGGCGTGCCGCGCCAGACCCAGATGTAGGTGTTCGCGATCTGCCGCAGGATCCAGGTTTTCGACATCTTCATGAAGGCCAGCATGACCCCCAGCGAACAGCCGATCAGCATCGCGACGATCGACAGCCAGATCGTCGTCCAGACCCCGTTCAGCATGTAGGGGCTGAACAGGAACTGCATGAAATGATCCCAACTCCAGGACATGGTCTCTCCTTCCGGGTGCGGGGCGGCCGACGCGGGCCGCCCGTCTTTTTGTCATTTGGTCCGGAAAGGGTCAGTTGCCGGTGTAGAAATAGGTGAACTCGCCCGGCCAGCGGTCCCAGACGTCGATCCTGGTGGTGCCATAGGCCTCCATCATCGCGTCATAGGTTCCATCAGCCTTCATCGCATTCAGTGCATCGGCCACGGCTTGGGCGAGCGTCGGCTCATCAAAGGCAAAGGCGCCCGGGGTGCCGGGATAGAGCCCGGTCGCCGCCTTGGAGAACTGGCCCTTTTCCTGATAGTAGGAGCCGATGGCATCACCCGCGAAAACCGCTGAAATCTGACCGCCGCCAAGCGCAAGGAAGACTTCGCCGTAGGTGTTGAAGGCGCGGATATCCATCGGCTCGAGGCCTTCGGCCACTTGGGCATCGTTGATTTCGTTCAGCTTCTTCTCTTCGAACCCGGCGATCTCGACACCCACTGGATGTCCGGCGAGATCGGCGGGCCCGGAGAGCCCCTCAGGGTTGCCCGCCGCCGCGATCAGCGCCAGGGCGTTGACGGAATAGGGCACCAACTGCATGAAGCCTGCGCGTTCATCAGTGAAATACAGACCGGTGTTGATCATGTCCCAACGGTCGGCATCAAGACCGGGGATTTGCACCGCGAAATCCACGTTCTGATAGTTCGGCTCAAGGCACAGACGCTTGGCAATCTCATCGCCCAAGTCTTTGTGCAGACCCGCAAGATTGCCATCGGCATCAATGTATTGCTTCGGCGGAATGGTCGCGTTGATCGACATCGTCAGCTTGCCAGCCTCGACAAGCGGAAGATCGGTCGGACAGTCCTGAGCCTGCACGGCGCCGGCAGCCAGGGTGATCACGGTGGCAAGCGCCGTACCGGTCATCATCGTATTCTTCATGGATTTTTACCTCTGTTGGAAAGTTCGGGGGAAAGGGGATCGGGGCCGCTTGACCGGCCCTCTTTATGGTCGAAGTCAGTCATGCGTGCCGCTGCACCAATCGGTGACCACCTGCGTGGTGACATCCACCATGCGCAGAAAGTCATCCACATCGACCCATTCATCGCACTTCTCGTTCTGGCTGAGATCGCCACAGAGACAGCCGAAGGCGACACAGGGAATACCCGCCTCGACCGGCGGATTGCGGATGTCGGAAGAAGTGTGCATCACGTTGACGTAAGGCGCCTCGCCGGTGACGGCGCTGACGGCGCGAGCGGTGACCTGGTACAGCGGATGCGCCTCGGGCACATGGGCCCCGGTCACGCCGGTCAGCCACTCGACCACAGGAGGATTGTCGCGCAGCCAATCGTCGGCCTGTGCCGCCTTGGCAACGGCGCCCTCGACCTCGGCACAGATCTCCGCCAGCGTTTCGCCGGGAGGGAAGGACAAAGCGCCGCCCATGATGCATTCGTCGTGGATACGGCTGAACTTGCGCATTTCACCGCACTGCATTCGAGAGATGTGCAGATTGGTCGCCCGGCCGACCCGCGCCTCCATTTGCGGCTGCCGGACGCGCGCCGCGCGCTCATCTGCCAATTGCATGAGGGCGGAATAGATCAGGACAGCCTTGTTCACCGGGTTGGCCGACAGGTGCGAAAACGCCGTATGCCCGGGCTCGGTCGTATCGGGAGCCTGGCCCTTGACGGTGATCTTGAATTCAACGTGGCCCGAGGCCAGCGCCTTGATCTCACGCATGCCCACACCCGATTCCGCCGGGTGAAGGTAAAGCGCTGCATCCGCCCGCAGCCCATCGTGCAAGAGCGCCGCAACCCCGCGCGCATAACGCTTGGATGGGGTCGAGGCAAAGACCACCCGCCCCATGGGCCGGCCATTGGCCGCCGCGGCCTCGATCGCCAGAACAGCCGCAGCGCAACCGGCAAGGTCATCTGCAACGCCCCAGCCATGCAGCCGGCCCTTGTCAATCTCGCCGGCAAAGGCATCATGCGTCCATTGGTCCGCGTCGGTCACCGGTTCGCCATCGGGATGGGCAAAGATCAGCAGGCTGGGCAGGTCCGCCTGCCCGGCAAGGCTGCCCACCACCGCGCTGCGCAGCCCGGTCGCCCCGTTGGCCGCGTCGATTTCACCCTTCACCGGCACCCTGGCCGGGTCATATTCATGGTGACTGACGTCACATCCCGCCCGAGCCAACCGCGCGCCGATCGCGGCTTGCACCGCCGCCTCTCCCTCCACCTGGGCCGCGATCAGCTCGCGCAGAAAGGCGATGGCACTTTCGGTTCTGCCTTGGGGGGCGGTTCTGACATTCATGTGTTGCATCCTTTGCCCGCGTACTCACGGTATACAATTTACTAATCACTGTATACTGCCAGAATGCAATAGATTTCTTTTGGGATACATGAAAGGGTGGGTTGAAATCGCCGCCGGCCCAGGCCAGCGCCTGCATTTTAAGCACAACCGTGGTGACCGGATTGGAAACGAAAGACACTGATCATGACGAAGCTGACCCATCCACTCGCTCCCGGCCTCGAGAGCCCTGCGACCAACAAGGCCGCTACACTGTCGGAACAGGCCTATGCGGCGATCTCGGCCATGATCGAACAGCGCAGGCTGGTATCCGGGCAGGCTGTGGTGGAACAGCAATTGGCCAATGAGCTTGGCGTTTCCAGGACCCCCCTGCGCCAGGCCCTGCAGAAGCTGGAGGCCGAGGGCGTCCTGATCAAATCTGCCAGCCGATCCTACCACGTGCGCAAGGTCGAACTGCGCGAGTACCTGCAAAGCCTGAAGGTTCGAAAATTGCTGGAAAGCGAGGCCGCCGCACTTTGCGTGGATCGCATAGATCTCAAGGCCCTCCAGAAAGCCCGCGACACCCTGCATGCAGTGAAGACACAAGAGCCCTACGACCTGCGCGCGCATTGGCGCTCGGACGATGAGGTGCACGGGCTCTTCATCGAGAATTGCGGCAACAAGGTCATGACCGACCTGATGCACGCCCTGCGCTCCGGCACCAAAATGTTCGAAATCGACCGCCTTTCAGAACGGCTGGAACCCGATTCACGCCAGCACGAGAGGATTCTCGATGCATTGGAGGCGCGCGATCCAAAAGCCGCGCGCAAGTCGGCGGCCGATCACATCCAATCGCTCTTTCAGTTCGCAATCGACACCGTCAGCTGAGCACATCGGCCCAGGCCCGCCGTGTCATCGGCGGCGCACGATCCGGCCCGGCCGGACGTAGCCGGCCCCGAAGCACGCGCTTCGGCGGATTGGGCCGCCGGTAGTCTGCATCGACGCTCGCCCCGCCCATGCCCTGCCCGAGATGATCGGGCGTTTCCACACCGATCTGGCTGCCCTGACCAACGACAGAAGACCGGCATCTCACGCACGCGCGCCCATCGATAAGATCGCGCGCGTTCTGCGGCGATCGAAATCAACCATCCACCGCGAGATGATCTGAGACCGCCTCAACGCGACGCCGCGGAAACGCCTCGGATGGAAGACTCCCCCGAAACCTCCGGCCGGCCCGTCTCAGACATACACACGTCTGCAACTTCCGAGCTGGGATCTCGAAAAACGAGGCCGCTGCCCTTATTGTGCCACATTTCTCGGAAATGTTGCCAAAGGCGAAACAATTCAACTTTTTCAACGCAAAAGACCCAGTAGTCCGGATGGCATATCAACTCACAGTCTATGGCTGGTCCCTTTTCACGCTGCCCGGCGGCATTCCGATGTCGGACATCGAGGGGGACAGTCACGCCAATGACCCCAACAGCCCTGACTACACCAGCACCGCGCCGACCTGGATCGGCGAGACCTTCACCTTCAATGGCGGTCCCGGCGTCGATCTCGTGGTCAACGACGACGATGCCTACTTCGAAGACGCCTATGTCGAGACCGGCGGCGCGCAGACCCTGGCGCAGGCCGTCACCATCAACGGCGTCACCTATGCGGCCGGTTCGACAATCCAGAACGAGTTCTCGATGGTCGATGGCGCCGGGAACGAAGTCTGGATCCTTCGGATCAACGACACCAACGTCGGTTTTGTCTATGCCGCCAACAATCAGCCGGCGGCGGGCGAGAGTTTCACCGGAACCGCCGGCAGGGACGGTGACCCGGCAGACAGCGGTGACGGCGTTGCCTCGGCCGAGCCCTATCAGACCATGGACACCCGCGACGGCATCGTCTCGGGCACTGCCGGCAATGACAGCATCGACGCGGCCTATACCGGCGATCCTGACGGCGACCAGATCGACGATGGCTTTGGCGGCGGTCCCAGCGGCAATGCCAACGTCGTCTATGCCGGCGACGGCGATGACACCGTCGTGGCGGGGCATGGTGACGACAGCGTTTTCGGCGAGGCCGGCAACGATTTCCTGCAGGGCCAGGCCGGGAACGACTATCTGGATGGCGGCGCTGGCAATGACGTTATCCTCGGCGGCATCGGCGACGATGTCCTCTTTGGCAATACCGGCAATGACACGCTTTACGGTGAGGCCGGCAACGACACTGTCAGCGGCGGCGACGGCAACGACGTGCTGTATTTCGGCGCCGGAAACGACTCTCTGCTGGGCGGGGCCGGGTCGGACCAGTTCATCGCCGTCACCGGTTTCGGCCATGACACCATCGTCGGCGGCGAGCTCGGGGCCGATACGGACTATCTCGACTTCCGGGCGCTGACCGACAGCGTCACACTGACCTTCGGCGGGTTCGAGGCCGGCTCGGCGAACTCCGTCGGGCATACGGTCGACTTCACTGAAATCGAGAATTTCTGGCTGACAAACCAGGCCGACGGCGTCGATGGCTCTGCCAACACCGGTTACATGGGCGTTGCCGCCGGCGCCGGCAATGACACCGTCCTCGGCGGGTCCGGCAGCGACAGCCTGTTCGGTCAGGACGGCAATGACAGCCTGTCCGGCCAGGGCGGCAATGATACCATCGATGGCGGGCTTGGCAGCGACTCGATCCTCGGCGGCACCGGCGACGACAGCCTCTCTGGCGGCAGTGGCAGCGACCTGATCGAAGGCGGTGACGGCGCCGACACGATCCACGGTGGCGACGACAACGATACGCTTTACGGCCAGGCGGGCAACGACTCGATGTCTGGCGGCAATGGCTCGGACTGGATGTCCGGCGGCTTTGGGAACGATGTCATCGACGGCGGAACCGGCAACGACACGATCGCCGGCGGGGCCGGCAACGATACGCTTTACGGCGGCGCGGGGCACGACAGCATCAACGGCGGCGACGGCGATGATGTCGTCTATACCGGGACCGGTGCCGACACCGTCGAGACCGGCGACGGCAGCGACACGATCTATCTCGACGACGATGACAATGGCCTGTCCAACACCCTGACCGATTCCGGCCTGACCGGCATCGACAGCATCATCCTGGCGACAGGCGCCGGCACCTACCGCATCCAGGGCAGCTTTTCCGCCGCGACCGGCTTCGAGATCATCGACGGCAGCGGTGCCACCGGCGATATCCTCTCGACCAACGATGCCGTCGCCCACTTCGACTTTACCGGCGTCACGCTTGTTGGCGTCGACCAGATCGCCGGCACCGGTGGCAACGACACGATCACCGGCTCGGCCGCGGCCGACCTGATCACCGGCGGGCTCGGCAACGATTCCCTCGCCGGCGGCGATGGCAACGACACGCTGAACGGCGAGGCCGGCGACGACACGCTTCTTGGCGGCGGCGGCACCGACCTGCTGCAGGGTGGCGACGGGGCTGACCATTTCGAAGGCGGCGCCGGCAACGACACGTTCTATGGCGGAGCCGGCAACGACACGATCTACGGCGACGGCGGCGCCGACTTTATCCGCGCCGGCACCGGCAACGACCACGTCTTTGCCGGTGCTGACAACGACACCATCGACGGCGGCGATGGCAACGACACGCTCTATGGCGGTCAGGGCAGCGACCTGATCTCCGGCGGTATCGGCAACGATGTCCTGCATGGCGATGACTTTTCGACCAGCGGCGGCAACGACACGCTGATCGGCGGCGAGGGCGACGACACCTTCCACGGCAATGCCGGCGACGACGTGCTGACCGGCGGGGCCGGCAACGACTTCTTCCAGATCTCCGACGGCCACGACACCATCACCGACTTCAACTTCGGCAACACCGGCGGGTTGGGTGACGGCAACATCTTCAACAACGACTACCTGCATCTCGCCGAGTATTACGACAGCCTCGACGAGTTGCGCGCCGACCAGGCCGACGATGGCATCCTGAACCAGTCGAACGCCTTCGATACCGAAGGCCGGGCGGTTGATTACTCCGACAATACCCAGTTCGGCACGCGGTCGATGACCGTTCAGGGCGCGACGGCCGACAGCTATTCCTACGACAACACCGGAATCGTCTGCTTTGCTGCCGGCACCCGCATCCTGACGCCGCGCGGCGAGGTTCCTGTCGAGTCCCTCACGCCCGGCGATCTGGTCATCACCCTCGACCGTGGCTTGCAGCCGCTGCTCTGGATCGGCAAGCGGCATGTCGGCCAGGCGGAACTGCAGGACAATGCCAGACTGCGCCCGGTCCTGATCCAGCAAGGAGCGCTCGGAAACCGGCGTGACCTGCTGGTCTCGCGGCAGCACGGAATGATGCTGGGGTCTGATCACCTGGTGCGCGCCATTCATCTGACCGACACGGCCAAGGGCGTTCGGATTGCCCGCGGCAAACGCGAGGTGACCTATGTCCATCTGCTCTTCGCGCGGCACGAGGTGGTCTTTGCCGAAGGCATTCCCAGCGAGAGCTTCTACCCGGGGCCGAATGCGTTGAACGTCATGTCGCCTTATGCCCGGGCCGAGCTCTTCCGGCACATCCCCGGCCTCGCCGGGCAGGCCTCCCTGCCCGACCGGTCCCGGGTGGAAGCCGTCTATGGTCCCACCGCCCGTCCTTTCGCCAAGCGCGCAGAGATCGCGGGGCTCGGCGCGGTTCCGGCGCTCGGACCGACGGCTTGGGGACCAATCGCGCGGGCTGGGTGAGCCACCGGTGAGCCGGCCATGGCGGTCCTTTCAACTGTGCCGGGAACTCGTTTTTCCAGCAGCCAATCCTTGAACCCACGAGGCCGCGTATTTCGACGTGCTTGCTGAACGCAACACCCTTAAAATATCTTGATTGCAAGACACCGGCCGGGGTGGTCCCGAAAAGGATGATGGAGGAAATCGGCCGACGTTCCCGCGGCGTCGACGATCTGGCGGAGGCGATAGGGCTGCAGGGCATCTCGCCAACTTCGTGCGGCTGGCCCATACTGCCCGCAGGCACCGACATTCAGAGCGAGGGTTCGGCTTGACGTCACTGCGCAACAACTCGATGGACCGCGGCATCACGGTGCTTGAGGTTCTGGCGGCGGGGGGCGGGATGTCCCTGGCGCAGCTGCACAAAGAGACCGGCATTCCAAAGACCCCGCTGCGGCGCCTGTTGAACACCATGGTCGACCGGCGTTTCGTGCGCCGGTCCGTCGCCGATGGCCGGTATCGCGCCAACATCCTGATCCCGCGTTGGCACAATCCGGATTTCCTGCCGCATCTTTCCGATCTGTCCGACCTGATCATGCCCAGTGCACTGGCACTGACGGAAAAGATCGAATGGCCAACCGACATCCACATGATGGGCTACGGCTGCATGACCATGGTGGACAGTACCCGCAAGCTCAGCCCGTTCCAGCTCTATGTCGGCAACATCAACATTCCGATCAACATCTTCGGATCGGCCTCGGGGATCGCCTGCCTGTCGCAGCTGTCGCGCGAGGCGGTCGAAGACGTCATGGACCTGCGCGCCAATGATGCGCTCTACGGGTTGGGGAGGTTCGGTCTGTCACGCACGGAGTACTTCGCCATCCTCGATCGCGCCCGTGAGGCAGGCTACGGCAGCCGCCTGCCGAATTACATCGGCGAAGCGGGCTCCGATGACGGCCTTGCAGGCATGGCCGTACCCTTTCGCAAGCAAAACCGAGTGATCGGTGCCGCCGTGGTCATGTACCTCAAGAAGCACAAGAAACCCGAGGACTTCGCGCGCGACAACCTTCAGGCTCTTTCCGAAACCGCGCAGCGGATCACTGAAGCCCTCGACCGCGCCTGACCGCGCGTCGCGCGCAATGGTACCGGCAAGAGCGTGCCTCTCAGAGGCACGCTTCATGGATTCCCGTTAGCAAACAGACCCGCCCCCTGTAGACCGTCCGGCAACCGATGCGGCGCCCCCTCGCCTGAAGGGATCGCCGCAAACGGAACATCGGTCGGTGTGCGGAGGAGGAACGCAATGACCACGGGAGGACATCAACTCGTCGGGCCGTTTGGTCAGGCATCCGCAGGCAGACGCGGCAAGGGCATGGGGGTTCCCCTGTTCGACGGCGCCTCGGCCTCGCAGCGCCGGATGCGCCGCCCCCTCGCCACCGAGACACGGAACACACCCTATCGCAACCAAGAGGATTGTCAGCCATGAAGGCCATCGTTGTCATGTTCGACACACTTAGCCGCCGTTACCTGCCGAACTACGGCAACGACTGGGTGCACGCACCCAACTTCAAACGGCTCGGCGAGCGGTCCGTGACCTTTGACAAAGCCTATGTCGGCTCGATGCCCTGCATGCCGGCGCGGCGTGACTATCAGACCGGGCGGCCCAATTTCCTGCACCGCAGCTGGGGTCCGATGGAGCCGTTCGACGACAGCATGCCCAGAATGCTGAGCGATGCCGGGGTCCACACTCATATCTCAACCGATCACAACCACTATTTCGAGGATGGCGGGCTCAACTATCACACGCAGTTCACCACCTGGACCTACTGGCGTGGCCAGGAAGGCGATCCCTGGATCGGCGACCTGAGGGAACCGCAAATCCCCGAACGCACCTTCGGCAAGAACGGTCTCTATTCCAACGCCAAGCTCTACGACAACTACACCAAGGTCTATTCCGAGCTCGACGAGGCGACGCTGCAACGCCGGCGCTACCTGGTCCGGCAGGACTGGATCAACCGCCAGTTCCTGAACGTCGAAGAGAACTTTCCCCAGGCCAGAACCTTCAAGGACGGGCTGAAGTTCATCGACCGCAATGCCGACGAAGACAACTGGATGCTGCACATCGAAACCTTCGATCCGCATGAGCCCTTCTACACGCTCGATCGCTACAAGGAGCTCTATGCCGAGCACTACCGCAGCTACGAAGGGCCTTTCTACGACTGGCCGATGTATGAAAAGAGCGACAAGCATCCCGACGAGGTCGCCCACCTCAAGATCGAATACGCGGCGCTGATCAGCATGTGCGACGAGTACCTCGGCAAGGTGCTCGACATGATGGACGAGAAGAACCTCTGGGACGATACCATGCTGATCGTCTGGACAGACCACGGCTTCCTGATGGGCGAGCATGACTGGTGGGGCAAGATGTCGATGCCGATGTACCAGGAGGTGGCCCATACGCCGTTCTTCATCTGGGATCCGCGCAGCGGCAAGCGTGGCGAACGGCGCGACGCACTGGTGCAGCCCTCGCTCGACCTCGCGCCGACCTTGCTGCGGTTTTTCGGCCAGGAGCCGACCGAGCGGATGACCGGCCAAGACCTTGCGGGGGTGGTGCAGGACGACACGCCGGTGCGCGACATGGCGATCTTTGGCAATCACGGCGGCCATGTGAACATCACCGACGGAAGGTACGTCTACATGAAGGCGCCGGCAAACACCGACAACCAGCCGCTTCATCAGTACACCCTGATGCCGACACACATGCGAAGCTTCTTTGCGGTCAAGGATTTCCACGACATGGAACTGGCCGAGCCCTTCCCCTTCACCAAGGGCGCCCGGACGATGAAGATCTCCAACACCAGCTGGGTCACCCATGACCGCCGTTTCGACACCATGCTCTGGGACACCGAGGCGGACCCCGGACAGGAGAACGAGCTGCAGAACGCGGAACTGGAAGCGCAGCTGCAGCGCGGCATGGTCCGCCTGATGGAGGAATGCCACGCGCCGGACGAGCAATACGAGCGACTGGGACTTGTGCACCTGCGCTGCCGGGAAGAGGCTGCGCCGGATCTTGAACTGAGCATCGGAGGATAAGCAAATGGCGGCTGGTCGGAGCAGAACGACGTCGGACATCGTGATCGGCATGGCGGTTCTACTCGCCGCCGCGGCGATGTATTTCCACACCTTTTCCGATCGGTACGACAGCGGGCCGCTGTATGGCGACGTGTCCACCGTGTTTGTCCCCAGGGTGATCCTGATCGCCCTGGGAACCCTGGCGGCGGGACTGGCCCTGCGCGGCGCGCTGCGCCCGGCCGGTCCGGCGGGACGGGACCTGAACTGGTCCCGGATCATCCTGACCTTCGCTGCCGCCTCGGCGATGTCGCTCGGCGCCTATCTGCTGGGCTACTGGATCGCCATGCCGCTGGGCGTTTTCCTGACCGGTCTCGCCATCGGCTATCCGCGCAAGGCCGTGCTGGCCGCTGTCAGCCTCGCGGCCACTGCCCTCGTCTGGTTTGCCCTCGGCTACCTGGCGCGGGTGTCACTCCCCCAAGGCCAGCTGTTCTGAGGAGACCGTCATGATCGAACATCTTCCCTATGCATTCTCCATCGCGCTGGGCTGGCAGGTGCTCGCCGCCATGGCCATCGGCACTGTCGCCGGGATCATCATCGGCGGTCTGCCGGGGCTCGGCACGGTGCTGGGGCTGGTGATCGCGCTGCCCTTCACCTTCTCGATGGAGCCGGCCACTGCCATCGCGCTCCTGCTGGCGCTCTATGTCAGCTCGATCTACGGCGGGTCGATCTCGGCCATCCTGATCAACGTGCCCGGCACGCCACAATCGGCCGCCTCGGTGCTCGACGGCTATCCGATGTCGCAGAAGGGCAAGGGCGACCTGGCCCTGGGATACGCCACCATCGCCTCGTTTGTGGGCGGGGTGGTCTCGCTGGTCGTGCTGATCATCTTTGCCCCGCAGCTGGCCAGGTTCGCGCTGAGCTTTGGCCCGATCGAGACCTTCGCGCTGATCCTGTTCGCTCTGACAACCGTGGCCGGGGTCTCGGCCGACGACATGCTCAAGGGTCTGATCGCCACGCTGATCGGCCTGTTCCTGTCGCTGATCGGACCGGACGAGATGACCGGCCAGATCCGTTTCGATTTCGACAACCTGTTCCTCGCCGCGGGGCTGAGCGCGATCCCGCTGCTGATCGGGATCTTCGCGATCTCGGAAGTGCTGTTCCAGGCCGGGATCGCGACCGACAGCGGCAAGGCCACGGTGATCAAGGGCGGCTTCCGCCTGCCCTCCTGGGCCGACTGGAAACCCCGCCTCGTCACGCTGCTGCGCAGCTGCGGCATCGGCAGCATGATCGGCGTGCTGCCCGGCACCGGCGCCACCGCGGCCACCTTCGTCAGCTATGCCGACGCCAAGCGCCGCGCGCCCAACCCCGAGGACTTCGGCCAGGGCGAGCCCAGCGGTCTGATCGCCTCCGAGGCCTCCAACAACGCGGTCAGCGGCGGGGCCATGGTGCCGATGCTGTCGCTGGGCATCCCCGGCGATGCCGGCACCGCGGTGATGCTGGGCGCGCTGGCGATCCACAACATCGCCCCCGGTGCGCAGCTCTTTCAGGGTCAGCCGCACACGGTCGCGCTGATCTTCGTGCTGCTCTTCGTGGCGAACATCTTCATGCTGGTGTTCGGCGCGGCCGGCGCCAGCCTTTATTCACGGGTCCTGCAGGTGCCGGTGACGCTGCTGATGCCGGTGGTGCTGCTGCTCTGTACGGTGGGGACCTATGCGGCGCGCTCGAACCCGATCGACCTGGTGGTAATGCTGGTTCTTGGTCTCGCGGGCTTTGTCATGCGGCTGAACCGGTTCCCGCTGGCGCCGATCATCATCGGCTTCATCCTCGGTGCGCCGCTGGAACGCGCCCTGCGCCAGGGGCTGATCCTGACCGACACCAATATTCTCGCCTTCTTCGAGAAACCGATCGCGCTCGTCCTGTTCATCGTGACCGGCCTGATCCTGCTGAACCTCATGGGTCTTGGCAGGCTGGCGCGCCGGGCCTTCGGCCGCAAGGCGCCCCACAACGCTCTTTAATTCGTATCCTGAGGAGGAGACATCATGCGAAGCAAGCCCATCAAGACCCTGGCCCTTTCGGCAGCATTGCTGACCGCCGGTTTGCAGCCGGCCGCGGCGGAATACCCCGAAAAACCGATCAACATGGTCGTCAACTACGGCGCCGGCGGCTCCACCGACACCTCGGCCCGGGTCCTCGTCGATGCGATGAAATCCGCGCTCGACAGCGAGATCTTCGTCTCCAACGTGACCGGCGCCGGTGGCACCGTGGGCACCGCTCACGCCGCGACCGCCAAGGCAGACGGCTACACCCTGCTCTATTCCCCGATCGGCCCGCTGACCGTGCAGCCGCATCTGCGCCGTCTGTCCTACGGCGAGGAAGACCTGATACCGGTCTGCAGCGTGACGCAAAACCCGCTGGCCGTCATGGTGGCCCCCGACAGCCCCTATCAGAGCGTGCAGGACCTGATCGACGCCGCCAAGGCCGGTGAAGAGATCGTGGCCGTCGGTCCCGCGCCGGGCTCGATCCCGCATATCGCTCAGGCGACGATTGCCAGCCTGAACGGTGTCGCGTTCAAGTACCTGCCCGTCGGCGGCGGCCCTGACCAGTCCAAGGCCATTCTGGGCGGCGATGCGACGGTGGCAACGGACCTGACCTCGACCGCGATCCTCTTCGGCCTGCGTCCGATTGCCGTCATTGCGGATGCGCGGATCGACGGCTTCGATGTGCCGACCATGGCGGAGCTGGGGTTCGATGTGCCGATCAAGAGCTGGTACGGCGTTTTCGCTCCCAAGGGCACCTCTGAAGCGGTGGTGGAACGGCTGTCCGCCGCCTGCGCCACGGCGACGCAGGACCCCGTGTTCCTGGACAAGATGGACGGGATGAACTTCTACGTGAAATACCGCGACCACAAGACCTTCGCGGAATTCTTCAAGTCGGAATACAGCGGCAACAAGCAGCTGCTCGATCTGATCGGCATCAAGATGAACTGATCGCGCCCGCGATACCCGGACCCGGACGCGATCCGGGCCGGTTCCGAACGGCACCCCGCCAGGGCCGCCGTCGCGCATACCACACGCAAACCCGCATCCTGAGGAGGAGACATCATGCGAAGCAAGACCATCACGACCCTGGCCCTTTCGGCAGCATTGCTGACCGCCGGCCTGCAGCCCGCCGCCGCGGAATTCCCCGAGAAACCGATCAACATGATCGTCAATTACGGCGCCGGCGGCTCAACCGACACCTCGGCCCGGATCCTCGTCGATGCGATGAAATCCGCGCTCGACAGCGAGATCTTCGTGACCAACGTGACCGGCGCCGGTGGCACCGTGGGCACCGCTCAGGCGGCCGCTGCCAAGGCTGACGGCTACACGCTCCTCTATTCCCCGATCGGTCCGGTCACGGTGCAGCCGCACCTGCGCCGCCTGTCCTATGGCGAAGAAGACCTCGTGCCGGTCTGCGGGCTGACCCAGAACCCGATGGCCATCATGGTGGCACCGGACAGCCCCTATCAGAGCGTGCAGGACCTGATCGATGCTGCCAAGGCAGGCGAAAAGATCGTGGCGGTCGGCCCCGCGCCGGGCTCGATCCCGCATATCGCACAGGCCGCGATTGCCAGCCTGCATGGTGTCGAGTTCAAGTATCTCCCGGTCGGTGGCGGCCCTGACCAGTCCAAGGCCATCCTGGGCGGCGATGCGACGGTGGCGATGGATCTGACCTCGACCGCGATCCTCTTTGGCCTGCGCCCGATCGCCGTCTTCGCGGACGAACGGATCGAAGGCTTCGACGTTCCCACCGTGGCGGAACTCGGGCTCGATGTACCGGTCAAGATCTGGCACGGCGTCTTTGCGCCCAAGGGCACGCCCGCGGCCGTCGTCGAGCGGCTCTCTGCCGCCTGCGGTACCGCGGCCCAAGCCCCTGAACTGCTTGAGAAGATGGACGGCATGAATTTCTACGTGAAGTACCGCGACCACGCGGCCTTCGCCGAGTTCTTCAAGGCAGAATACAGCGGCAACAAGCAGCTGCTCGACCTGATCGGCATCAAGATGAACTGATCGCGCCCGCGATCCCGGCCCCGACGCCACCGGGCGTCCGGGCCACCCTGCGCTGCGAAACGCAGCCCTCCCAGAAGGAACCGAGACCATGGACCTGGACCTCAGCCACCCCTGCATCGAAGACCTGCGCCAGCGCGCCAAAAAGCGCATTCCCAAGTTCATCTTCGAGTATCTCGACAGCGCCACCGGCCGCGAGCTCGGGCTGAAGATCAACCGCGAGGCGCTTGATGCCATCGGCTTCATGCCGGGCATTCTGGAGGGCCGGGTCGAGGCCGATATGAAGACGACCTTCCTTGGCCAGACCTTCGATGCGCCCTTCGGCATCGCACCCGTGGGCATGTCGGGCCTGATCTGGGCCGGCGCCGAGCGGCACCTCGCCAAGGCCGCCGTCGCGCACAATATCCCCTATTCGCTGTCCAGCGTCGCCGTGGCCTCGCCCGAGGACGTGGCGCCTTATATCGGCGACAACGGCTGGTTCCAATTCTACCCGGTCAGCTCGCCCGAAATCCGGCGCAAGATGCTGCCGCGGATCAAGGCGGCGGGCTTCGACACGCTGATTTTCACCGTCGACGTGCCCGAGGAAAGCCGGCGCGAGCGCCAGCGCCGCGCCAATCTGACGGTGCCTCCCAGGATCGACCTCGCGACGGTGACCTCGATGGCGGCCCACCCGGCCTGGTGTCTGGCGCATCTGCGCGAAGGCATCGTGCCGCGGATGCGCTTCTTCGACGATTACATCTCGCAGCGCGGGCGCGAGAGCTTTACCCATGCCGGCCGGCTCATCCGCGGCGTGCCCGACTGGAACAGCCTGCGGGAGTTGCGCAAGGAGTGGGACGGCAAGCTGATCGTCAAGGGCGTGATGCGGCCAGAGGATGCCCTGCGCCTGACCGAGGAAGGCGCGGACGCCATCTGGGTCTCCAACCATTCCGGCCGCCAGTTCGAAGCGGGCCCCGCCGTGATCGACCAGCTTCCCCTGATCCGCGCCGCCGTGGGACCTGACGTGCCGCTGATCTACGACTCCGGCGTGAACTGGGGGCTCGACGTGATGCGCGCGCTGGCGATGGGCGCGAACTTCGTGATGCTCGGCCGCGCCTTCCAGTATGCCGTCGCGGCCTTCGGACCCAAGGGCATCGACCACGCGATCCACATCCTTCGCGCCGATATCCAGGCCAACATGAGCCAACTCGGTACCGGCGATCTCTCCCGACTGCCGGACTATCTGCTGAAACGCCCTGTCCCGCAGTCGAGTGCTCCGCCGGCAGTCCTCAGCAAGGCGTCCTGACAGGACAGGCTCGGCCGATACCCCATTGCAGCTTGGAAGCCAGCCGGACAAGGACGCAAACCAAGCGCCCCTCCCCAAGTGCGACCTGACTGCCCCTGTGTCCCGTCTCACGGGACATAGGGCTTGGCTATGGCGACATGCCGCGATTGTATTTCTCAAATGTCCCTCCGACCGTCATCATGCCGGCAGCATGCCACTTCTGTGGCGCGCACCCTGCCTGAAGCAGGTGCCCTGACCCATCGGGAACCCTTCCCTCGCCTGAAACGACGTGTCCCCGGGCACGCCCAGTCGCGCGGTTGTCCGCGCTCGACCAACGAAAGCCTATCGCCAGATGAAACTTGCCGCAGTCACCAACGAAGTCGCGCCGCTGACCGAAGCCGGAACGCTCGACACGATCCTCAGAACCGCCGTTGATCACGGCATAACGCTCTTCGAGGCGCGCACCGTCGAGGGCAAACGCTTTCCGCTGCTCTCCGGCCAGGCCTGGGAGGTGCTGAAAGGCGCCAGGCAGAACTACGGCATTTCCTACTCCGCTGCCTCCGCCGGCAATTTCATCGGCGTCCAGGTTGGCAGTGACCTGATCGACCTGCACAAGGGTGCGCTCTGGGCGATGAGCATGGACATGGTCGAAAAGCTCGGCACCAACACGCTGATCACCTTTGCCCCGCAGCGCAGTGCCGCCGCCGATGCGGATGAGTTTGACCAAGTGGTCACACTTCTGGCCGAGGTGGCCGACAGCGCCGCCGCGCGTGGGATCGACGTGCAACTGGAAAACCTGCCAGGGACCTGGGCTGACACCAGTGATGCCTGTCTTGCCCTTCTCGAGGCGGTGGATCGCAGGAGCTTTGGCTATGTCTGGGACACCGGCAACCTCTACGAGGCCGAGAAAGAGACCTTCGAGGCCGGTTTCGAAAAGCTCAAACCCTATATCCGCAACGTGCATCTGAAGGATGGCCGGTTCATCGACGGCAAGATGACCTGGCAGCATTACGGGACCGGGGTGACCAACGTCAAAGGCCAGATCGAAGCGCTGAAAGCCATCGGCTACGACGGCACTCTCGCGCTCGAGGCGGCGCGGATTCCGCACCGCGAGGGCGACTTCGAGGCGTCGCTCGGCTACCTGCGGACCATCCTGTAAGAGGCGTGGCCCGGGGTAGCCCGGGTTCGCCCTCACGACGACCTGAACGCGGCGGGGGGTTTCCCCGCCGCTTTTTTCATGCGCCACCCGGAGCCACCTGGCACGAGACCCTTCTCTCCTCAAGGTAGCCGAGCGAGCGGATGTGCACGCAGTTCGTGCGTTCCCCCGGCGTGAAATTGCCAAGCTGCGGACCACCTCGCGGCAAAGGCGCCGACACGGATCGTGGCCGCAATTACCTGTGAACGCGAGCAGAATTCGATCCGCTGCATCAAACTTCCTGCCGGTGCCGGTCTCGCATCGCCAATGCTTATGTCGTCAGTTGGCATTGCTATTATACAAAACCGCCGCCGCCCCTGAAACTGATCCCACAAGAATTCGGTGCCTGAAAAGGCCGAAACAACCGACCATGACAACAGGGGACGATCGATGACTTTGACACTTTCACATCTGACACGGGGCGCGACGCGGGCTGTCACCGCGGCGTTGCTCGCCGGCACCATCCTGAGCGGTGCGGTGGCCGGCGGTGCCCGGGCACAGGAGACGGTCGTCGTGGCGGTCAGCCCGCTCGGCGCCGATTCAAACCTCTACTGGACCACCACGGGCGCCTTCATCCTGCCGTCGCTGCAGACGCTGGTGGGCCAGAACCCGGAAACCGGCAAATACGACAACAGCCAGTTGGCCGAGAGCTGGGAGCACAACGAGGATTTCACCTCCTGGACCTTCCGCCTGCATCCCGAGGCACGTTTCAACGACGATTGGGGCCCGGTCACCGCGGCGGACGTGGTGCACAGTTTCAACCTGCATATCGGCGATGACGCCAAGCTGAGCGGTATCAGCAAGTTCCGCGAGATCACGGTGACCGCGCTGGACGATCACACCGTGCGCTTCGACATTCCCTCGCCCGAGCCGGACTTCCTGTTCTCCCACGCCGGCCGCGGCTCGCTGGCGATCTACAGCAAGGCTCAGTTCGACGCCGAGGGGCTCGAAGGCTATGAAACCGCCCCGGCCGGTTCGGGCCCGTTCAAGTACGAGGGACGCGAAACCGGCCAGTCGGTCACCTTCAGCGCCGTGGAAGATCACTGGAGCGGCGCCAGCCCGGCGTATGACCAGCTGGAATTCCGCTGGGTGAGCGAGCCGTCCACACGCCTCGCCATGCTCTCGGCCGGCGAGGCCCATGCGGTCACCCTGCCCCGCGATCTGCAGGACGACGCCGCCGAAGCCGGCCAGACGGTGCTGGTCTCGAGCGAAGGTGCCATGCAGACCACCATGCTCTTTACCGGCCAGTTCCTGAACCCCGAGGCAGAAGAGAACCGCGATGCCCGCAGCTACGCCTGGGCCGACCAGCGGGTGCGCGAGGCGATGAACCGCGCGCTTGATCGCGACGCCATTCTCGAGGCGCTTTACGGTGAAGGCGTGCGCAAGCTGCCGGTCTACACCATGGACCCGCGCTTCCCCGGCTATTCCGAAGACCTCGAAGCGCGCTTTGACGAGGCTTACGGCTATGATCCCGAGCGGGTGGCGGAATTGCTGGCCGAGGCGGGCTATCCCGACAAGTTCGAGAACCCGAAGATCCCGCTGGTCGTGACAAGCCTCGCCGGCAATCCCGAGTTCGCCCAGATGGCCGAACTGGTGCAGGCCTATTTCGACATCGCCGGCATCCAGACCGAGATGCGCGAACAGGACTGGGCCACCGGCAACACCGCGATCCGCGGCTTCTCGGCGGATTTCGTCACGCCGATGCGCAATGCCCCGGTCCGGCCCAGCGCCCTCGGCGTGCAGATCTTCTTTACCTCCGAGGCCAGCCCGCATCTCGACGTGGGTGACCCCGAGCTCAACAAGCTGGGTGCCGATCTGGTGGCGGAGACCGATCCCGAGACGCGCGACGCGATGCTGGAACAGATGTTCACCCGCATCTTCGACAGCTACGCGCATCTGCCGATGGCCACCGTTCCGGCCTCGGTCGTGGTCAACAGCGATCTTGTCGAGGGCTGGACCTTTCCGGGATCGACCTCTTCCGGCCTGAGCCACTTTGAACTGATCGACCTGAAGTAACGCTCTCGGGCGGCTCAGGGTGAGACCTCCTCCCGGGTCTCACCCTGATGCATTGCAAGGAACCAGATAATGCTGCGCTATCTCCTGCTGAGAGTGTCCTCCAGCCTCTTTGCGCTACTGATCATCACGATGATCGTCTTCTCGCTCTCACAGCTGTCGGGCAGCCCGGTGGATGCGCTTCTGCCGGATGACGCCACCCAGGAGCAGATCGATCTGTTCATCCGGGAGTGGGGCCTCGATCAGCCTTTGTGGAAGCAATACCTCACCTTTCTCGGCAATGCCGTTCAGGGCGATTTCGGCATCTCGCTGAAATGGCCCGGCGAAAGCGCCATGGGCTTTGTCATCGACCGGATGCCGGCGACGCTGAAACTTGGCGGGCTGTCGATCCTGATCACCCTGGTGATCGCGCTGCCGCTGGGCATCGCCGCCGCCGTCTACAAGGGATCGCTGATCGACAAGGGCGCGCAGGGTTTCGCGCTTCTGGGACAGTCGATGCCCAACTTCTGGCTCGGCATCGTGCTGATCTGGGTGTTCTCGGTCTGGCTGGGCTGGCTGCCGACCTCGGGGATCGGCGGCTTTGCCCACCTGATCCTGCCGGCGATCGCCATTGCCTGGTTCCAGATCTCGGCGCTGGCTCGGCTGACCCGCTCTGCCATGCTCGAGGTGCTGGACGCCGAGTACATCAAGCTCGCCCGGGTCAAGGGTGTCTCTGAATGGGTTGTCGTGTTCAAGCACGCATTGCGCAATGCCGCGGTGGTGCCGCTGACCTATTTCGGCATCCTCGCCGCCTCGATCCTGACCGGCTCGGTGGTGATCGAATCCGTCTATTCCTATCCCGGCATGGGCTGGGTCGCGATCGAGGCGATCCGCGGTCGGGACTTCCCCGTCGTTCAGGCCGTCATCATCGCCTACGCGGTGATCTACATGCTCTCCAACCTTTTCGTCGACCTGCTCTATGTCGTCGTCAATCCGAGGATCCGTCATGGTTGAGGTCTCTTCACTTCCGCGGACCAGCCCGTCCGAGGGCCGCGGCCGCGGGCTTGGCCGCAAGCTCCGCGCGCTGCCACTCCTGCCAATGGCGGTGCTTCTGACCGTCTTCATCATTCCGGCTCTTTTTGCCGACTGGCTCGCCCTGCATGATCCCTACGTCCCCAACCTCAAGGCGCGGTTGCAGCCGCCGGTGGGTTTCGGCGGCGACTGGGAGTACCCGCTGGGCACCGACCGGCTGGGCCGCGACATCTACAGCCGGATCGTGCATGGCGCCTGGTACGTACTGGCCGTCTCGATGATCGGCATCGCGGTGGGGGTCGTCGTCGGCACCACCCTGGGGCTGATTGCAGGCTATGTGCGCGGGTGGTTCGACGGACTGGTGATGCGGCTGGTCGACATCTCGCTGGCGCTGCCGGCGATGCTGCTGGCACTGGCCCTGGCGGCGGCGCTCGGCGCGAGCTTCCTGTCGGTGGTGATCGTCGTGGGCTTTGCGCTCTGGGCCTATTTCGCCCGGCAGGTGCGGGCCGAGGTCCTGCTGCTGCGCAATGCCGATTTCGTCGCCAGATCGCGGGTGGCCGGCGCTTCGCATGTCCGGATCCTGTTCCGTCACATCCTGCCGAATGTCACCAATACCATCGTCGTTCTCGCGACGCTTCAGGTGGGCATCGCGATCATGCTGGATGCCTCGCTCAGCTTTCTCGGCATCGGCATTCCGCGGCCGACGCCGACCTGGGGCCTGCTGGTGTCGGATGGGCGGGATTTCATTGCGACCGATTGGTGGATCGCCTTCTTTCCCGGCCTCGCCATCATGCTGACCGTGCTCTCGGTCAACATGATCGGCGACTGGCTTCGCGACACGCTCGACCCCAGACTAAGGCAGGTTTGACATGAACTCACCCGACACAGGCGCCCTGCTGGACGTCAGGAACCTCAAGGTCGAAGTCACGACCAAGGCCGGCAGCTTCTTTCCGGTCAACGATCACAGCTTCTCGGTTCAGGCAGGAGAGACCCTGGGCATCGTCGGTGAATCCGGCTCTGGTAAATCGATGACGGCAATGTCGCTGATGCGGCTCTTGCCGAAACATGCCGCGCGGATCCGCGGCGGCAGCGTCAAGCTGGACGGGCGAGAGCTGCTCTCGCTCAGCGAAAAGGAGATGCGGCAGGTGCGCGGGGCCGAGATCTCGATGATCCTGCAGGACCCGCAGACCTCGCTCAACCCGGCCTTCACCGTCGGCAGCCAGATCGCCGAGGCGCTGAAGCTGCATGCGCCCGGGCCCCGCAAGACCCTGCGCGAGCGCACCATCGAGGCGCTGAGACGGGTCAAGGTCGCCGCGCCGGAGCACCGGGTGGATGCCTACCCCGGCGAAATGAGCGGCGGCATGCGCCAGCGCGTGGTCGGGGCCATCGCCATTTCCTGCCGGCCAAAGGTGATCATTGCCGATGAGCCGACAACCTCGCTCGATGTCACGGTACAGGCGCAATACCTGAGGCTTCTCAAGGAGCTGCAGGAAGAAACCGGAATGGCGATCCTGTTCATTACCCATGATTTCGGCATCGTCGCCAATCTCTGCCACCGGGTGATCGTGATGTATTCCGGCCGGATCGTCGAATCCGGACCGGTTGCCAAGATCTTCGCTGCTCCCGCGCATCCCTATACCGAGGCGCTGATCGCCGCGGTTCCCAGCCTGCATGGCCAGCAGGGTCGGCTGACCACCATTCCGGGCCAGCCGCCTGCCCCTACCGATCAGATCACCGGTTGCCCCTTTGCCCCGCGCTGCGACTACGCTGATGCACGCTGCCGCGCCGAGGCACCGCCGACCGTGGCGGCCGATGCCTCCGGCGATCACACCACTAGCTGCTGGAGGGCCGTAGAATGACGTCCGACACCCCAATTCTCGAGGCCCGCGACCTGTCGAAGCATTTTCGCATACGCGCCGGGATGATGCGGTCCGAGACCCGCACCGTGCGGGCCGTCGACCGGCTGAACTTCCAGATCGCCAAGGGCGAGACCCTTGCGCTTGTGGGAGAATCCGGCTGCGGCAAGACCACCACGACCCGGCTGTTGCTGCTGCTGCAGGATCCGACCCATGGCTCGGTGCGTTTTGCCGGTGAGGATATCCACAAGCTATCCGGCGCCGGTCTGCGCAGCTACCGGTCAAAGGTGCAGGCGGTGTTCCAGGACCCCTGGTCCTCGATCAACCCGCGGGTCCGGATCCGGGATTTCGTGGCGGAACCGCTGGTTGTGAACGAGAAACTGACCGCCGGCGAGATCGACCGCCGGGTGCACGAGGCGCTTGACGCCGTTGGCCTTGGTCCGGCCCATGCGCGCAAGTTTCCGCATGAGTTTTCCGGCGGACAGCGTCAGCGGATCGCCATTGCCAGCGCCATGGTCTCGCGGCCCGAACTGGTGGTTCTGGATGAGCCGGTTTCGGGTCTGGACGTCTCGATCCGGTCGCAGATCATCAACCTTCTGAAGGACATGCAGGCGGAGTATGGCGTCAGTTTCCTGCTGGTCGCACATGACCTGGCAACCACGCGCTATCTCGCGGACCGGGTGGCGGTGATGTATCTCGGCAGCATCGTCGAGATGGGCGCGACCGACGACGTGTTCGACACCCCGAACCATCCCTATACCGAGGCGCTGCTCTCGGCCGCGCTGCCCAGCACGCCGGGGGTCAGGCGGGACGAGATCATCCTCGGCGGCGAAGTCCCGTCGCCGTTGTCCCCGCCCAGTGGCTGCAGCTTTCACCCGCGGTGCCATCGCATTATCGGCGATGTCTGCAAGACCGAGGCGCCGGCGTTGCGAGACCACCAGGCTGAGCGCTGCGTCGGGTGCCACCTCTACTGACGGACATCCGAAGCCGGTGAACGGGCAAAGGCGGGCTTCGCGGCCCGCCTTTGCCTTTGCCTGTTGCGGCCGGCCCTTGCAACGTTGCTTCGGGCCGCGACGAAAAAGGCGCCGGAAACCTGTCGCAACAGATCTCCGGCGCCTGATTTCACCCGTGGCAGAGCGTGTGTTACCTGAGCCCAGCCACTGCTTCGGCGATCTTCTGGCAGGCGGCTTCAATGACCTCCATCGAGGTTGCGGTGGAGATCCGGAAATAGGGCTCGAGCCCATAGGCCCCGCCATGGACCGACGCGACGCCGGCCTGTTCCAGCAGGTAGAGCACGAAGTCGAGGTCGCTCTCGATCCGCTTGCCATCCGGCGTGGTCTTGCCGATCACTCCGGCGCAGCTCGGATAGAGGTAGAAGGCCCCGTCAGGCAGCGAGCAGCTGAGCCCGGGGATCTGATTGATCAGCTCATGTGCCCGGTCGCGGCGTTGCCGGTAGACCTTGACGGTGGCGTTGACGCTGCCCTGCGGCCCGGTCAGGGCAGCGGCGGCAGCGGCCTGACTGATCGACGACGGGCAGGAGGACATCTGCGACTGCAGCTTGTTGATGGCATCGATCAGAAACTTCGGTCCCGCAGCATATCCGATCCGCCAACCTGTCATGGCATATGATTTCGACACGCCATTGACCACCAGCGCCTGCTCCGCAAGCTCTGGTGCAACGCCGAGGATGCTCTCGGTCCTGAAGTCGGCGTACCAGATGCGGTCGTAGATTTCGTCGCACATCACCAGCACCTGCGGATGGCGCCTGATCACCGCGGCCAGAGCCCGCAGCTCGTCGCCGGTATAGGCCACGCCGGTGGGGTTCGAGGGAGAATTCAGGATCACCCAGCGGGTCTTGTCGGTAATGGCCGCCTCCAGCGCCTCGGGCGTCAGCTTGAAGCCCACGTCCTCGCCGCAGGGGACGATCACCGGGGTGCCGCCGTTGGCCACCACCATGTCGGGATAGGACACCCAGTAGGGCGCCGGCACGATCACTTCGGTGCCCGCCTCCACGGTGGCCATCATGGCGACGAACAGGATTTGCTTCGCCCCGCTGCCGACGCAAATTCGGTCGAGCGCACAATCGATCCCGAGACGCGTCGAGAAATCGTGCTGCACCGCCTTGCGCAGTGCGTCGGTGCCATTGACCGGGGTGTATTTGGTATCGCCCTCGGCAATCGCCTGCACGCCGGCGGCCTTGATGCTGTCTGGCGTGTCGAAATCGGGCTCTCCCACGGTCAGATTGAGGATCTCCCGGCCCTGGGCCTTGAGATCGCGGACCTTCTGCGCCGCTGCAACGCTGGGAGAAACGCGGATCGAGGTTACGCGGGTTGCTAATTTCTGATGGGTCACTCTGGTCTCCCTGAGACGTCGAATATCTGGAATGGCCGGGCCGGCGCAGACGTCACGCGGCCCGACGCTGCGCACGGCGGCTACTTGTTGCCGGTGAGGATGACCTCGTCGCCGACCCGCTTGCCGGTGCGAAGCCCGCCCGGCACCTGCAGGATCGGCAGCAGTTCGATCATCCCGATGTTGACGTATTGCGGCGTGCCGATGGCATATTCGACGGCGTCGGCAATGTCGGAGACCTGCGGCATCTCGAAGCCTTCGAAGTATTTCTTCTTGGCCTCTTCGGGGCTGATCTTCTCGACGTGGGCAAAGATGTCGGTCTCGACCCGGCCGGGGCTGATCTCGGTCACCCGCACGCGACGCCCGAAGGCGTCGACCCGCAGCTGGCGCGAGACCGTGTGCATCGCCGCCTTGGTGGCGTGATAGGCGATGTGGCCGCCGAATTCGTAATGTGCGGCCATCGAGGTGATGTTGAGGATATGGCCATTGTCGCGCGCCATCATGCCCGGCAGAAGCAGCCGCGCCAGATGCAGGCAGGCGCGCAGGTTCACGTCGATCTGTTCGTCGATGTCGAAGGCCTCCGACTGCAAAAGGCTGCCGGGGCGTGACACGCCTGCACAATTGACCAGAACGTCGATCTCCAGACCATCCAGCGCCCGTGTCACCGCGTCGAGATCGGTCACGTCGACCGCATGCGCCACGATGGTGTCATGCTCGGCCGCCAGCGCCTCGAGCTTTTCGGCGCTGCGCGCAAAAGCGTGCACTGTCAGGCCCTTCCGGGCGAGGCGCTCGGCAATGCCGCGCCCCATGCCGCCGGAGGCTCCGGTGACGAGGGCGGTCTTGTAGTCGGAGAAAGGCATACGTCTGTTCCTGTCCTTGTTGGAAATGTCCGGCCCGGCAGCTTTGCCGTGGCCTGTCGTCTATTGCGCGCTCAGCGGCGCGATCTCGCCCCCGATGGTGGTGATTTCCTGCTTCAGCCGGCGGGCCAGGCCCACAGCGCCGGGGGTGTCGGAATGTACCAGCACCGACTGCACCGGCATGGCGATCTCTTCGCCGCTCACGCAGGTCAGTGTCTGCCGGCGCAACACGCCGAGCACCCGGGCCACCACCTGGGACTCGTCGTCGATCACAGCGCCCGGGGTGCCACGCGGCGCCAGCTGGCCGTCGGGCAGGTAACCGCGATCGGCAAGAAAGAGCCGCACCACCTTGCCACCCCGCGCCAGAGCGGCGGTCTCGAGCGCACTGCCGGGCAGCACCAGGAAGGCGATCTCGGGATCAAAGGCCAGTGTGGCATCGGCCACGGCCTCGGCGATGCCAGCGTCGACGCTTGCGAGGTTTCCAAGCGCCCCATGCGGGTTCATGTGGCTGACGCGGTGCCCGGCGCGGCGGGCAAACCCGGCGAGCGCCCCGATCTGGTAGAGCACATGCGCCTCGAGCTCGGGCAGCGGGATGTCCATCCTGCGGCGGCCAAAGCCCATCCGGTCGGGAAAGCTTACATGCGCGCCGAGATCGACGCCGTGATCCCGCGCCAGGCAGACGGTGCGATCCATGATCAGCGGATCTCCGGCGTGATAGCCGCAGGCCACATTGGCCGAGCTGATCTGCGCCATCAGCGCCGCATCGTCGGCCAGCGTATAGGGGCCAAAGCCCTCGCCCATGTCGGAATTGATATCGATCTTCATCGCCCGGCCTCCAGCGTGAACAGCAGGTCGCCGTAGCCTGCGATCCGGCCCTCCTCGGGCCCGTCCGTCAGGATGCCGCCATCAGGCGCCGTGATTTGCAGGCGCGCGCCGTCGACCTCCAGGTAGCCCAGCACCTGCCCCTTGCTGATCCGATCTCCGGTAGAAACCGGGATCAATCCGTCATCGCGACCACAGGCGACAAAGCGGCCCATGCCGGGGCTTTTCACCGCGACCGGCCCGGAGCCTTGGACGGCAGTTGCAATGGCGGGCTGGCCTCCTGCCGGCAGGGCGAGCGTCAGGCTGTCGTCTCCACAGTCGATTTCCAGCCGGGTGGTGCCGGTGCGGCGCATGGCCTCGACGAGCCGCAGTTTCTCGGGATCGCTAAACATCTCAACTCCAACTCTTCTGAAGATCACGTGCCCCGGCGAGGCTGCGCCGCAGCCCTTCCAGCCAGGTACCTTCGTCGGTTTCGGCGCGTTGCGCCCCGGCCAGATCAATGCGGGCAAAGCGCAGGGTGTCGCCGGGACGGGCCTGACCCAGGCGCCAGAGGTCCGGTTCGATCACGCAGGCGATCTTGGGATATCCGCCCATTGTCGCGGAATCGGCGAGTTGAATGATCGGCTGCCCCCCGCCCGGCACCTGGACGATGCCGGGCGCGATGCCATGCGAGCGCAACTCGCCTTGCGCCTCGCGCAGAAGCTCGGGGCCGCTCAGGCGATAGCCTTGCCGGTTGCTGGCGGGGGTGACCTGGTAGGGTTCGCCAAAGAAGGCGTCCAGAGCGTCGACGGCGAATTCCTGCGTCTCGCTTGACGGCAGGACACGCAGCACGATGTCGGCGGCGCCGTTCTGTCGCGGCGCAGGCAGCGCATAGCTGATCTCTGGCGCGGCACGACGTGGCGCGGCCCCCTCGAGACGGTCGCCCGGCGCCAGGACACGGCCCTCGAACCCGCCAAAGCCCTCGCGCAGCTGGGTGCTGCGCGAGCCCAGCACTTCTGGCACGTCGATGCCACCTGGCAAGCCGAGGTAGACCCGCGCACCGTCGCGCATCGCGCCCAGTTCCAGCGTCTGACCGGCGCGCGCGGACCCTGCCCAGCAGCGCGGCAGAGCCACCCCGTCGAGCCTGGCATCACAGGCAGCACCGGCCAGAGAGACCGCGGTATCTTCGACAAGGACGAACCGCGCCGGCGTCAGCGGAATTTCCAGCGTTGCTGCCGTTTCCTCGTTGCCGAGCATCAGGTTGGCCACGCGGTGCGCCATTGGGTCCATTGCCCCGGCGCAGCCGAGGCCGTTGTGCCAATGGCCGTTGCGGCCGAGATCCTGCACCGTGGCAAGTGGCGGGATGGCGACAACCTCGATCATGTGATCACCTCCACCGGGGTAAAGCGAATGGCGTCGCCAGGCTGGAGCAGCGCGGCGGGCTGTCTCGCCGGATCGAAGAAGCTGATGTCGGCGGCGCCGATGGTGTTCCAGCCGCTGGGACCGGCCGAAGCCGAGACCCCGGTCTGCAGGCCGGCGATCGAGAGCGACCCGCCCGGCAGGCTTTGCAGCGGAACCTTGCGGCGCGGCGTTTCAAGCCGCGGATCGAGGCCGCCGAGGTAGCAATAGCCGGCGTGACTTCCGACCGCGAAAACCGGGTAGTCCGGTGCGCTGTGACGGCGGATCACCTCGTCGACGCCCAGCCTGGTGATCTCGCAGACCTCCTGCAGATGCGGTCCGCCGGTCCCGCCGTAGACGATCTCGATCTCGAGCACCTTGCCGGACAGGTCCTTCTGCCGTCCCTCGGCCCAGAGCGCGTCCAAAGCGCGTTCCAGGGCCTCGAGGTCCGTCGGCACCTTGGCGAGGCGCAGGGTCAGGTTGGTCATGCCGGGCACAGCCTCGAGCACGTCGTCGCGGGTGCCGGCGGCTTCGGCCAGGGCCCAGACCCGGCGCTGGTGAGCCAGGTCGAAGGGGCAGTCCACCTGGTAGAGGAAGCTGCGGCTTCCGATCGGGAAGAGCCCTGTCTCAGACATCGGCCTTCTCCTGCGCGGCAAGCCACTGTTCGAAATGATGGATCGACACGCCTCCGGCGACAAAGCCCGGGTCGGCCAGCAGCGCCGCGTGCAGCGTCGCATTGCACCTCACCCCGTCGATCCGCAGTTCGGCCAGCGCAGTGCAGGCGCGCGACAGCGCCTCTTCGCGGGTCGCGCCATGGGCGATCACCTTGGCAATCATCGAATCGTAATGGGCAGAGACCTCGGCCCCGGCGACAATATGCGTTTCGACGCGGATGCCCGGCCCGCCGGGCAGATGCAGCCCCGTGACGCGGCCCGGACTGGGTGAAAAGCTCTCGGGGTCTTCGGCGTTGATCCGGCATTCGATGGCATGTCCGGCACTGGCGACCTGGTCCTGGCTGAGGGGCAGCGCCGCGCCGAGGGCGACGTCGATCTGCAGGGCGACGATGTCCAGCCCGGTCACCAGCTCGGTCACCGGATGTTCGACCTGGATACGGGTGTTCATCTCGATGAAATAGAACTGGCCGTCTTCGTAGAGGAACTCGAAGGTGCCCGCTCCGACATAGCCGATCTCGCGGCAGGAGGCTGCGCAGCGCGCGCCGATCTCGGCGATCAGGGCGCGGTCGATCCCCGGCGCCGGGGCCTCCTCGATCAGCTTCTGGTGACGGCGCTGCATCGAACAGTCGCGGTCGCCCAACCAGAGCGCGGTGCCATGGGCATCAGCGAGGATCTGGATCTCGACGTGCCGGGGCCGTTGCAGGAACTTCTCCATGTAGATGTCGGGGTTGCCAAAGAACCGCTCGGCCTCTTGTCGGGTCAGCATGCAGGCTTCGGCCAGCGCGGCGGGGTCGCGGACGATACGCATTCCGCGCCCGCCGCCCCCGCCGGCGGCCTTGAGGATCACCGGGTAGCCGATCTCCTCGGCAATGGCGGCTATCGCAGCAGGGTCCTTCGGCAGCGTGCTGTCGGGCCCCGGCACGCAGGGCACGCCCGCGGCGATCATCGCGGCCTTGGCTTCGACCTTGTCGCCCATCCGGCGCATGACATCGGCGCTGGGTCCGATCAGCCTCATCCCGGCGGCCGTAACGGCCTCGGCAAAGCCCGCGTTTTCCGACAGAAAGCCATACCCCGGATGCACCAGGTCGGCCCCCAGCAAGCGCGCCGCCTGGATGACGGCAGGAATGTTGAGATAGCTTTTCGAGGCCGGTGCCGGACCGATACAGATCGCGGCATCGGCCAGGTCGAGATAGGGTGCGCCCCGGTCGGCCTCGGAATAGCCGCAGACAACGCGCAGGCCCAGCCGGCGGCAGGCGCGGATGATGCGCAGGGCAATTTCCCCGCGGTTGGCTATGAAGACGGTTTGCTGGTCTGCTCGGGTCATGTCCGCACCCTCATCAGGCTTGCACCGGCTTCGACGGTCGCGCCATCGACAATGCAGATTTCCTCCAGCGTGCCGTCGCGGTCCGCGGTGACCGAGGTCATCACCTTCATTGCCTCGATCAGGCAAATCGTCTGCCCCGTCGAGACCGCTGCTCCGATCTCGACAAAGGGGGGCGAGCCCGCGTCCTGTGCCAAGTAACAGGTCCCCGACAGCGGCGCTTCGATCGCCTCGAGCCCGCCACTTGCCTCTTCCGGGGTCTGCGCCGCGGCCGGCTTTGCCGCTGGTACGGGGGCAGTTACGGAACCCTCTGCGCCCCGCTGCAGCGACACACGGCAGCCGTCGCGCCTGAAGCCGTATTCACTCAGGTTGTTGCTGGCGGCCCAGTCCATGCTGGAAATGAGGGCCTCGACTGACATCGGCATAACGGAACCGGTTCCTCTTGCTGGGATCGACTGCTGTTTGGTCGAAGTTAGCATCGGCGCCGCGCGATGATGTCAGAGCGCTTTCAAATGACCCGGTCCGCAGGTGCATAGCAAAGCGCGATCATGTCAGAGCCAGTTGATGTTATCCGCGCGCACCCCGCGCCGATAAATTGCGCGCATCCGGGCCACGGCCCGACCGATCTGCAGGAGGCGCATCAAATGCCCAATATCGTTACCAAATTCGAACGTGCCAGACCCGAGGACGTGGCGGCCCTGGCCCCCTTCGGCAGCGCCACCGTGCATGAGGCCCAGGGCCGGCTCGGCGCGCTCGACTCTCGCCTGAAGCCGATCGACCGCACCATGCGGCTCTGCGGTCCGGCCTTTACCGTGCTGGGCGCGCCGCGCGACAACCTGATGCTTCAACTGGCCATTCACTATGCCCAGGCCGGCGATGTCATCGTCATGTCGGCGGGAGAATACGAAGAGGCCGGGTGCTTCGGCGATGTTCTGGGCAATGCCTGCGTCGCCAAGGGAATTGCAGGGGTGATCACCGACACCGGCGTGCGCGACACCCAGGCGCTGATCGAATTGGGGCTTCCGGTGTTCTCGCTCAACGTCTGCATCAAGGGCACGGTAAAGGAGACCCTGGGCCGGACCGGCTGCGACATCGTGATCGGCGGCGAGCTGGTGCGCCCCGGCGACGTGCTCTGCGGTGATGCCGACGGGCTGGTGGTGGTGCGGCGCGAGGACGCCGCGAGGGTGGCGAGGCTGTCACAGGAGCGCGAGGACATCGAGGCCGACCTGATCGAGAAATACAAGGCCGGGCGCACGGTGATCGATCTCTGCGGGCTCGAGCCGGTGCTCGAGGCCAAGGGGCTGACCACCGATCTCTGACCCCAGGCTGCGCTGCGCGACCCCGGCTCAGGGGGTCGAGCGGCGCAGAATCAGGTCGGGCTGAAGGACGTGGCGTTGCGCCACGCCACCCGGCGTCGCCGCCAGCACCTCGAGCACCAGGTCCGCAGTGCGCGCCCCCAGCCGCCCGGCATGGACATCGATGGTGGTCAGCGGCGGCTCGCAGACCCGACCGATCTCGTAATTGCCGAAGCCCGAGACCGCCAGGTCTTCGGGCACCCGCAGGCCGCGTCGCTTGCATTGCGCCAGTGCGCCGAACGCCACCAGGTCGGACACACAGATCAGCCCGTCGGTCTCCGGGTAGTGATCCAGCATCAGGTCGAGCCCCGCCGCCCCTTCGGTCATGCCCACCGGCGCCGCGCCGGCCGGCACCAGCCGATGGGCCTCCAGCCCGTGGTGTGCCATGGCCTCGATGAACCCTTCGCGCCTTTGCACGCCGCGCGGGTCGCGCTCGGTCTCGCCGCCCAGAAACGCCAGGCGCCGCCGCCCGCATCTGACCATGTGGTCGACCAATGCCGTCACCGAGGTCCGGTTGGAAAAGCCCACCACGTGGCCGATCGGCCGCTCCGGCAGGTCCCAGATCTCGATCACCGGAATTGCCACGTTTTCCAGCATCGTCCGCGTGCGCACGCTGTGTTCGCCGCCGGTCAGCACCACCGCCTCGGGGTTGCGGCGCAGAAGCTGCGCGATCAGTCGCTCCTCTTCTTCGGGATCATATTCGGTATTGGCCAAAAGGATCTGCAGATCCTTCTTCAGCAGCCCACGAGACAGCTCCCGGACCGTGGCGGAAAAGTTGGCATTCTCGATCGAGGGCACGGTGACGGCGACAAATCCGCTGCGGCTTTGGCGCAGGTTCGCGGCGGTGGCATCAAAGACATAGCCCAGCTCCTCGGCCTTGCTCAGGATGCGGGCCCGGGTCTTTGCGTTGATGCCGCTGTCCCCCTTGAAGGCGCGCGACACCGTCATCGCCGAGACGCCCACCGCCGCCGCGATGTCCGACATCTTGACCTTGCCGCCCTGCGCCGGTCTTTTCACCTGAGCCCTCCGGATGTGTCAGCGTTCAGTAGCCGCCTCACGCCGCCCGAGCAACCGGCGACAGCCGGCGGGTGATCCGCGTGAGGATCTGCTGTGCCACCGTCGCGGCCGGCTGGTCGATGCTGACGGTGATCGCCTGTTCCCCGGGCGCTGGCACGTCGAGCGTGGCGATCTGGCTGTCGAGCAGCGCCTTCGGCATGAAATGGTCCTGCCGTCCGCCCAACCGCATCTGCAAGGTCGGTCTCGACCCGTGCAGGTAGACGAAGATCGGCACCGCCGGACTGGCGTGGCGACGGATCATCGACCGGTAACCGGCCTTCAACGCCGAGCAGCCTAGGATCAGCCCCGACGGCGCATCGGCCAGCCTGCGTCCGCAGTCCGCCAGCCAGGGCGCGCGATCTGCATCTTCGAGCGGCACGCCCCGGCGCATCTTTTCGACGTTGGCGACAGGGTGAAGATCGTCACCGTCGAGATAGGTCAGCCCGGTTGCCGCGGACAGCGCCTGTCCGATGGTGGACTTCCCGCAACCGCTGACGCCCATCAGCACGATATGCTGCGCCTCAAAGGGAAACACTGATGCCTCCGTCCACAAAGAGCACGTGACCGTTGACGAAGCTCGCCGCACCCGACGACAGGAAGACACAGGCACCGACCAGCTCTTCGACCCTGCCCCAGCGCCCGGCCGGGGTCCGTTTCTCCAGCCATGCGGTGAACTCGGGGTTTTCCACCAGGGCGGCGTTGAGCGGCGTTTCGAAATAGCCCGGGGCAATGGCGTTGCACTGCAACCCATGCTGAGCCCAATCGGTGGCCATCCCCTTGGTCAGGTTGGCGACCGCGCCCTTGGTGGCGGTGTAGGGCGCGATGCCGGGACGGGCCAAGGCGGTCTGCACCGAGCAGATATTGATGATCTTGCCGCGGCCGCGGCCGATCATGAAGCGCGCCACCGCCTGGCCGACATTGAACACCGAAGAGACATTGGTCTGCATCAGGGTCTCGAAACGCTCGGCCGGGAAGTCTTCGAGAGGCGCGCGATGCTGCATGCCGGCATTGTTCACGAGGATGTCGATCGGCCCGGTTTCGAGCTCGAAGCCGTCGATCGCCTGTCGGACGGCTTCGTGGTCGGTGACGTCGAAGCAGAGGGTGTCGATTTCGACCCCCGGGCAGGCCTCTTCCAGTGCGGCGCGGGCGGTTTCGAGCCTGGCCGCGTCGCGGCCGTTCAGCACCACGCTTGCGCCGGCCCGCGCCAGGCCCATCGCCAGCGCATGGCCGATCCCCTGCGAGGAGCCGGTGATCAGCGCGCGCCGGCCGGTCAGCCCAAAGCTGGTTTCGAGAAAGTTGTCCTGAAGGGTCATCACGGTCTTCCTTTTTGGGTGTCGACATCAGCGACTCTTGGCAATATGTTATCGATAACTATTTTCGTCAAGCACAAGATTCGCCGGTCCGGCGTGGGCCGGTCGGCAAGGAGACACCGCATGAGCAAACCCGTGATCCTGCAGATGGGGGCCTACCCGTCCTGGGACGAGGCGCCATTGAACGCCGACTTCGAGATGCGCCGCATCTTCGACGCCGATGACCAGGAGGCTTTTCTCGCACACCATGCCGCCGAGGTGCGCGGCATCGCGACCCGCGGCGAGCTCGGCGCCTCGGGCGATCTGATTGCTGCCTGCCCGAAGCTCGAGATCGTCTCGGTCTATGGCGTCGGCTATGACGCGGTCGATCTCGACGCCTGTCGCGCACGCGGTATCCGGGTGACCAATACGCCGGATGTCCTGTCGGGTGACGTGGCCGATTTCGCAGTGACGATGATGCTGGCGCAAAGCCGCGGCATCGTCGCTGGCGACGCCTGGGTCCGCGGCGGACAGTGGGAGACGCAAGGCGCCGTGCCGCTTCAGCGCAGGGCCTTCGGTCGCCGCGCCGGCATCCTTGGACTGGGGCGCATCGGTTTCGAGATCGCCAGGCGTCTGGCCGGATTCGACATGCAGATCAGCTATTCGGACGTAGCGCCCAAGGACTATGCCCCCGATTGGACCTTCGTCGCCACGCCGGAAGAACTGGCGGCCCGGAGCGACCTCCTCTTTGTCGCGGCCGCGGCCTCCGAGGCGACCCGGCACATCGTGGACGCCGACGTTCTGCGGGCGCTGGGGCCTGACGGCATGCTCATCAACGTCTCTCGCGCCTCCAATGTCGACGAAGAGGCCCTGATCACGGCCCTCGGCGATGGCACATTGGGCGCCGCCGCGCTTGACGTTTTCGAAGGCGAGCCGGCGCTTGACCCGAGGTTCCGTGCGCTGCCCAATATCCTGCTGCAACCGCACCAGGCCTCGGGGACCGTCGAGACGCGCAAGGCGATGGGTGCCCTGCTGCGCGCCAATCTCGAGGCGCATTTTGCCGGCAAGCCGCCGGTCAGCCCTGTGATCTGAGGTCAAATCCATGAAATCACTTGTCATTTACGCCGCCAAGGACCTCCGTCTCGAAGAGCATGCGGGGCAGGACGACCGCCCCCTCGCCCCCGGCGAGGTGCGCATCAAGGTGGCCGCCGGCGGCGTCTGCGGCTCAGATCTGCACTATTACCACCATGGCGGTTTCGGGTCAGTGCGCCTGCGCGAGCCGATGATCCTTGGCCACGAGGTCTCCGGTCACGTGATCGAAACCGGATCAGACGTCAGTGGTCTGTCCGAGGGCGATCTCGTCGCGGTCTCGCCCTCACGGCCCTGCGGGGCCTGTGGATATTGCCACGAGGGGTTAGCCAATCACTGCGAGAACATGCGCTTTTACGGATCGGCCATGCCCTTTCCGCATATCCAGGGCGCCTTCCGCCAGGAGCTGGTGGCCAGCGCCGCGCAATGCGTCCCGGCCGCGGGCCTCACGCCCGGAGAGGCCGCGATGGCCGAACCCCTTGCCGTCACCCTGCACGCCATGCGCCGGGCTGGGCCTCTGTTGGGCAAGGATGTGCTGGTGACCGGCTGCGGCCCGATCGGGCTGCTGGCGGTTGCGTCGGCCCGGCTGGCGGGGGCTGCAAGCATCACCGCCACCGACCTGTCGGATTTCACCCTCGATATGGCGCGCAGGATGGGGGCCGATCGCACCATCAACACAGGTCGCGAGGCCGAGGCCCTCGCAGGCTTTGCCGCCGGCAAGGGCCATTTTCACGTGCTCTTCGAATGCACCGGAGTTGCGCAGGCGTTGCTGCCGGCGCTCGATACCATGCGGCCGTGCGGCGTGGTGGTGCAGCTTGGTCTCGGCGCCGAGGTTCCCTTGCCGATCACGAAGATCGCCGCCAAGGAACTGGATTTGCGCGGCTCTTTCCGGTTTCATGAGGAATTCGCGAACGGCGTTCTGGCAATGCAGCAAAGACGCGTTGACCTGCGACCGCTCATCACGCACGAATTCGCCCTCGCAGAGGCGGAGGAAGCCTTTCTGACCGCCTCGGATCGCAGCAGGGCGATCAAGACACAAATACGGTTCTCCTGATTGGTTTTCGTTATCGATAACCACAGTCGACCGCAGGATTTGGAGACAAGCACCATGACCCGCCCCACAGACATCGGACTGATCGGCCTCGGCACCATGGGCTCTGCGCTGGCCCTCAACATTGTCGACAACGGCTTCAGCCTCAGCGTGTTCAACCGCACCGCCTCGGTCACCCGGACCTTTGTCGGCGCGGCCGGTGCCCTGGCAGACAGGCTGACGGCGACCGAGACTTTGGAAGACTTCGTCCAGTCACTGGCCAGTCCGCGCACGATCATCCTGATGGTGCCCGCAGGCGCGGTTGTCGACCAGCAGATCGCGGCGCTGGCGCCCCTTCTCGAGCCCGGCGACCTGATCGTCGACGCCGGCAACGCCAATTATGCCGACACCAGCCGCCGGGTGCGCGCAGCGGAAGAGTCGGGTCACGATTTCCTCGGGATCGGTGTCTCGGGTGGCGAGGAAGGGGCGCGCCACGGTCCGTCCATCATGGTGGGCGGCGGCCGCGACCACTGGCTCAGGCTCAAGCCGTTGTTGCAGGCCATCTCGGCCAAGTATCAGGGCGCGCCCTGCGCCGCCTACATGGGCCCCGAGGGCGCCGGGCATTTCGTCAAGATGGTGCACAACGGCATCGAATATGCCGACATGCAGATGATCGCCGAGACCTACGATATCCTGGGACGGGGCCTGGGCCGCGACATGGAGGAGATCGCCGAAACCTTCGAGACCTGGAACAGGGGTCCGCTGGCCTCCTACCTGATCGAGATCTCCGGCCGCATCGCCCGCAGCACCGATCCGCTGACCGGCGCGCCGATGCTCGACGTGATCCTCGACAAGGCGGGACAGAAGGGCACCGGCCGCTGGACGGCGATCGAAGCACAGCACCTCGGCGTCGCGGCGCCGGTGATCGAGGCCGCGGTCTGCGCCCGCAACCTCTCGGCCGCGCTTGACACCCGACAGCGCGGCGCAGAGGTCTTCGGCGCGCAGCCCGGGCCAATGGCCGGTGACACCGTGAGCGCGGATGAGCTGGAGTCAGCGCTGATCGCCGGCAAGATCCTGTGCTACGCTCAAGGCTTCGACATGCTGGCTGCGGCCTCGCGGCACTATGGCTGGGACCTGCCCCTGCCCGAGATTGCCCGGATCTGGCGCGCCGGATGCATCATCCGGTCTGACATGCTCAACGACATGGCCAAGGCCCTTGCCGAGTCAGACGACGATCTGCTGATCTTTGCGGCGCCTTTCCAGGACCACCTGGCCCGACACGAGGCGGCGCTGCGCAAGATCGTCCTCACGGCGATGGAAGCAGGGCTCGCCGTGCCCGCACTGGCCGCCGGGCTCAGCTGGTTCGACAGCATCCGCACCCCGCGCAGCTCGGCCAACATGATCCAGGCTCAGCGCGACTTCTTTGGCGCCCATGGCTATCAGCGCACGGACGGCAAGGACGCGCCGCACGGACCCTGGGGCAGCGAACAGCACACCGGCGCCTGACATCGCCGCCCGTCCATTACAATGAAGAGCCCCGGGCCAGTTTACCTGGCCCGGGGCTCTTCCGTCGCAAGCCGCGAGTCTCAGCCCAGCAGCAGGTCGGGCACGAAGGTCACGATCTGCGGGAACACCGCCAGCAGGATGACGAAGAGGATCATGATCAGCAGGAAGGGAAAGGTCACCCTGGCGATATAGCCGGTACTGCGCCCGGTGATGTTCTGGATCACCGCAAAGTTGAAGGCGACCGGCGGCGTAATCTGCGCCATCTCGACCACCAGCACCATGAAAATGCCGAACCAGACCTTGTCGAAGCCCGCCGCCTCGACCAGAGGCAGCACCACCGGCAGCGTGGTGGCGATCATCGAAAAGCCTTCCAACGCCGTGCCCAGCACAAGGTAGAGCCCGATCAGCGCGAGGATCAGAACGATCGGCGCCAGGTCGAGCGCGGTCACGAAGCTCGCTACTGCCGCGGGAATGCCCAAGGTCGCTGTCACATTGCCCAGAACCGAGGCACCCAGGATGATGATCCCCATGACCGAGCAGGTCTGAACCGCGCCAAGCACCACGTCGCGCAGCACCTGAAATGACAGGCAGCCTTGGAACAGCGCCACCAGGAAGGCCCCCAGCACGCCAAGCGCCGCCGCCTCTGACGGGGTGGCCAGACCACCGTACATCGAGCCCAGCACGCAGAGGATCAGGAAGAGCGCGGGCGCCAGGTCCCGTAGTGCGGCAAAGCGCGCCCGAAGGGGCATGTGCCTCAGGGCGCGTTCGCTTTCCGGGATCAGCTCGGGCTTCAGGGCGCTGCGGATCATGATGTAGGTGCCGAAGGTGGCAGCCAGCAGCAGCCCCGGCAGGAACCCGGCGGTAAACAGTCGCAGCACCGACTCGTTGGCCAGCACGCCGTACATGATCATCACCGTCGAAGGCGGGATCAGAAAACCGAGCGTGCCGGCACCGGCCAGTCCGCCAATGGCCAGTTCCGGCGAATAGCCACGCGACAGAAGTTCCTTCAACGTCATGCGCCCGACCACTTGGGTGGTCGCAGCCGACGAGCCGGATATCGCCGCAAAGATCGAGCAGCCCACGATGTTGACATGCAGCAGCCTGCCCGGCAGCAGGCCCGCCCAAGGCGCGAGACCCGAGAATAGCGCCTCGGAAATCCGCGTCCGGAACAGGAATTCTCCCATCAGGATGAACAGCGGCAAGGCCACGAGATCGGGGGTGGTGAGGATGTTGAAGACATATTGCGGAAAAAGCCTGTCGATCGGGATATGGGTGAACAGGACGGTCAGGCCGATGGCGGTGGACAGCAGTCCGATGCCGATCCATGCACCGGCCGCCAGGGTTCCGAACAGCAGCCCGAAGAGGCTGGTAACGATTGCGCCCATAGGTGGGGTTCCTTGAAATTCTGTGGCGTCGCGCGTGCGAGAAATCGCGCTATTCGATCGCGCTGGCGGCGCCGAGCCGCGGATTGTCCAGCGCATGACCGGCGAGCGCGGACACCAGGCGGGCCAGCATCTGCAGGGCCAGCACCCCTGCCCCGAGCGTGAGCACGGCCTGCGGGATCCACAACGGCGTGAAGCTTTCCTGCGACACCTCGCCGTAGCCATAGGTGCGCAGCGTGAAATTGAAGAGCCAGAGTGTGAGCGCCCCGGTGACCGCCGTTCCCAGCGCGGCGGACACGATCTCGAGCCCCCGGGCCAGCCAGCGTGGACCGGCCGACATCACCAGCTCGACCCTCAGTTGCAGCCCGGCCCGCAGCGTCATGCCGGAGCCAAGTAGAAAGGCCGCCCCCATGAGATAGGCGCTGTACTCCCAGCCGACGCCGGTGCCCGATGGCACGAAATGCAGGTACTGGCTGAAAAACGCCAGCAGGATGTCGGCCAGCACAAGCAAGGTCAGCCCGACGATGCACAGCCCCGCCCCCCAGGCCCCGACAAGCGCAACCAGATCTGCGGCCCCTTGCAGGGCCGCAGCAGGTCCGCGAGGCGTCGGCCGAGCCGCGGCAGAGCCTTCGGACAGGTTTTCCATCTCAGCCACCGACCCGCGACTTCAGGTAGGCATCGGCAATCGGGCGGGCCGCCGGCACCCGCTCGAAGAAGGCGTCCTGTACAGTCTTCGCGCGCTCGCCGATTTCGGCCATCAGTTCGGCGGACAGGGGAACCAGGGTCATGCCGTTCTCTTCCATGGTCTTGAGGCTCTTCAGGTCGCTCTCGCGCGAGATGTCCCAGAACGCCGGCTCGAGCTCGGCCGCGACCGCCTCGATCGCCGCGCGATCCTCCTCGGAGAGGCGGTTCCAGGTGTCGAGGTTGATGGTCACCGCGTTCGAGCCCCAGGTGTGATTGGTGGCATAGATGTAGTCGAGAAATTCCCAGAACCGCCCGTCGACGCCGGAGGTCGCCGAGGTGGCCACCCCTTCGACCCGGCCAGAGGCCAACGCCGGAAGCAGTTCGCCCCAGGGCATCACCACGCCGTCCATGCCGATGCTGCTGATGATGTCGACGGTGTTCTTGTCGGCACCGCGGACCGGGATACCTTCGAAATCGTCGATGCTGTCGACCTTTTCGTCGAGGTAGACGTATTGCGCCGGCGATGGCACCATGTAGAGCAGTTTCTGATTGTGCTGTTCGAACAGCTTCTCGAACTCGGGGCGCAGCACCTGGTGATAGGCTTTCAGCTCTTCCATCGAGCTGACCAGAAAAGGCACGCCCTCCGCGCCGAAGAGCGGGTTGCTGCCGACCTGCTGGCTGATGTTGATGTCGGCCATGTCGACCAGGCCGTCGCGCACCGCGGCCAGCTGATCGGGGCCCTTGAAGCCCAGAGAGCCCGCGGCACTCACGGTGATGGTGACCTCGCCATCGGTCGCCTCGGCCACCGCCTCGGCAAAGGTACGGGCGTTGTCGACCATGAAGTTGCCTTCGGGAAGGACATCCGAAAGGCGCAGGTTGGTTTCGGCGGCGGCGATGCCTGCAGCGGCAACCAGCGTAGCGGTGCCGAGAGCCAGTGATTTGAGGACGGACATTCAGTTCTCCCTGTGTGGTCGGTCTCTGGCGGCCTTGGTGCCTGACGTCAGCAGACCTCTGTGATCTCTGTGGTACCACCGCATGCTAAGGCGGTTTTGAGGCGCGCGGAAACACCGCTTCGATCTGACGTGATCGCAGAATCTTATGTCTGCACAGCCGAGGCTCGAAGCGCTTTGACAAACGATCTTGGCATTGGCCTAAACGTCATCGAACCGTTAAGAAAGCCTGCATGGACATCCGAAAGCTACATTCCTTCGTCAAGATCATCGATATCGGCAGCATAACCCGCGCCTCGGCGATCCTGCATATCGCGCAGCCGGCGCTCAGCCAGCAGATTGCAGCGCTCGAGTCGCACTATGGCAAACCGCTGCTGGTGCGGTCCAAGCGCGGCGTGGTTCCCACCGAGGCCGGCAAGGTGCTTTACCGCCATTCGCAGTTGATCCTGCGCCAGATGGACGAGGCCGAGCTCGACATTCAGACCGCCTCGGAGGATATTCGCGGGGTTGTCCGGGTCGGCTTGGCGCCCTTGGGTCTGGGCTCTCTCCTGGCGGCGCAGCTGATCAAGAAGCTGCGCAGCGACTATCCCGGCATCCTGCTCTACATCAACGAAAACGTCGGCGGCGGCGCGATGAGCGAGCTGATCATGACCGGCAAGATGGACGTGGCGCTGATCTTTTATCCTGGCGCGATTCCCAGCCTTGCCTTCGAGAAGATCTCGACCGAAGAATTGCACTACGTCACCACGTCGGGCCAGATTGCCGAGACCGAAGAGATCGCCTTTGCCGATGCGGTTGCCCGCCCGCTGATCCTGCCCAGCAAGATTCACACGTTGCGGCAGGTCATCGACACGTCGCTTGCCCGCACCGGGATGACAGCGCATGTCATTGCCCAGACGGAATCCATCTCGATCCTGTCGAACGCCCTGAGCGAAGGGCTCGGCGACAGCATCCTGCCCCTGTCTGCCGCCTTGGCGGTGCAGCGCAGGGTTCCCGAGGCGCGGATCTGCCCGATCCGCCGCCCCAACATGCGCACTAACATGGCGGTCTGCTGGTCAGCCCAGCTGCCTTTGTCAGAGGCCACCACTGCCGTGCAGAAATGCCTGATCGAACTGTCGCGCCAGCTTACCGAGTGAACAACGACAATCTCGTCGGCGAGTTCACCTTGGCGTTGACCAATTCCTGCTGACAGGCCGTCGCGTCGGCGGCAAACAAATACTACTTGGCACAGCGAAACGAGGAAGCAGCTATCTCCGAACGCTCCTAATCCACGGTGCCCGGTCAGTCTTAATACCCCTCGATCGCGCCAAGCCATCCGGAAATGGATGACCTTCTACAACCATCAGCGCCCTCATTCAGCCCTGGGTGGCCAGCCTCCGGCGCTGGTCTATTGGCAGAGAAATGATAGCAAGCAACCCGATCAGCAGGCGCAACGAGTAGCTTAAATTACGCCAGATCCTGTCCAAGAGATGCGGAGTAGCTCAGCCGAGCGGCGGGCCGGCCGGGGGCGGCTCTCTCCGCAGCATCGGCGGCTTATGCCGTGGCCGCGATTGTCGTCAGCTATGTCTGCTACGCTTACTACCGGATCGGCCAGATCATCGCCAACTCGGTGATTTTCTTCGGGCCGCGCGAAATGTATGTGGCGCTGGCCGCCGCGGCGCTATCGCTCTGGGCCTGCTGGGTCCTCTGGGGCGCTCCGATTGCCATCCTTGGTGCGCTGGCGCTGCTCTATCTCGCCACCGGGCAATACTGGCCCGGACCGCTGCAGACCGCGCCCTCGGACATGTTCGACACGATCTCGGCCAATATCTGGTACGACAGCGACCAGGGTATTCTCGGCTCGATCATGGGGGTGGTTCTGACCACGGTGCTGCCCTTCATCATCCTCGGCGCGATCCTCGAAGGATGTGGCGCCGGCGGCTCGATGATCCGCATTTCCTTTCACCTGATGAAACGGTTCAAGCGCGGCCCGGCCTATGCCGCGATCCTCGCTTCGGCGCTCTTCGGCACGGTCTCGGGCTCGGCGGTCGCCAACGTCGTGGGCACCGGCGTCGTCACCATCCCGATGATCCGCAAGCGCGGCTTCAACGCCAATTTTGCCGGCGCGGTCGAGGCCACGGCCTCGACCGGGGGGCAGATCCTGCCGCCGATCATGGGGGCGGCGGCGCTGGTCATGGCCGATATCGTCGGCGTCAGCTACCTGACCGTTGTGCTGGCGGTGATCATCCCGGCAGTGGCCTATTACCTGTCGCTGTTTCTCGCGGTCTATTTCGAGGCGCAGAAGCTCGACATCCAGGTCAGCGACGATGACATCGGCGTGCCGCCGCCGGCGCTGCAGGACTGGGTGAACATGATCCTCGTCTTCGGCCCGATCTTCGTGATCGTCTGGCTGCTGGTCAGCGGGCTGTCCGCCCCCGGCGCCTCGATCGCCGCGATCCTGCTCTTGGTACCGCTCAGCTTCATCAACCCCGAGGTCCGCCGCAAGCCGCAGATGCTGGTCGCCGCGCTCGCCGACGGCGGCCGGACCATCGGTCAACTGGCCGTGGCGATCGCCATCGTCGGCATCGTGGTCTCGATCCTGTCGGCGACCGGCGTGCGCCAATTCCGATGATGCGCGGGTAACCGGATCGTCAACCCGCGCTGACGTCTATGCCGAGGATCGGGCAGGCCGGCGTCATTTACGCGGCCAGCGGCTCTCCGACCGACCAGTTTGCCTTTTCATGGGTCAGGCTCCTTGAGTGTCAGGATGCAGGATGATCTTCGGCGCCGCTGCCTGGCCGGACCGGATATCCCGGAAGGCGTTGCCGCCCTCCGACAAAGGCCGCGCCTCGACCCAGTCGAGCTTGCCCAGTCGGCCGTCGAACAGCGCCGCCGCGGTGTCGCGGAAATCCTGTGCGGTGTAGGTATAGGTGCCGATGAAGGTGATCTCCTGCAGGGTCATGCGGCGGATATCGAGCCCGCCCATGTCCTCGCCCAGACCGATATGCACGATCACCCCGCCGGGCGCGGCCAGCGCCGAGGCGGTGCCGCGGGTGGCGGCGTAGCCCACCGCGTCGATCACGATCGGCGCGCTCATCTCGGACGCTTTCACCGCCCGCAGGCCACAGCGATCGCCGAGGTATGCACGGCGCGCAACGTTGGGCTCGACCACGGTGACGTCACTCACGCCCATCGCTGCCAGTGCCAGCGCCGCCGCCAGACCGATCGCCCCGCCGCCGAGGATCAGTGCCCGCCGCTCCGTCGCCGGGTGCAGCGCCTCGAGCCCCAGCCGCACCGCGTGCCAGCTCACCGCCAGCGGCTCGGCCAAAGCGGCCTTGGCCAGGGGCACATCGTAGGGCACCGCGATCAGGTTGCTTTCGGGCATCCGCAACAGCTCGGCAAAGGCGCCCTCGCGCGGCGGCATCGAGATGATCTGCCGCGCGGGGCAAAGGTTCTCGCGCCCCGCTTCGCAGGCCGGACACTGCCCGCAGGTGACCAGCGGGTTGATCGTCACCCTTTGCCCCTTGCACGCCCCGGCAATCACCGTGCCTGCCGCCTCGTGGCCGAGGATCAGCGGCGCCGGGCGGCGGTTGTCATGCCCCAGATAGGCATGCATGTCCGAGCCGCAGATGCCGACGCTCTCGACCCTTATCAGCGCCTCGCCGGGCTGCGGTTCTGGGTCGGGCGCGTCGCGATAGACCAGCGTTTCGACGCCGGTATAGACCAGGGCTTTCATTTCGCGGTGAACCCCCCGTCCAGCATGAGCACCTGTCCCGTCACGTAGCGTGACGCGTCAGAGCAGAGAAAGCGCAGCGGTCCGTCCAGATCCTCCGGCTCGCCGTTGCGGCCGATGCAGGTCTGCGCGGCATGGCGCGCGGCGCGTTCGGGATCGTCGAACACCGCCGCCGTCAGCTCGGTGCGGAAGAAGCCCGGCGCGATGGCGTTGGCGGTGATGCCATGCGGCGACCAGGCCTCGGCCATGGCGCGGGTCATCTGGGCGACACCGCCCTTGCTCGCGCCATAGGCGATGCCGCCGGGGAAGGCGCGGAAGGACTGCAGCGAGGCGAAGTTGACGATCCGCCCCCAACCCTTGGCCTGCATCGCCGGCACCAGCTTCTGGCTCAGGAAGAACGGCGCCGAGAGGTTGATCGCCAGCGTCGCGTCCCAGCCCTCGGGTGTCACATCATCGGCCGGCTCTCGGGTGTTGAGCCCGGCCGCATGCACCACGATGTCCGGCGCCCCGAAGGGCGCGCAGATCCGCGCCACCAGCGTATCGAGCCCGTCGCGGTCTGCCACGTCGCCCGCGACGCCGGCGCAATCGCCGCCGGCCTCTCGCTGCCAGGAGGCCAGCGCTTCGGCGCGGCGCGCCACGCCCACCACCTTTGCCCCGGACTGCGCCAGAACCGTCGCGGCATGACGGCCGAGGCCGGAGCTCGCGCCGGTGACACAGGCCACCCGGCCCGCCACGCTGAAGAGGTCGTCTCCGGCCATGGCTCAGGCGTCCGCCGTCAGGTCGAAGGTCTCGTCCGGGAAGTACTTCTTCAGCCGGATGTCGGCGGTGCGGGCATGGCCCTCCATCCCCTCGAGCCGCGAGATCCGCGCCGTGGCCTCGGCCACCGGCCGCGCGCCTTCGCGGGTGGCGCGTTGCCAGGTGACAATCTTCATGTACTTGTGAACGCTCAGCCCGCCGGTATAGCTCGCCGCTCCCGAGGTCGGCAGCACGTGGTTGGTGCCCGACGCCTTGTCGCCAAAGGCCACCGTGGTCTCTTCGCCGAGGAACAGCGAGCCGTAGCAGCTCAGCCGGCCCAACCACCAGTCGAGGTCCTCGGCCTGCACCGTCAGGTGCTCGGGCGCGTAATCGTCGGAACAGGCGGCCATCTCCTCGCGGTCGGCGCAGAGGATCACCTCGGCATAGTCGCGCCAGGCGGCGGTGGCGTTCTCGCGGTTCACATCCGGCAGATCGTCGATCAGCCCGGGCACCAGCCGCATGACCTCTTCGGCCAGCGCGCGGTCGTCCGTCACCAGCCAGACCGGCGAGTTGTAGCCATGCTCGGCCTGCCCCACCAGATCGGCGGCGACCACCATCGGATCGGCGCTCTTGTCGGCCAGCACCAGGCTGTCGGTGGGGCCGGCGATCATGTCGATGCCGACGCGGCCAAAGAGCATGCGCTTGGCCTCGGCCACGAACTGGTTGCCGGGACCGACGAGGATATTGGCCTTGGGCAGACCGAAGAGACCATAGGTCATTGCCGCCACGCCCTGCACGCCGCCCATGGCGAGGATCTGGTCGGCGCCGCAGACATGGGCGGCATAGATGATGGCCGGCGCAATGCCGACGCCGGGGCGCGGCGGCGAACAGGCGACGATATTCTTGCAGCCGGCGACCTTGGCGGTGGTCACCGTCATGATGGCGCTGGCGATATGGCTGTAGCGCCCGCCCGGCACGTAGCAGCCGGCGGCGTTGACCGGGATCGCCTTCTGCCCCGCGATGAAGCCCGGCACCACCTCGACCTCGAAATCCCTGACCGTGCCCAACTGCGCCTCGGCAAAGCGTTTGACGTTGGCATGGGCGAACTCGATGTCGCGCTTGAGCTTGTCCGGCACCAGGGCAATCGCCGCCGCGATCGCCTCGGGCGAGAGCAGCACCTCGCCGTCGTATTTGTCGAACTTTCTGGCATAGGCCAGCGCCGCCGCGTCGCCGCCCGCCTCGATCTCGTCAAGGATGTCACGCACGATCTTGCGGGTGTCGGAGGCGTCGCTCTTCGAGGTGAGGGTGGCTTTCTTCAGGTAGTCTCGGGTCATGAGCGGCGCTCCTGGTTGAGGATGTCTGGCAGCAGGATAGGGGAACCGTCGGCACAGAGGCGAGGAAGATCGGTGTGATCAACCTGCCGCAGGGCTTCGGCCTGTCTTCGAGTCGGAACTGTGATCATGTAAGCGCTTGCATGACCGCCGTGCAAGCGCTTACATGAACCCTGCGCCACCTTCTACACATAAGGTCGCACGCATCCCCGGCGGACCGGGCGAGAAAGAACACTGGATGGACAGTCACAACGATCAGGGCGGCAGATCCCGCGGCGGCACCTCGCCCCGGCTCGACGACGTGGCCGCGCGCGCCGGCGTGTCGACCGCGACGGTCTCGCGCTGTCTCAACACGCCGTCCAAGGTGTCGGAAGTCACCCGCGAGCGCGTGCTCGCTGCGGTGGATGCGCTGGGCTATGCCCCCAATTTCGGCGCCCAGGCGCTGGCGGCCAAACGCACCAACACCTTCGGCGCGATCATTCCGACGATGGAGAACGCCATCTTCGCCCGTGGTCTTCAGGCCTTTCAGGAGGAACTGCACCTTCAGGGCGTCACCCTGCTGGTCGCCAGCTCCTCTTACGATCCGGAATTGGAAGAGCAACAGATCCGCAGCCTCGTGGCGCGCGGCGCAGATGGCCTCCTGCTGATCGGCCACGACCGGACGCCGGAGATCTATGATTTCCTGGAAACCCGCCAGGTCCCTTATGTGATCGCCTGGACCTATGATGACCACGAAAGCCGCATTTCGATCGGCTTTGACAATCGCAAGTCCATGCGGTCTCTGGCCGATCAGGTGATCGCGCTCGGCCATCGGTCGATCGCCTTGATCACCGCCGAGCGCAAGGACAACGACCGCGCCCGCCAACGGTTCGAAGGCATCACCGATGCCATGTCGGCGCATGGCCTCGACCCGGCCGCCCTGCGCGTCATCGAAACCAGCTATTCGATCTCCAACGGCGGGCAGGCCTTTGCGTCCGTCATGCAGTCTGACCCAAGGCCCACTGCCGTCCTCTGCGGCAACGACGTGCTGGCGGCGGGGGCCCTGTCAATGGCCCGCCAGATGGGCCTCGACGTGCCCGGCGACGTCTCGATCACCGGCTTCGACGATATCGAGATCGCCCAGATCGTGACCCCTGCCCTCACCACCGTCCACGTCCCTCACCACGACATGGGCAAGGGCGCCGCGCGGATTCTACTCGCCATGCGCAGCGGCGAACGTCCGACGTTCAGCACAGAGCTCGAGGCAACCGTTGTCCTGCGCGAATCGGTTGGTCCGGCGCCGAACCTCGAGAGGTGAATTCGTCTCTCCACATCGTGGACGGTTTTCTGATCAGCTCAAGAGTTGCGCCGATTTGGCTGTCGAACGCTTGGTATTCCTGAAGATCGCTCTTACATGAGAAAAGATCAATTCATCCGCAATTATATTTAATTTTCCTCATCTGTTTCTTCTCCTTATGTCTGGTCCCAGCCGGATTGCTCCCGTCCACTTCGGGCCGGGGTCACGCCGCATCTGAGAAGGAGAGACCCATGACCAAATCCATCACCGCAAAACCGATGATCGCCACCGCCGCTTTGGCCTTTGTCCTGTCCGGGTGCAGCGCCGAACAAGCGGTCGACAGCACCATCGGCGTCGCCGCCGGAGCCACGAAAGTCGTCGCCAAAGGCGCGGTTGGCGCAGGCAAGCTGGTCTACAAGGGCGGGAAGGCCATCGCCAATCCGGACGGATGATCCTTGACGGCAGGGTGCCGAGGCGACCGGCCCGTCGGGACTTGAGCGATCACGGCGCTTGCAGCAATCGCCGGGATCGCGTGTCAGCGAGACCCGGCTTGGCCCGCGGTTTTGCCGTTCATCCGCAGCCTGTTCCCGCGTGGATCAAGTTCCATCTGCTTAATGCCGGGAAAGACTGGTTCGAGGGCTCCCTGATGAGCTCCCCTCGGACGGGATTAACGTCCACCTAAAATTCTGTTGCCCCCACATTGATCCGTCTGTATAAGGTTTATTGTCGGACACTAAGGGGCAGCAATATGGCCATGACGTCGAGACCGCTGACAGCAAGTTCTCCGCTCTGCATCCCGGGGCTGGATGTGGCGCGTCTGCAGGCGTATCTGAAACCTGTCGGAATTTCGCTGGTGCCCGGCGCGTCGCCCAGGAAATTCGCCGCGGGCTTCGGAAACATGAACTTTCTGCTGGAGACCGACCTTGGCCCATTGGTCCTGAGGCGACCGCCGCTGGGGCCTGTCCCGCCGGGCGCCAATGACATGGCGCGCGAATACCGCATCCTTTCGCATCTTCACCCGGTGCTGCCGCTGGTGCCCGAGGCCCGACTGTTCTGCGAGGATCTCTCGGTCATCGGTGCGCCCTTTCTTCTGATGGAATACCGCCCGGGCTTGGTGATCGGAAGTGAATTACCGTCGGACACTATTGTTAGCTGGAAAGGCACCGGCCCCATCGGACTTGCGCTGGGCCGCAGGATCATCGATGTCCTGACCCGCCTGCATGCAATTGACGCCAAGGCCTGCGGGCTCGGAACGCTGGGGCGGCCCGACGGCTTCGTGGAACGCACCCAACGCGGTTGGAGCAAGCGCGCACGACTGGCCTGGGACAATGCACCGGAGGACCTGACCTCGCTGCTGGGCTGGCTGGATGCCCATCCTCCCAAGACCTCGCGTGCGCCCACCCTGATTCACAACGACTTCAAGCTCGACAACATCATCCTCGATCCAGATACCCTTGAACCCCGGACGCTGATCGACTGGGACATGGGCACGCTGGGCGATCCGCTTTATGACCTCGCCGTTTTGCTCAGTTACTGGACCGAGGCCGAAGATCCTGAGGCGATGCACCAGTTGCGCCAGATGCCCACGGCACGCCACGGCTTTCCCACCCGCCAAGAGGCCGCGACTCTTTATGCAAAGGCGAGCGGTCGCAGGCTGACTGACTTCACCTATTACCGCGTGTTGGCCACATTGCGCCTCGCCGTCGTGTTTCAGCAGCTCTACCGCCGCTATGAGAGTGGCGGAACCGATGACCCGGACTTCGCCCGTTTCGACGACCTTTCCCGGGGGCTGCTGAGCTTCGGCCTGCAGGTCGCCCGCGGTGACTTTTACTGACAAGGACTGCCCATGATCTCTTTCGAGCCTACCCCCGAACAGGATGCGCTGCGCCAGCGGATCGAGAGCTTTGTCATGGAGCAGATCGTTCCGTATGAGAAAGACCCGCGCAACACCTCCCACGGCCCCACCGAAGAATTGCGGATCGAGTTGAACGCTCTGGCCCGTAAGGCGGGGCTGTTTGCGCCGCATGTGCCGCAGGAATGGGGCGGTCTGGGGCTGGATCACGTCAGCATGGCGATTGCCTTCGAGGCCAGCGGGCTGTCGCCGCTCGGGCCCATCGCGATGCATTGTGCTGCCCCCGACGAGGGCAACATGAACCTGCTCGACAAGGTCGCGACCGAGGCGCAGAAACAACGCTGGCTGAAGCCTTTCGCGGCTGGTGAATTCCGCTCCTGCTTCTCGATGACCGAGCCCTGGGGTGCCGGCGCCGATCCCTCCGAATTGAAGACGAAAGCGCGTTATGACGGCGAAGATTTTGTGGTCAGCGGCGTCAAATGGCTGATCACCGGGGCGCAGGGCGCGGGCTTCACCATCATCTTCTGCGATGTCGAGGCCGAGGGCGACAAACCCGGTGGCCCGACCATGCTGATCTCGGACATGGACGCCGAGGGCATCAGCCTGACGCGCCAGCTTGATACGCTCGACAGCTCCTTCACCGGTGGCCACTGGGAGGTGACCTTCGACAATCTGCGCATCCCGGCGGAAAACGTGCTGGGTGAGGTCGGCGAAGGTTTCCGCTACGTGCAGGTGCGGCTTGCCCCGGCGCGGTTGACCCATTGCATGCGCTGGCTGGGCGGCGCGGTACGGGCGCAGGGGATTGCGCTGGATTACGCCCGCAAGCGCGAAGCCTTCGGCAAGCCCATCGGGCGGCACGGCGAGATCGGCGCAATGCTGGCCGAGAACGAGATGGAGCTGCAGCAGAGCCGGCTGATGATCTGGTGGGCCTGCGCCCTGCTCGACAAAGGCGAACACGGCCGTCACGAAAGCTCGATGGTCAAGACGGCGGTGTCCGAGGCGCTGTTCCGCGTGGCCGACCGCTGCGTGCAGGTGCTGGGCGGCATGGGGGTGACCGGCGATACGGTGGTCGAGCAGATCTTCCGCGAGACCCGGGCCTTCCGTATCTATGATGGGCCGTCCGAGGTTCATAAATGGGCGATCTCGCGCCGGATCATGAAGGGTTGAACCGCTTCAGGGGAGGAGCAAGCATGCAACGTGTTGAGATGACGAGCTACGAGGCCGCCTGCGCGCAGTTCGAATGGCAGGTGCCTGAGACGTTCAACTACGGCGGCGACGTGGTGGATGCCTGGGCGGAAGACCCCGAGCGCATGGCGCTGATCTGGGTCAACGACGCGGGCGAAGAGCGGCGCTTCACCTATGCCGACATCCGCGACCTGACCAACCGCTTCGCCAATTACCTGACCGCCAAGGGCGTGCGAAAAGGCGACCGCGTGCTGATCATGCTGCCGCGCATCCCCGAGTGGCAGATCGCGATGGTCGGCTGCAACAAGATCGGTGCCATCCCGATCCCCTGCGTCACCATGCTGACCGAGAAGGACGTGACCTACCGCATGGAGCATTCCAGCGCGGTGGCGGTGGTGACGACGGCGGCAGAGACGCACAAGATTGCCAGTGACCTCAAAGTCCGGCTCTCCGTCGGCGCAACTAACGGCTGGGACGATTTCGAGACCGAAATGGCGCGGCACAGTGCCGATTTCACCCCTGTCCGGGTCGAGGCCGAAGACCCTGCGATCATGTTCTACACCTCCGGCTCGACCGGTCTGCCCAAGGGCGTGCTGCACGCCAGCCAGGCGCTGTTTTCCTGGCGTGTCTCGGCGTGGTACTGGCTGTCGCTGACCGAGCAGGACGTGATGTGGTGCACCGCCGACACCGGCTGGTCAAAGGCCGGCACTTCGATCCTCTACGGCCCGTGGAGCTGCGGCGCGACGGTGCTGTTCTATGACGGCCCCTTCGACCTCGAAAAGCGGCTAGAGCTGCTCGAGCGCTACAAGGTCAGCGTCTATTGCGCCGCCGCCACCGAGATTCGGCAGCTGGTTCAGGTGGACACCTCGGGTCATGACCTCTCGGCCCTGCGGCTGTCGGTCTCGGCCGGCGAGTCGGTGAACCCCGAGATCGTCAGGGCCTGGTCGGACAAGACCGGCGCGCTGCTGCTCGACGGCTACGGCCAGACTGAGACGCTGATGACCGTGCTCAACTATCCGCAGATGCCGGTGAAGCCCGGCGCGATGGGCAAACCGCTGCCGGGCACCGAGGCCGCGATCCTGGGTGAGGACGGGCGTCAAGCCCCTGCCGGCACGCCCGGTCAGCTGGCAATCCGCTGCCCGCATCCGCAGCTGATGCTGGGCTACTGGAACAACCCCGACAAGACCGCCGAGAGCTACCAGACCGTCGATGGCGTGACCTGGTTCCTGACCGGCGACACCGCCAGCATGGACGCGGACGGCTACCTGTTCTTCGGTGGGCGCGACGACGACGTGATCAATTCGTCGGGCTACCGCATCGGGCCGATGGAGGTGGAGAATGCCTTGATGGAGCATGAGGCCGTGCTGGAATGCGCCGCCGTCGCCAGCCCCTGCGAGACCCGCGGCGAGGTGGTGAAGGCCTTCATCATCCTGAAGTCAGGACATACCCCGAGCGACGCGCTCGCCAAGGAATTGCAGGATTTTACCAAGGCCCTGACCGCGCCCTACAAGTACCCGCGCAGGATTGCCTTTGTCGACGCCTTGCCCAAGACACCCACCGGGAAGATCCAGCGGCGTCTGCTGAAGCAGCAGGAGTTCGAGGGGCTGCCAGCATGAACTGCCTCGATCGGCCAGAGGCGCGCACCGCGACCGAGGCCATCACCTCGCGTCGCTCGGTCAGGGCCTTCCTGCCCGAGCCGGTCCCGCGCGCGACCCTCCGGCGCATCCTGGAAATCGCAGGGCGTGCGCCCAGCGGCTCAAATATCCAGCCGTGGCATGTGGATGTGGTGACGGGACCTGCCCTGACCAGGTTGACCACCGCGATCACGGCCCGGTTCGACGCCGGCGATGCTGGCGAGGACAGCTATCAGTACTACCCTTCCCCCTGGCGCGAGCCTTACCTGGCACGGCGGCGGGAAACCGGCTGGGGCCTCTATTCCACCCTCGGCATTGCCCGGGGTGACACGGCGCGAATGCGTGCGCAGCTCAGACGCAATTTCCTGTTCTTCGACGCACCGGTGGGGCTGATTTTCAGCATCGACCGGGACCTGCCGATTGGAAGCTGGCTCGACACCGGCATGTTCCTGCAAAGCATCATGATCGCGGCGCGGGGCTTCGGGCTGGACACTTGTCCGCAACAGGCCTTCGCGACCTATCATCAGACCATCCGCGAGGTGCTGGCCCTGCCCGACGATCGCACGGTGATCTGCGGCATGGCGCTGGGCCACGCCGATCCGTCCGATCCGGCGAACCGGTTCGAGACCGGGCGCCTCGGCGTCGAGGACTACGCACGGTTTCACGACTGACACACAGCCTGACGTCCCTTGCGCAACCGTCCCGGCCTCGCGCCGGGACCTCTTGGTCGCCCAAGCGCGAGGCCCCGGATCAAGTCCGGGGCGCGATTGCATCCTGACAGCGCTCAGTCGAAGCCTTCGCCCTGGTGCTCCCCGACCCCCGGCGCCCGCCTCAGCGGTGCATTGTCGTAGGCCGAGAACTTCACCGGTTGACGCAACACTGGCTGCACCGTCCCATCCTGCCGCATGACCTCGTCAAACAGACCCCGCGTCCGGAACTGCGGGTCCTCTGCAAGCTCCTCACGCCGCAACGCAGGCCCCCACATCTGCCCCGAGGCCTCGAACAGCGCCTCCCAATGCGCGAAAGGCTTGTCCCGGATGCGCGCGGCGATCTTCGCGACGAGTTCATCGCGCCGGGCCACACGCTCGGGACGGGTCAGACCCACACCCTCCGCCAGCCCCACATCGCGGCACAGTTGATCCCAAAAGGCATCTTCATGCGCCACCGAGGTGGTCAGCCAGCGCCCATCCGAGGTCTCGTAAAGTGCATAGCCCGGATCGCGCTGCGGCAGGCTGGCGTCCTCGACGGCGTCGGCCGCAATAAAGGGCGTCTGCAAGGCCAACACCGCGTCGCTCATGGCGATGTCGACATGAGTGCCCTGCCCGGTCCGCTCGCGGGCCAGCAAGGCCGACAGCACGCCAGTCAGCGCATAGAGCGCCGAGACGCTGTCGCCCAGCAGCACCGCCGGAGGCAGACCACCCACCGCCCCGCTGATGCGCTCGCCCAAGGCGCCGCCGATCCCCTGGAAGGTCAGATCATGCGCGGGGCGCATCCGGTAGGGACCGTTCTGGCCGAAGCCCGATATCGACACGTAGATCAACCGCGGGTTCACCGCGTTCAGGTCGTCGTACCCGAGGCCAAGCTTCGCCAGCTTGCCCGGCCGAAAGCCTTCGAGAAACACGTCGGCCCGTTCGATGAGCCGCAGGAGCTCCGCCTTCTGCGCCGGATCGCGCGCGTCCAGAGCGACCGAGCGCTTGTTGCGATTGAGCCCCTCGTAGAACGACGGCAGAAACCGCGAGGGATCGCCGCCCGGCCGCTCCACCTGGATCACATCGGCGCCCATGTCCGACAGGGTCAGCGTACAGAACGGGCCAGGATATTGCTCGGCCATCGAGACGATCTTCAGCCCTTCGAGGGCGCCGGGCTTGCGCTCTGCCATCAGATCGCCCAGCTCTGCGCGTCGTCGACCGTGAGCGCTTCGCCATTGACGAAATGACTGCGCGGATCGACGAGAAACAGAAGCGCGCTGTCAAGGTCCTTCGGCTCGCCCACACGGCGGCGCGGCAGCTTCGCAAGTTCGGCCTTGCCTTGGTCGGTGTCCCAGAATTCATCGTTGATCGAAGTGCGGATATAACCCGGACACAGCGCGTTGACGCGGATGCCGTGCTGGCCCCATTCCAGGGCGTGTCCGGCGGTGAGATGCCGGATCGCCGCCTTCGACATGGTGTAGAGTGACACGCCCTTGGCGACCCGGGTCGAGAGCATCGAGGAGACGTTGACGATGCACCCCTCGCGGCCCTCGTCGATCCAGCGCTCGGCGCAGAGCTGCGACAGGCGCCAGGGCGCACGGACGTTCACCGCCATGGTCTGTTCAAAATCCTTGAGCGTTGCCTTGTGGGCGCGGGCGGGCCTGCTGATACCGGCGTTGTTGACCAGGATGTCGGGCGTGCCCATCTGCTCGGACACGGCGGCGATCAACGCATCGGGCGCGGCAGGATCTGCGGCATCGAACCCGAAGGCCTGCGCCTGGCCGCCCTCTGACGTGATCCGTGCCACCAGATCGTCAAGCTTGCCGGTGCTGCGCGCGGCCACCGCGACGGCGGCACCCTGTCCGGCCAGTGTCAGGGCGAACTGATAGCCCAGCCCCGACGACGCGCCGGTCACCACCGCGATCTTGCCATCAAGCATGTGTTTCCTCCTCCGAAACTGCGATTTCCCCGGAGGCTACCATGCGCATTAGTGTCCGACAATAATAGAATGACGCTTCATGCCGCTTCGCCGAAGAACCGCGCTTGCAGGGTCTGCCGGGCCGAGGGGTTGCGGGTCAGCTCGATGAACCGGCGCACCTCCAGCCGCAGCGCCGGCTCGATGGGCATTTGCAGCCCGTGATAGACGGCCTCGGCAATCAACCTCTGCTCGGGTCGGTCGGCCACGCCATCACGGGTCAACCCGGCGTTCAGGGCGTGAAAGTACCGCTCAATCTCCGAGGCGGATGGCCCACAATAACCCCGCGCCACCCACGGCTGTTCGGCTGCGGGATTGTCCAGCAGCCACCGGCGGGCGGCATCGCGCAGGGCACCCGCTGGGACTACATCGGTCAGCAACCCCAAAGATCGCGCTTCCGACACGTCGTAGGTGGCCCCCTGCAACATATCCGCCGTCACCCGCTGCCACGGCGCCAGACGCGCCAGACGCTGCGTGCCACCGAAGCCCGGCATCAACCCGAGCCCGGCCTCGGGCAGGCCGAGCTTGATCGCCGGATCGTCCACGGCGAACCTCGCATGCGCCGCCAGCGCCATCTCGAAACCGCCGCCCAGGCAATGCCCGTTGATCGCCGCGGCCACCGGCTTGCCACAGGTCTCCAGTCGGTAAAAGCTGTCCTTGACGCGGGCCATGACGGACCAGAGCTCCTCGGCCGACATGTCGAAGAAGCCGCCGACCATTCGCAGGTCTGCGCCGGCGTGAAATGAGGCCTTGCCGGAAGTGATCAGCACGCCGCGAACACTTGGGTCCGTGGCCACCTGGTCCACCAAGCCCACCCATTCCGAGATGGCCTCGGTGGAAAACACGTTGACCTTGCGGTCCGGATCGTCCCAGCACAGCTCTGCAATGCCATGGCCGTCGATGCCCAGGGTAATGATACTGCTCATGCGCCTTCTCCCTCCATCCGTTCGATTACCATGGCGATCGCCTGTCCCGCCGCCGCGCAAAGCGTGGCGCAGCCGAATTGCTTGTCTGCGCGCTCCAACTCGTCGAGCAGCGTGCCCAGGATCATGGCCCCGGTGGCCCCCAGCGGATGGCCCATGGCGATGGCCCCGCCGTTGACGTTCATCCGGTCCGGACTGACGCCTGTTTCCTCCTGAAAATAGAGAACCACCGAGGCAAAGGCTTCGTTCAGCTCCCACAGGTCGATGTCGGCGTAGCCCAGCCCGGCCTGCTTCAGCGCCCGGTCGCAGGCGGCCTTGGGCCCGGTCAGCATGATCGTCGGCTCGGACCCCACCGAGGCCAGCCCGAGGATGCGGGCGCGGGGCGTCAGGCCATTGTCCTTGCCAGCCGTCTCAGACCCCAGAAGAACCGCCGCCGCGCCATCGACGATCTGCGAGGAATTGCCGGCATGGTGGACGTATTTCAGCGCGCCGATCTCGGGGTACTTTTGCTCCGCAACAGCGTCATAGCCCATCTTCTTCGCGTAGCGTTCAAAAGAGGGGTTCAGAGCGTCCAGCGACTGCATGTCCGCCCCCGGACGGATCGCCTCATCGCGGTCGAGCACGGTCAGGCCGTTGCGATCCTTGACCGGCACGATGGAGCGGGCAAAGCGCCCCTCCTCCCACGCCCGGCCCGCGCGCTGCTGGCTTTCCACCGCCAGGGCATCCACGTCGTCGCGGCTGTACCCCCGCAGCGTGGCGATCAGGTCGGCCGAGATGCCCTGCGGCACCGACTTGCGCGGGATGGCGATGCCGGGATCGGCCAGCACGGGCATGCCCGATGACAGCATTGGCACCCGGCTCATCATTTCGACTCCGCCGGCCACGGCCAAGCCGACCTCGCCGCTGGCCACCTTGCCCGCCGCGATGGCGCAGGCTTCCAGCCCCGAGGCGCAGAAGCGGTTGATCTGGACGCCGGGAACCGCCTCGTCATAGCCCGCCTCGAGCGCTGCCGTGCGCGCAATGTCGCCGCCCTGATCGGCCACCGGATCGACGCAGCCGAGCACTACGTCTCCAACGGCCGAGGTGTCGAGGTTCGACCGTTCCTTCAGGGCCTTCAACGGGACCGTGGCCAGTTCCACCGGGCTGAGTTCCGCCAGCGCGCCGACCGACGCCTTGCCTTTGCCGCGTGGCGTGCGCACGGCGTCGAAAATCCGAACATGTTGCATGGTCAGCCCCTATTTCGCGGTCATGCGCAGCGCGCCGTCGAGCCGGATCACCTCGCCGTTCAGCATTGGGTTGGCGAAGATCGCGGCCACCAGGTCGGCGAATTCTTCGGCCTTCCCGAGACGAGGCGGAAACGGCACCTTGGCCCCCAGCGACTCCTGTACCTCTTGCGGCAATCCCGCCATCATCGGCGTCTCGAAAATACCCGGCGCGATGGCCATCACGCGGATACCCGACCGCGCCAACTCCCGCGCCGCAGGCAGCGTCAGGCTGACCACGCCGCCCTTGGACGCCGCATAGGCCGCCTGGCCGATCTGGCCGTCGAAGGCCGCGACCGAGGCGGTGTTGACGATCACCCCGCGCTCTCCGTCCGGCCCCGGCTCGGCCTCTGCGATGGCTTCGGCCGCGAGGCGCATGGTGTTGAAGGTGCCGACGAGGTTGATCGAGACCGCGCGGGAGAACCTGTCGAGGTCATGCGGCCCGTCGCGGCCCACGATCTTCGCTCCGGGCGCGACGCCGGCGCAATTCACCAGCCCATGCAGGCCGCCGAAGCGGGTTTTCGCGGTCCGGATGGCCTCTGCCACCTGCTCGGCGGAGGTCACATCGGCCCGGACCATCACCTTGCGGTCATGCAATTCCGCGCCGTCGATGTTGATGTCGAGCCCGACCACATTCGCCCCGCCTGCCATGAGCCGTGTCACGACCCCCGCGCCGAGACCGGAACTCGCGCCGGTGACCAATACCGTCTTGCCTGCAATGTCCATGCTGTCCTCCCTCAGTGACTTGGCTCAGATCGGTAAGACGCGCCGGCATGGTAAACAATGACATTTCCGTTCCAATTCATGACCGAAAATGCCATATGAAAGCCATGTCAGACCTCACCGCACCGGTCTCTCCGGTCTTCATCGACGAAGCCTTCGACTGCGCCCGCCGCGTAGGTCTCGATGCCACGCTGATTGCCCATCGGATCGCACCTGACGGGCCGATGACGCTGGCGCAATACGGGGAGTTCTGGTTCGCGCTCGCTCAGGAGATGCAGGATGAAATGCTGGGCATGACCGCGCACCCGATGCGGCCGGGAAACTTTGCGCTGATGTGTTATGCCATCCGTGGCGCGCCCACCCTCGGCAAGGCGCTGGAGCGCGCGCTTTGGGCTCTGGACGTGATGGTCGGCGCGCCGCGCGGAAAGGTCACGGTCCGAAACGCGCAGGCCATCATAGGCTTCACCGACGACGGACCGCCCGCCTCGGCCTTCGCCTATCGCACGCTTTTGATCGTGTTGCTGGGACCGATCTGCTGGCTGGCGCGGAGGCGATTGCCTTTGGTGCAGGTGGCCTTTCGCTGCGCCGCGCCCGCGGGGGCCGAGGCCTATTCGCGTCTGTTCGGCACGCAAGTTCAGTTCGACGCGCCGGAAACGCAGGTGGTGATCGACGCCGCGCATCTGACCCTGCCGGTCAACCGCAGCGAGGCCGCTCTGAAGCGCTATCTGAAACAGGCCCCCGGCAACCTGCTGGTGGGCTACCGCGGCATGGACGACGTGACCGGACAGGTCCGCGCGCTGCTGTCACGCACATCGCCGCGGGACTGGCCGGCCTTCGACAGTCTCGCCCGGCAGTTCCGCATGTCGCCCAGCACCTTGCGTCGGCAGTTCAAGGATCAGGGCGAGAGCTATCGCAAGCTCACGTCCGAGTTGCGTGCCGCCAAGGCCCGGCACCTGCTGGCCGTGACCGACACGCCGGTTGCCGAGGTGGCCGATCTTTTGGGGTATACCGAGCCGAGCGCCTTTTTCCGGGCCTTCCAGGGATGGGCCGGGACCTCTCCGGCGCGATATCGGGCGGAGAGCCGACAGACTCCTACTTTGTCCGACGATATTTCATAATCCAGAAAATATCTCGCATTAGCGTCGGTCAGCCTGTAAGCTGACGTGGCGTAGTTTATCGTGAAAGTTGCCCATGAAACTCGACCTCGACACCACTGCCGATCTGCCCGTGTTCCGACAACTGGCGCTTGCCCTGCAACAAAAGATTCTCTCCGGCGAATTGCAGCCCGGGGCACGTATGCCTGCCGAAACCGCGCTGGCCAGCGAGAATGGCATCCACCGCTCGACCGTGCGCGAGGCGATCCGGTCGCTGGAACAGCAGGGCCTGCTCTATCGCGAAGAAGGCAAGCGCAAGCTCTTCGTGTCGCGCCCCGATACCGAGGAACTGTCGCGCCGGCTGGTGACGCCCCTGGTGATGAATGGCGTCACCTTCGAGGAGATCTGGGAGGCGATCCGCGCGCTCGACCCGGTGGCGGCCGAGGCCGCGGCGAACAGGCGCAATGCCGACAATCTCGCGGCGCTGGAAGACAATATCACCCGGACCAGAGCGGCGATGGACGACCCCGACGCCTTGGTCAAACTGGATATCGAGTTTCACGAATTGATCGCCCTGGCCGCCAACAACCGGGTGATCCAGTCGCTCAGGCTGCCGATCAGCGACCTGTTCTACCCGTCGTTCCAGACGGTGATGACCAGCCTCAACGCCAGCGAACGCCTGCTGACCGCGCATGAAAAGATCCTTCACGCGATCAAGTGGGGCGACGCGGATGAGGCGAAGGCCTGGATGATCAAGCACCTCAACGACTTCCGCAAGGGATACGAGCTGGCCAGCCTCGATATCACAGATCCGGCGGTCTTTCCCAAGGCGCGGGAGGCTTGAGGCTCAGGCCGCCAGTTCGAGAATCTGCATCACATCGTCCGCGCCTTTGATCGGGCGCGGGTTCTTGGGCACCCAAGGGGTGTGAAGCGCGGCCTCGGCGATATCGGGGAAAGCATTCCGTGCGATACCGTTGGCGAGCAGGCCTCGCGGCTGCCCGAGGCTGGCAATCAGCTCGTGCAGGAGGTTCGAGGCGGGCACTGATACATCCCCCAGAGCCTCTGCCACCAACGCCTGCCGATCCGCGTTCACGGAGGCATTCCATGCCATCACCGCAGGCAGCATGAGACAGGACGTGTGGCCGTGCGGGATGCCGTATCTGGCGCCAAGCACATAACCGATGCCGTGGCTCGCCCCCATCGGCACGCCGCTGGTCAAAGGCCCCATCGACAGCCAGGCCCCCAGCAGACAGTCCTGTCGGGCCTGCAAATCAGCAGCGTCCCCCTTGATGCGCGTCAACCCGTCCGCCAGCAGCCGCAAGCCGTGCAGCGCCTGTGCGTCGCCGAAGGGGTTGGCCTCCTGCGAACAGATGCCCTCGACGCAATGGTCGATGGCGCGCACGCCGGTGGACAGGAACAACCATTCGGGCGTGTGCCGCGCGACCTCGGCATCGAGGATCACCACACGCGGCATCAGACCCGGATGGCGCAGCATCTCCTTGGTGCCCGTGGCCTCGTTGGTGACGCCGGCGATGGCGCTGAACTCTCCGGCAGAGAGCGTCGTGGGGATGGAGATTTGCGGCACAGCAGGGGCCGCGACCTCGCCGGCAAGCAACCGGTCGATGTCCTGAACGGTCGAGACGACATTGGCGAGGCAGAGCGCCACCGCCTTGGCACCGTCGGTGGGAGAGCCGCCGCCGATGGTGACGATGAGATCGGCCTTGGCATCCCGCGCGGCCCTGGTCGCCGCAATCACATCGCCGCGCGGCACATGCGCGCCCATCCGGTCGAAGTCCCCGGCGCAGCGCGTGCCCAGGGCGGATTTCAGCTTCTCGACCTCGTTGGTCTCGCGACAGAGCGTGCCGCTGGCGATGACGAAGACGCGCCGCGCGCCAAGCCGCTCTGCCTCGGTCGCCACAGCTTGTGCCGCGGGGGTGCCGTAAATCACGGCCTCCATGGGGGTGAGCGCAATTCGGGTCATCGGCTTCTCCAATAGAAATGGCAGCGCACCCCGGGAGCAAGGGCGCGCTGCCGGACGGGCATATCAGTCGACGGCGATCACGTCGCCGAACAATGCCCAGTTGTCGCCATCGAACTTCATCAGTGACATCGCCTCGATCGGCGCGAAATCATCGGCGGCGGTGTTCACCGTGATCCCCGGCAGCAGCATCGGCGCCTCGAACCCGTCGAGGTTGGAGGCCACCTTCATCAGGTTTTCGCGGGTCAGCTCATCGCCCGCCTGCGTCAGCACATGTTCGATGGTGTAGGCGGTGGAATAGCACGACCAGTCCCACCAGTTGCCGTCCGAGGCCTTGGGGAAATACTCGGCCTTGAAGGCCTGCCACGCCTGCACATCCGCATCCTCGGCGTAGGCGGGGTTGGTCGGCTCCTTCAGGTACTGGGTCGAGATGATGCCAGTGGAATGATCCAGCCCCGCAGGCTCCAGCACCGCCGATTTGGCGTTGGAGACAGAGACAAGGAACTGCGTGGCATCCCAGCCGATCTCGCCCGCGCGCCGGATCGCCTGCGCCGCGAACTTGGGCGAGGCGACGTTGAAGAACACATCCGCGCCGCTTTCCTTCAGCGTCGACATCTGGCTGTCGACGGTGGCCGCCGAGGTGTCGTAGCTGACCGCCGAGACCACCATGCTCTCATCGCCCAGCTGGTCGATGAAGGCATCCATGTAGTCGCGGCCGAAGTCGTCGTTCTGGTAGAGAATGCCGATCTTGGCGTCGGGCATGTTCTCCTTGATGTACTTGGCATAGATCCGCCCCTCCGCCGCGTAGCTGGGGATATAGGGCATGGTCCAGGGATAGTTCTCGGGGTCGTCCCACTTCGATGCGCCAGTCGTCAGGAACAGATGCGGCACCTTGCGCTGGTTCATGTAGCGATGGATGGCCGAGTTCGTCGGCGTACCGATGTTGCCCGCGATGAAGAGCACGCCTTCGCGCTCGACCAACCGCCGGGCCTGCTCCAGCATCTTGGCCGGGTTGTAGCCATCGTCCTGTACCGAGACGCTGACCTTGCGGCCGTTGATGCCGCCCTTGTCGTTGACCATGTCGAAATAGGCCGCAATGCAGGTGCCGGTCGAGCCATAGGCCGAGGCCGGACCGCTGAGCGGCACGATGGTTCCGAACTTGATCTCGTCGTCCGAGGCGCCCTTGTCATAGGTGGCGGCCATTGCGCCGCTGGCGAGGGTGAGGCCCAGTACGAGGGCAGTGGTTGATTTCAGCATTGTCGGTTCCTCCCTGTCTGCTGTTATCTGTTGGTGTGCGTGGTGAGCTTGTCCTTGAACCAGCCGAGCATCCCGGCCAGTCCGCGCGGCTGGATCGCCATGATTGCGATGATGACGCCGCCATAGACGGCCCAGCTTCCGCCTTGCCAGATCTCCTCGGTCACGTTGGGCACCATGACGATGAACACCGCCCCCAGCAGCGGGCCGACCAGTGGCGAGCAGAGCCCGCCCACGACGACGGCGGTGAACAGCGAGATCGACAGGAAGAACGGAAAGCTGTCAGGGGCCACGAATTGCACGGCAACCGCCTGAAGCGCGCCCCCGACCGAGCAGGCCAGCACCGAGAAGACAAAGGCGCGGGTCTTGGCGCGGGTGACGTCAAAGCCCATGGCGCGGGCGGCGATCGGGTTGTCGCGCGTGGCGATCCAGGCCTTGCCATTGAGCCCGCGCACCAGCCGCAGGGTGAGGAAGGCGAAGAGCAGGAAATAGCCCACGACCGCGAGATAGATCGACTGGTCAAGGTCCAGCCCCGCCCATTCGGGCGCGGGGTTGATCAGCAAAAACAGCCCCTGCACGCCGCCCGTCCATTCCGCAAAGAGGTCCGAGCGCAGAACCGTCGGCGTGGCAATCGCCAGCCCGAAGGTGGCCAGCGCCAGATAGACGCCTTCCAGCCGAAGCGCCGGTTTGCCGATCAGCCATCCTGCGCCCATGCCGACGACACCGGCGATCACCGGTGTCAGGGCAAATGGCACGGCGAAACGGTCGATGCAGATTGCGGCCGCATAGGCGCCGATCGCAAAGAACGCGCCGTGGCCCAGCGAAATCTGGCCGTTGTAGCCCATCAGCACGTTCAGCCCCATCGCGGCAATGGCGTAGGACAGGATCGAGGACGCGAGGAACAGCTCGTAGCCTTCCAGCACCCCGGTCGCGGCCAGCAGGGCCAGCGCCGCGGCGCCGTATCCGAGCCGCGCCAGAGGAAGCGAGACCTTGCGGCTGCGGGGGGCGCTCAGGGCCTGGGTCATGTCTGTGCTCTCCATGGTCATTTCACACCCTCCGCGTCACGATTTCACCGAAGAGACCCGCGGGCCGCACCAGCAGAACCGACAGGATCAGCATCAGCGCGATCAACTCGCGGAACTCGATGCCGTAAGGAACATAGGCCGAGACCATTGCCTCCAGCACGCCGACGATCAGCCCGCCCAAGGCGGCACCGAAGGGGCTGGTGATGCCGCCCAGAAGCGCCCCTGCAAGGGCAAATATCAGCGGCGCAAGGCCCATGCCGGGATCAAGGAATGTCACCGGCGCGATCATCACGCCCGCCACGGCACCGATCCCCGCCGCCAGCCCCCATCCGAGCGCCAGCATGACCGACACGTTGATCCCCACAAGGCGGCTGCTTTCATGGTTGTCCGCTGCCGCCCGCAGCGCGAGGCCGAGGCGGGTGTAGCGAAAGAAGAACCAAACCGCCGTCAGCACCGCCACGGTGGTCAGCAGCGATCCCAGCGTATGCGCGCGGATCGACAGGTCCTCCATCAGGCTGATCGAGCCGTCGGAAAATGCGCTGGGGAAGGGTTTGACTTCGTAGTTCCAGATCGCGCCGGCAAGGCTGTGGATGCTGAGAAACAGCCCCACGAAAACCGCCACGACCACCAGATCGTCGGCCTTGGCAAAGGGCCGGACAACGACGCGCTCCAGCACAATGGCCCCGACGAAAGACACCGCCACGGTCAGCAGGATCGCAGGCCAGATCGGGACGCCCATCTGCACCAGCGTCCAGGCGATGAAGGTGGAAAACACCGCCATCTCGCCCTGCGCGAGGTTCACGTGGCCGGTGGATTTGTAGATCATCACCAGCGCCAAAGCCATGATCGCGTAGATGCCGCCAGACGACAGGCCGATGATGAGTTGTTCTAGAAAAAAGGTCATGCCCCTGCCCCCTCTGCCGCGACGTCGCCCAGATAGGCCCGCGCGATCTCCTGGTTCTGCGAAAGCTCCTTGGCGGTGCCCCGCGCCACGAGGTTGCCCACCTCCAGCAGAGCGGCGTTCGAGGCCAGTTTCAGCGCGAGGTTCGAGTTCTGCTCGACCAGCAGCATCGACACACCGGCATCACGCGCGATCTGATCGAGGATCTCGAACAGCTGCTTCACGATCACCGGCGCCAGCCCGATGGACGGCTCGTCCAGCAGGATCAACCGCGGTTCGGCCATCAGCGCCCGGCCAATCGCCAGCATCTGCTGCTCGCCGCCTGAAAGCGTGCCGGCGTGCTGGCCCACGCGCTCTTTCAACCGTGGGAAATAATCGAACACACGGTCGAGCGAGCGCTGGAAGTTGCCGCGCTTTTTCGCGGTGAAGGCGCCGAGCCGCAGGTTGTCCATCACCGTCAGGCTGGTAAAGGTGCCGCGCCCGTCAGGGACATGCGCAACACCCATCCGCGCGATGGCCTCGGGGCTCTTGCCGGTGATGTCTTCGCCGAACAGCCGCACCTCGCCATGGGTTTCGATCATGCCGCAGATGGCGCGCAGCGTAGTGGTCTTGCCCGCGCCGTTCGCGCCCAGCAGCGCCGTAACGCCTCCAGCGGGCACCGCAAGGTCAATGCCGTGCAGGATGCTGCCGTGGCCGTAAGAGGCCGTGACGTTGTTGAGCTCCAGCGCATGTTTCATGCCGCTTCCTCCCCGAGATAAGCCCGCAGGACCTGCGGATGCGCCCGCACTTCATGCGGCAGCCCGTCAGCGATCTTCTGGCCGAAATCCATCGCAACCACGCGGTCAGAGACCTTCATGACAAGGTTCAGGTGATGTTCGACCAAGAGCACCGCGACCTTGAACTCGTCGCGCACCTGCCGGATCAGGTCTTCCAGATGCCGCACCTCTTCGCGGTTCAGCCCGCCGGCGGGCTCGTCGAGCATCAGAAGGCTCGGTTGTGCGGCCAGCGCCCGGGCGAACTCGATCCGTTTGCGCACGGCGAAGTTCTGATCGGCAATGGTGTGATCGGCGATGTCCGCGAGGTCGAGCAGCGACAGCAGATGCATGATCCGCTCGCGCGTCTCGGCCCGTTCCCGGCGCACTTTCGCACTGTTGAGGATGTCTGCCGCAAGGCCACCGTTCATCGCGAATTGCGCGCCGGTCAGAACGTTTTCATAGACCGTCATCGTCTCGAACAGCGCAATGTTCTGAAAGGTGCGCCCGATGCCGCGGGCCGCCATATCCTCGGCGCCCAGCGGGGTGATGCTCTCGCCCCTGACGAGGATATCGCCGGAACTCTGGCGATAGAGACGGCTGAGGCAGTTGAACAACGTCGTCTTGCCCGCGCCATTGGGTCCAATAAGCCCGAGGATCTCTTGCTCGTGGATTTCGAGTGAAATCTCGTTGAGGGCCACAACACCGCCGAACTTGATGGTGAGATCCCGCACTTCGAGTAGTGGATTGCCGTTTTGCCGCACAGTGCATCCTCCCTGCCTGCGGGAATCTCCCATATCCCCGCATTAGTGTCCGACATTAATTGCAATCTGGCGGTTGGTCAAGTCTTTCTCCGTTAGTGTCCGACAAGAATCGCATCCGGAGAGGCTGTGCGGCGGCGGTCCGCTACCGGGGTGCCGCGGCAAAGGCCTCCCACAGATGCGCGGCCACAGGCCCCCTGCCCGCCCCGCGCTGGCGGAAGACATAGACCTCGATGTCAAAGCTGAGGTGGGTGTGCGGCAGGACGATCTCCCGCAAGCGATCTTGCGCCAGCTCTTCGGCGATCAAGTGCTCGGGCAGACGGCCCCAGCCCAGCCCCGCCAAAAGCAGCTGCTTCTTCATGTGCAGGTCGCCGACGTACCACCGCCGCTGCCCCTTCTGGACGCCCAGTTCTCGGTCAAACAGGCCAGCGGCCTGCCCGCTGTCGCGCGCGATGATCTGGTGAAACCGCCGAAGCTCGGCCAGCGTGAGCGCGCCCTCCATCGCCTCCAGAAGCGACGGCGCGGCGACGTTGCGCATCACCGACCCGGCCAGCGGGCTGTAGTCGAAGCCCGCCTCTTCCAGCATGACCGGGATCGCCGGCGCCAGGCCGAGCGCGGCCTCGCCGGATTGCACCGCCCCGATCGCGCCGGACAAGACCTCTGCGCGCAGCACGAGACGAGTGTCGGGAAAGCGGGTCTGCAGCCCGGTCAGTACGGGCGTCAACAGGGTCGGATCGGCGGCAGCGTCGATGGCTAGGGTGATCGTCTCTTCCTGCCCCTTCTCGAAATGCCGGATCAGCTGGGTCAGGTCCTCGGCCTCGGCGAGCACCCGCAGCGATTGCAGATAGACCCTCCGGCCCACCGGCGTCAGCTCGAGCCGGTAGCCCGAACGGTCAAACAGCTCCGTCCCGGTCTGGAACTCCAGCGCCTTCAAAGCCTGGCTCACCGCAGGCTGGGTGCGATTGAGGCTCTCGGCCGCCAGTTTGACCGTTCCGGTTTCAACCACGGCGCGCAGCACTTTCAACTGGTCCAGTTTCATCTGCAACTCCACCTGATAAGCATCTCTAATATAGATGCGGATAAAATATAAATTTCAATATCGCATTGCCGCGCCTATGTCTGCATCAACGCCAGAGTCATCAATCGAAACGGGCGCGCCCCTGTGTTCTGCACGCGGGACCGCCTTAAAAGGAAATCCCCCATGTCCAAACGCATCGCCATTGTCGGCGGCGGCTACATCGGCGCCGATCTCGCCAAGTCCCTCGACGACACCGCCGAGGTCACCTTGATCGAGCCGCGCAGCCATTTCGTTCATGCGCCCGCGATGATCCGCGCCGTTGTCGATCCCTCGCTGACGGACCGCGCCCTGATCCCTTACGACCGCCTGCTCACAAATGGCCGCGTGGTCCGCGCCCGCGCCACCGGCATCGACGCGACCGGCGTGACGCTGGATGACGGCCAGAGGGTCGAGGCGGATTACATCGTCGTCGCCACCGGCTCGTCCAATGCCATGCCGTTCAAGCCGGTGGGCTCTGACATTGAGGGGCTGCGCCAGGCCAATCAGCGCATTTACCAGCTGGTCAAGGCCGCACGCACCATCGGCATTGTCGGCGCCGGGGCCGTCGGCACTGAACTGGCGGGCGAGATTGCCCATGCCATGCCGGACAAGAAGATCACGCTGATTTCGGACACCGACCGGCTGTTTCCCACCATGCCGGACAAGTTGGGCGACGCGCTGGCGAGCAAGCTGCGCGACGCCGGCGTGACCCTCGTGCTCGGAAGACGCGCCGAGAACCTGCAAAACCTGACCGAGCCCTACGCCGGCAGCCTGACGCTGTCTGACGGGTCCGAGCATGACTTCGACCTGATCTTCCCCGTCCTCGGCTCCCGCGCCAGCTCCTCTCTTCTCGAAACCCTGCCCGACACGCAGAAAAGCACCGCAAACCGCATCAAGGTGGACCCCTGGCTACGCCCCTCTTCGCTGCCCAACGTCTTTGCCGCCGGAGACGTGTCCGACGCCGGCGACGGCATGACCATCGTCGCCACCAGCCGCCAGCTGCTCTGGCTCAAGTCCACGCTGAAGGGCCTGATAGCGGGCAAACCGCTCGAAGAGTTGAAATCCTACAAGCCCTGGGGCGCCAGAGCGCCGATCCTCGTGCCGCTCGGCCCGAAGCGCGGCAATTCCTTCCTCGGCCTGTTCACCTCGGGTGATTTCGTGACCCGGAAGATGAAGGGCGAGGACCTGTTCATAAAGAAATACCGGAAGCTGCTGAACCAGGCCTGAAAAGCGGCGGGTTCCCGGCGATATCGGTCACAGGAGGCTGGCAAACCGACTTGTTCGGTCTGCCAGCCTCTGTCGACGTTTGACATCAGGGCCTGAGGTCCAAGACGGCTGTTGGCGCGCCGCGGACCGTCGGTGCGCTGTCGTGGCGCGGAAATTGCCTCCACCCTCGAACGAGGCCCCCTATGCCATGCCCACAGGCACACGGTTGGGCTGGATGTCGTCAGGGCGGGACATGAGGATCTCGGTCAGGTCGGCCTGCAGTTGCGCGTGGTCGGGGTTGTCGAAGAGGTTGACCAACTCGTGCGGGTCCGCCTCGAGATCGTACATCTCCCCCGCGCCGGACTGAAGGTCCACGGTCAGCTTGGCTGTCTTTGACCGCACCGTGCGCAGTGACAGGCCCACGCCCACCCGGCCCGGCTGAAGTTCCCATTCCGACAGCGCCCCGTCGCGCGTGCCGTCGCCGGAAATGACGTCGCGCATCGACTGGCCGTGGATCTCCATCAGGCTGTCGGCGCCGGCCCAGTCCATGAAGGTGGCCCCCAGATCGAGCGTCGAGAGCGGCTCGTGGCTGACCTTGCCCACGGGCACGTCCGGACCCTTGACGATGGCGCGCACGTTCAGCAGCCCCTCGAAGGGCATCGGCCCCTTCAGCACCAGCCCGTGATCGCCCAGCCAGTCGCCGTGGTCGGCTGTGTAGACGATATAGGTGTTGTCGGCCAAACCCTGCGCCTCCAGCTCGATCAGGATACGGCCCACCGAATGGTCGATCAGCGCCAGCTGACCGTAGGTGTTGGCGATCACCTCGCGCAGGTGCTCGTCGGGGATCTCGGGATAGCGGGAATAGCTGGTGCGCACCTCGGCGCCCTTGCCTTCGATCTTTGTCTCGACTGCCGCCTTGTGCCACCATGGACGCCCCTCGAAATCGCGGGTCCGATGCTCCGGCATATCGACCTCTTCGGGCCGGTGCAGCGAAGCCCAGGGTTCGGGGCAGTCGAAAGGGTGGTGCGGATCGGGGAAGGACACCCAGAGGCAGAAGGGCTTGTCATGGTCCTGCTTGAGGAAGTCGATGGCGCGGTCGGCGATCCAGGTGGAATTGTGCCAGGCCACCGGCAGTTTCGACGACCAGACCTGCGGCGCGCCGCCGTGGTCGCGGTGGCTTTCCCACAAGAGCTTGTTCTTCCAGTCGCCGCGGCCGTCGCCGTAATACCATTCCTCATAGGCCAGACCGCGCGGCGGCTGTTCCGGCAGCCACCAATTGTGGCCGATCTGGACCAGTTCAGCGTGATCAAAGCCCATGTAGGGCCCGCGCCAGCCCTCGGGGGCATTGGCCGAGCCGGGGATGCTCTCGTAGGTGCCTGTGTCGTCGTAGACGTGATAGGTGGCGAAATGCGCCTTGCCGATCTTGGCCGTGTGATACCCCGAGGCCGAAAGCGAGGCGGCAAAACCCTTTTCGCCGATCTCCGGATCAAGATCGATGCCGTTGTCATGCACCCCGTGGGTGCGCGGCAGCAGGCCGGTCAGGATCGACGCCCGCGCCGGCTGGCACACGACACAGGGGGTGATCACCGTCTCGAGGCTGGTGCCTTCGCTGGCCAGCAGGTCGAGGTGCGGCGTCTGCACCTTGCGGCCGCGAAACCCGTAGCAATCGCCGCGCTGCTGGTCCGAGGTGATGAACAGGATATTGGGGCGGGTCATGGGGTCACTGCCTTTGGTTTGCGAACGGAGAGATAGACCACGGCCACGGCCGCGAAGATGAACAGCGCTGCGATCGGGCTCTTGAGCAGAAAGAAGGGATCGCCGCCGGTGGCCGAAAAGGCCTGTCGCGCCGTCATTTCCAGCCGGCCACCAAGGACGAAGCCGATGACGAAGGGCAAGGGCGAGATGCCGAAGCGCTTCATGAAATAACCGAGGATGCCGAAGCCGAAACCGAACCAGATCGCGCTCATCGAGGTTTCCTCGACGTAGAGCGAGGCCAGCGTCAGCAAGAGCACCACCGGCAGCAGATACTGTTTTGGAATGCGGACCAGAACCCCCAGCCAGCGCATCAGCGCGCCGCCGACGGTCCAGTTCAGCAGGTTGGCGATGATCATCGTGGTAAATAGGCCGAAGGCGATCACCAGTTCCGGGTTCAGGTCGGCCGAGAACTTGAAGACCGCCGGGCCGGGGTTGAATCCGCCGATGCTGTCGGCGGCGAGGATCAGGAAAACCGCCGCGGTATTGCCGGGGATGCCCAGCGACAGCACCGGGATCAGGTTGGCGCCGGAGACCGAGGAATTGGCCGCTTCCGTGGCGGCGATCCCCTCGGGCGCGCCTTCGCCAAACGCCGGATCGCCGGGGACCTTCTTGCGCGCATGGCGGCGTTTTCCGGTGGCATAGCCGATAGTCGCGGCGAGCGTCGAGCCGATACCGGGTAGCGCGCCGATTGCCGTGCCGATCAGGACGGAACGGCTGATATAGGGAAAGATTCGGCGGATGTCGGCCCAGTGCAGGCGCTGGTCGCCTTGGTCTTTTGCGACCTCGATGGTGCCGGTGCGGCGGGTCTGGTGCCAGAGTTCCTCCAGTTCGGAAAAGATCGCGCCGATCACCAGGATACCGATCACCGCGGCGGTGATCGGAATGCCGTCAGAAAGTGCCGGCAGGCCGAAGCTGAGGCGGGGATAGAAATCCTCGCCGGTGCCTATATAGACCGCCAGCAGACCGAGGCCGCAGCTGAGCAGCCCCTTGGCCGCCGAGCCGCCCACCACCGCGGCGATGAAGCTGAGCGACAGGATCAGGAGCGCGGTCTTTTCCGGCAGGTCGAGATAGGCTTCGACAAGGATCGCCAGGAAGGGCGCGCAGACGATCAGAACTATGTCAGAAAATGTGTCACCGGTGACCGAGGAGAAATGCGAAATCCTCAGCGCCTTGCTGGCCTTGCCGGCCTGCGCCATCGGATAGCCGTCGAGCGTGGTCATGTAGGCGTCGGGCGTGCCGGGCGTGTTGAACAGGATCGCGGGCACCGCCCCGCCGACGGTCGAGCCCTTCATCACCCCGATCAGAAAGCCCAGCACCGGCAGCAGCGCATCGGCGTTGTAGCCGAAGATCGAGATCAGGATCGGCAGGGAGATCGCCATGGCGATCACGCTGCCAAGCCCGGGCGTCGCGCCGACCACGATGCCGAGGATCAGCCCGAAGGTGACCATCAGCACGGTGATCGAGATGGGCAAGCCGAGGATCGAGAAGGCCTCCGGCCCCTGAAAGACCGCCAGCACCCCGAGCCAGATGTAGTCCATCACGCCGATATCGGTCATCACACGTCTCCGTTGGGCGGCAGCAGGATGTCGTCGAAAGGCAGATCGTAGAGCAGGATGATCCCCGCCACCGCCGCCACCGCGATCCAGAGCGCGCGCCAGCTTGGCCGCTCTTCCACGAAGGCGATCATCGAAAAGATCAGCGCCCCGCCGCCCAGCACGAAGCCGATGTATTTCCACGGTGTGGTATCGCGCAGCAGCCGGTAGTCGCCCCCTTCAGCCAGAAGCGCTGCGAGCGCCGGCCCGGCCCAGCGCATGACCGTCAGGCTGATAACGCCAATCCCGATCATGGCTCCGATGAAGCGCAGGTTGTCACGGCTGGGCCTTTCGCCCTCTCGGCCATCAAACAGCAGCAGCACACCGGCCAGCAGCACGAAGACCGCGGCCAGCATCGGGGCCAGGCTGTCGCCGACGGTGTAGCTTCCGCGCTTGCGCTCGACCAGCCAGGTCTCGGTATCGAGCGGGATCCAGACGAAGATCACCAGGATCGCAAGGGCAATGCTGCCCAGACCCAGTGCCTTGGTGGCAGTGAGGTTCCGCATGTCGGTCTCGCAGATGTTCGGGAAAAACGCGGGCGACAGGGAGCCGCCCGCCAGTCAGGGAGAGTTATTCCGAGGCCGCGGCGATCAGCGCACCGGAGGCATCGAAGTCCTCCTGCAGCGCCGTCTCGAGCGCTTCGCCCTGGATCACCACCGGACCGCCGAAGCCGCGGGTGATGAATTCATTGGCCTTGCCGCCTTCGTCGGTGACGATCTCGGCAATCGCCGCGGCGATGGCCTCGCGCGCGGCCGGGTCCATCTCGGGGGGACCGGCGAACAGGAAGGAGATCTCGTTGACGAATTCGACGCCGTAATCGGACAGCAGCGGCGCCTCGGGCGAGTTGGCAAGCGGCTCGCTGCGCGCCGAGGCCAGTTCGACCATGTCACCGGCGGCGACCGCCTTGGCCTGGATGCCGGCGCCAAAGCCCACGTCCATGTCGCCCGCGTTCAGCCCGTCCATCACGGCCTTGCCGCCGCGCACCGAGATGATGTTGAAATCGACCTCGTTGCGCAGCCCGATGACATAGGCCAGGTCGCCGAGGGCGCCGGTCATCACGCCAAAGCGGATGTCTTCGCCCGCCCTGGCAGCCTCGATCACGTCGCCCAGCGTCTTCCAGCCTTTGGAGGCCAGCGCCATGACGGCGATCTGGGTTCCGGCGGTGGTGGTGATCGGTGTCACGTCCGACGGCTGACCGGCCCTGGCCGCGGCCATGTTGTAGCCCAGCGTCTCGGAGACGATCATCGCGATGGCGGTGCCGTCGCCCGGCTGCTCCTTGAGCGCGTTCACCGCGTTGAGCCCGCCCTTGCCGGTCACCTGCTCGGGGATCACCTTCCAGCCGTGGCGCTGCTCGAGCTCTTCGGCGATCAGCCGGGCCTGGGTGTCGGCCCCGCCGCCTGCGGCGAAGGCAATCATCATCTTGATCGGCCCCGGCGGGGTCCAATCCTGCGCGTAAGTGGCCGTAGATACACAGAAACCTGTCAGTGCGGCCGCGGCGAGTGCGAGTGTTCTCTTCATGCCATCCTCCCTGAAGCATTCGGATCGTCCAGGGCACTTGTCGGTCAATAAGGTGGAAAAGTCAACAATCAAGTTGACATTTCCACCAAACTCGCAGAAGTTCGACCCCACAAGGAGGACGCAACACCATGACAAAGCGGGCAGACAACGCGATCGATCTGGGCCTTCACCTGCCCTTTCAGATCGCGCAGCTGCATTCGGCCCTCAGCGCGCAGGCAAAGGTGATCATTGGGCCCTATGGCGATCTGAACCTTGCGCAGTGGCGGATTGTCCGGGTGGTGGCGCTTGGCATCGCCAATACCTCGACCGCGGTGCGCAAGGCCGCAGGCATCGACAAAGGCCAGTTCTCCAAGATGCTCACCGTGCTCGAGAAGAAGGGCTACCTGATCCTCCACCCCTGGGAGGAGGACAAGCGCCAGAACGTCATCGAACTGACCAAGAAGGCGATCAAGGCACACGACCGTCTTGGCCCCCTGCTCGACGCCCGGCAAAAGCACCTGCTGGCCACCCTCACCGAAGAGGAGCAGGCCACCGTGCGCAAGGCGATCAAGGCGATCGCCGCCGCCGCCACCAAGACCGATTTCGATATTCCCGATCCCGTAGCAGACTCAGACCCGGAAGACCTCTGACCATGACAAAGACCCCGAACCTGCTGGTCATCCTGTCCGACCAGCACCAGGCCCGTGCCCTGTCCTGTGCCGGTCACCCGGTTGCGCAGACCCCGAACCTCGATGCGCTGGCCGCCCGTGGGACGCGCTTCACCAACGCCTACACCCCCTCGCCGATCTGCGTGCCGGCGCGCGCGGCCTTTGCCACCGGGCGCCATTGCCACGACATCCGCCTGTGGGACAATGCCATGCCCTATACCGGCACGCCGCGCGGCTGGGGCCATGCCCTGCAGGACAAGGGCGTACGCGTGGAATCCATCGGCAAGCTGCACTACCGCGATGCGGAGGATGACACCGGCTTCGATGTCCAGCATATTCCCATGCACGTGCATGACGGCGTCGGCATGGTCTGGGGCTCGATCCGCAAGGAAGACGAGCGCGTCTATCACAAGGAGGTACGCATGATGGGCGATTACGTCGGCCCCGGCGAAAGCCCCTACACCCGCTATGACCGCGCCGTCACCGACCGCACCTGCGACTGGCTGGCGGCAGCGTCGGAGGACGCGGAGCCGTGGTGCCTTTATGTCGGACTTGTGGCCCCGCATCATCCGCTGGTGGCGCCGCAGGAATTCTACGATCTCTACCCGCTGGAGCACTTGCCGGCAGACAAGCTGCACCCGCGCGACGGCTACCGGCAACACCCCTGGATCGAGAAGACCGCCTTTGCCATGGTTGGCGAAGACGGCTGGACCGACGATCACGAACGCCGGCAGGCCATCGCCGCCTACTACGGGCTGACCAGCTACATGGACCACAACGTCGGCCGCATCGTCGAGGCCCTGCGCGGCAGCGGCCAGTATGACGACACCACGATCATCTATTCCAGCGACCACGGCGAAAACCTCGGCGTGCGCGGGCTCTGGGGCAAGATGAACATGTACGAGGAGAGCGCCGCGATCCCGCTGATCGTGGCGCCCGCGCCAAGCTCTCGCGTAACGTCCCGGGCCACCTGTGCCACCACGGCCAGCCTGCTGGACATCTCCGAGACCATCCTCGCCCACTTCGATGCCGAGCTTCCCGGCACGCGCCCCGGGCGGTCGCTCTATGATATGGCCAAGGCGGCGGACGATCCCGAGCGCGCGGTGTTCAGCGAGTATCACGCCATCGGGTCCGTTTCGGGCGCCTTCATGCTGCGCAAGGGGCGCTGGAAACTGATCGAATACATGGGCTTTGACCCGGAACTCTTCGATCTGGAAAGTGATCCCGAGGAGGGGACGAACCTCGCGCAGGACCGCGATCATGCACAGACCCTGGCGATGATGCAGGCCGAGATGCGCCAGATATGCGATCCAGAGGCGGTCGACGCCCAGGCCTTTGCCGACCAGGCCGCGATGATCGCGCGCTACGGCGGTCCGCAGATCGCGGCGACGCTGGGCGCGCCCTCGGCCACGCCACCGCCGAAACACTGACCAGGCTACACTCACGACATCAACAGGGAGACACGACGTGGCTCAACCCGCGACCACCACAGCGATCACGGAACTGAAGGACCTGCTGGGCGACCGGCTTTCGACCGGGGCGTCGATCCGCGAGCTGCACGGCCGCGACGAGGCCTATTCCACCCCGGCCCTGCCCGATGCCGTGGCCTTTCCCGAAAGCACCGAAGAGGTTTCGGCGATCATGAAGATCTGCGCGGCGCACCGCGTGCCGGTGGTGCCCTTCGGCATCGGATCGTCGCTGGAGGGTCATGTCATCCCGATCCATGGCGGCATCAGCGTCGACACCAGCCGGATGAACAAGGTGCTGGAAATCCATGAAAGCGACCTCGACGCCGTGGTTCAGCCCGGCGTCACCCGCACCCGGCTGAACGACGAGCTGCGCGCTACGGGCCTGATGTTCACCGTCGATCCCGGCGCCGACGCCACGCTGGGCGGCATGGCCGCGACCCGCGCCTCCGGCACCAATACCGTGCGCTATGGCACCATGCGCGAGAACGTGCTGGCGCTGGAGGTGGTGCTGCCTGACGGCACGGTGATCGAGACCGGCTCTCGCGCGCGCAAATCCTCGACCGGCTATGACCTGACGCATCTCTTCGTGGGCTCGGAAGGCACGCTTGGCATCATCACCCGGCTGACCGTGCGCCTCTTCGGCCAGCCCGACACCATCCTCGCAGCCACCTGCGCCTTCGACACCGTCGACGACGCCGTGAACACGGTGATCATGGCGATCCAGATGGGCATTCCGATGGCGCGGATCGAGCTGCTCGACGAGGTACAGATGCAGGGCATGAACATCTACAACCCCGACATGGGCCTGCCGGAAAAACCGCATCTGTTCCTCGAGTTCCACGGCACCGAGGCGGGCGTCAAGGAACAGGTCGAGCTGTTCGAAGGCGTGGCGGGCGAATTCGGCGTCTCGGGCTTCGAATGGGCTACACGGGCCGAGGACCGCAACCGGCTCTGGACCGCGCGGCACAATGCCTATTACGCCGGGAAATCCCTGCGCAAGGGCTTCGAAGGCGTGGTCACCGACTGCTGCGTGCCGATCTCGGCGCTGGCCGATTGCATCGCGCAGACCAAGGCGCTGATCGCCGAGGCCGGGCTGGTGGCGCCGGTTGTGGGCCACGTGGGCGACGGAAATTTCCACCTGCTGATCCTGTTCGACCCGCAGGAGCCTGGCGAGCTTGCCAAGGCCCAGGCGCTGGCGGCGCAGGTCAACCACGTGGCGCTGTCCTTTGGCGGCACGGTGTCTGGCGAACATGGCGTCGGCACCGGCAAGAAGCCCTACATGCGCGACGAACACGGCGCGGCCTATGCGCTGATGGCGACGCTGAAACGCGCGATCGACCCGGACAACATCATGAACCCCGGCAAGCTGGTCGACAGCAACTGACCGCGCACCGGCGAAGCCCGGTCACACATCACGGTCCGGACGAATTCCCGCGAGATTAAACGCGATTTCCGGGCCGATGGTGCCGCTTTCAATGGTGAGGATCACGCATACCTTGACGTCGCCGCCAAGCCGGCGGAGCCCGTCGATGCCGCCTCAGGTCCGGTCACACCCTTTCACCAAATGGCGTGTCACCGCCGCGGCACAGGCGGCCGGATCCTCGATCAGCGCATAATGGCCAAGGCCGGCCAGAGGAAGAACCCGGCCCTGAGGCGCGACCGCGGCCGCCTCCTGCGCGAGGGCCAATGGCGTGACCGTATCCCTTGCGCCGGTGAAAAGATCGACCGGCGCACGCGCGCCCGCCAACGCCGGCAAAGCACCAGGGCGGGTCAGGGACAGCTCCGTCTGCGCAGGCATTGCTTCGGCAGTATCGTCCGCCATGGCCAGGATCATGCGCCTGGCCTTGTCTGGATCGGGCTCGCAGAGATCCGGCAACCGCGTCGCCAAGGCAGCAGCGCCGCCGTTCCGTCCAACCTCGCGGGCCAACTGCAGCCGGCCGTCCCGCCTGGCAGGATCGTCGGCGTGAGGGTTCAGCCCGAACAGGATGAAACGTCCCGCGGGCAGCCTGTCGGCCAGATGCGCCGCCACCAAAGCCCCGAGCGAAAAGCCGCAGACAATTGCGCCGGGCCGGCAGGCCACCTGCAACTCCGGCAGGTACGCCTCGACGGTGGGGCGGTCCATGGCGACGGGGTGGCGCAGGGCGGCGGCGACGCCGAGCGCGTCCAGAAATCCGCCAAACATCGCCCCTGTGCAGAGCGTCCCCGGCAAAAGCAGCCAGGGACGCTCCGTGAGTTCAATAGCCATGCGCCGCCTTGGCCGCAGGCACGGCCGACGCGCCCTTGCCCAGCACCACACCGACCGCGCCGGCCATGCTGCGGGTCAGATGGCCGAAGTCGTTGCCCGGCGTGACCAGCGCGCAGCCCTGCTCGTGGCGCGCCCTGGCATCCTCGGCATCAGAACAGAAGATGCCGACCGGCACATTCCTGCGCCCCGCGGCCTCCAGCACCCTGGTGATCGCCGCCTCGGATTTCGGCCGCGGAAAGCCCACGTGACCGTCGATCGAGAAGGCCAGATCGTTGGGCCCGACATAAAGCATGTCGATGCCGTCGACGGCGAGGATCTCGTCGATCCGCTTGACGGCCTCGGCGGTCTCGATCATCGGGATTGCCATCACCGTCTCGTTGGCCATGGCGACATACTCCTTGCCGCCATAGAGCAATCCGCGCGACGGGCCGAAACTGCGGTTGCCATGCGGCGGGTAGCGGCAGGCGGCCACGAATGTGGCGGCCTCCTCGGGGGTCGAGATCATCGGGCAGATGATCCCGTAGGCCCCGGCGTCGAGCAGATGCATGATCTTGGCCGGATCGAGGTCGGGCACCCGCACCAGCGGAACTGCCGGGGTCGCCGAGAGCGCCTGCAGCATGTGCAGCGCCTCCTGAAAGCCCATCATCCCGTGTTGCAGATCGACCGTGACCGAATGCGCACCGGAATGCCCGATGCCCTCGGCGGAATAGCTCGACCCGATGGAGAGCCAGCCGTTGACCACGACCTCTCCTGCCGCGAGGCGGCGTCTGACAAGGTTCTCGCGCATCAGCCGGCCCGCTTGTAATCGGGCAGCAGCGCCGCATTGGCCACGTAGCCGCCGGCATCGAGCGCCTGGCCGGCCTCGCGCGCGGCTGCGATCACCTCGTCGCTGAACTGCGGCCGCTTGCGATGATCGCCGGAGACCACGACAAGCGCCTCGGCCGGGCTGTCACCCAGCGCCGCGATGCTGCGGACCACGCCGGCGGGGATGGAATAGGTGTCGCGCTCGTTCAGGTCGACGGTGACATCGGCGCCTTCGTTGAGGCTCAGCCGCAGCTTGCCGGAACGCAGGATTAGCACCATCTTGTCGTCGAGCGTGAAGGGGCTGACCTTCTGTCCCGCGCTCATGCGCAGCCATTCCACCGAAAAGCCGTGCGGATTGGTGATCGGCGCGGCGTGATCGCGGTTCTGGGTCAGGCCGAAGCCGATCACCGGGGCGATCTCGGTGCCGCAGCCGGGCAGGCGCGCATCGACAAAGGCGGGCCGGAAATCGCGGGCATCGGCGGTGACCACCCGCTTCATCATCTCCTCGCGCGACACCTTGCGCAACTCGGCAAAGGCGTCGTCGGGCATCGGTGGAATGCGCCCGCTTTCGTCCGGCACCGCGTCGCCGCGACTGGCGTCGATCAGCGTGTTGTCATTGGATATATAAAGGCCGTAATCGGCCGCCTCGCGGATGATCTCGGGGTGGAAGATCACGCCGCCGGTATTGTCACCGCCCAGCACGGTGAAGAGCCAGCCGTCATCCGGCCCGGCGTTGGTGAAGCCGCGGAAGATCCACGTCGGAACCGAGACGATGTCGCCTTCGCGGCCCAGAACCTCATTCTCGCCGTTCGGACCCCAGCGGAAGGTCCATTCGCCCTTCTGAACGATAAAGACCTCGGCGGTGAAATGGATATGCAGGTTGTTGGTGATGCCGTTTGGCATGGCGGCGGCACCGATGTTGAAGCCATGCGGTTCGGGCAGGTTGATGACCTGCTCGTCGGAGGAGGTCACGCCGGGGCCGATGATCGAATAGTTTTCCTTCAGGTGCGATCCCGGCTTTTTGCAGTCGATGAAGGCCACGGTGCAGGAGACATAGTCATCCCGGGTGATGTGACGCGCGTCGGCGTCGGATTGTGAGATCTGGGTCATTGGGCTTTCCTTCTTTCCGGGGCTCAAGCGGCGATGCGCTGGCCGGATTGCTTGTCAAACAGGTGAATGCGTGCGCCGGGTTTCGGCGTCAGCGCACAGGGCGCGTTGATTGGGGCCTCAAAATCGGCAGGGCCCCGGGCGCAGACCGACGTGGTCTTTTCGCGCAGGGTCACCAGCGTGGATTCGCCGGTCAGCTCCAGCGCATAGAGCGCGCCCCTGACCGGGGCGGCCCCTGCGTCGGTCAGCTCCAGGTCCTCGGGGCGGATGCCCAGAACCACGCCGTCGCGGTCGCCTGCGGCAACAGGCAGCGACACGCCCGGCGCCTCGAAGCGTCCGCCCGTCACCCGGCCCTCGATCAGGTTCATCGAGGGCGAACCGATGAAGCCCGCGACAAAGAGATCGACCGGCTCGGAATAGATCTTCTTGGGCGTGTCGAGTTGCACGATCCGGCCTTCGCGCATCACCGCGACGCGGCTGGCCAGCGTCATCGCCTCCATCTGGTCGTGGGTGACATAGACGGTGGTCACGCCCAGTTCGTGATGCAGGTGCTTGAGCTCGGCGCGCATGGTCACCCGCAGCTTGGCGTCGAGGTTCGACAGCGGCTCGTCCATCAGGAAGATCTTGGGCGTGCGCACGATGGCCCGCGCCAGGGCGACCCGCTGGCGCTGGCCGCCGGACAGTTCCGACGGACGGCGTTTCAGCAGGGCCTGCAGCTCGACCTTTTCGGCGGTTTCCTGGACCCGGGCCTCACGCGCCTTGCGGTCCATGCGGCGCAGCTTGAGCGGATAGCCGATGTTCTCGGCCACGGTCATATGCGGATAAAGCCCGTAGTTCTGGAACACCATGGCAATGTCGCGGTCCTTGGGCGGTTTGTCGTTCGCCCGCTCGCCGGCAATCAACAGGTCACCCGAAGAAATATCCTCGAGCCCGGCAATCATCCGCATCGTGGTGGTCTTGCCGCAGCCCGACGGCCCGAGCAGGACAAGGAACTCGCCCTCCTCGATGGTCAGGCTCTGTTTCGGCACGGCGAGGAACTCGCCATAGCGTTTTTCGACATCGACAAGCTGTACTTCGGCCATATCGCGGGCCCCCTTATTTGACCGCGCCGGCCGTCATGCCGCGCGTGAAATGTTTCTGGATGAGCAGCGCCATGATGAAGATGGGCACGGTGATCATGACCCCGGCCGCGCTCATCAATTCCCACAGGTCGCCCCGCTCGGTGCGGAAGCTGACGAGGCCCACCGGCAGGGTGACGGCATCACGGCGCGTCAGGATCAGCGCAAAGAGGAACTCGTTCCACGTCAGGATGAAGCAGAAGATCGACGAGGTGAGGATGCCGGGTGCGGCCATCGGCAGCACGATGTCCTTGATGACCCTGAGCCGCGAGGCGCCGTCGATCATCGCCGCTTCCTCGCTGTCGGTGGGGATCGCGTCGATGAAGCCCTTGATCATCCAGATCACGAAGGGCGTGACGATGGCGAGGTTGACCACGATCAGCGCGATCCGGGTGTCCAGAAGGCCCAGCGACCGGAACATCAGGAAGAACGGCAGCACGATGACAACGGCGGGAATGAACTGGGTCGAGAGGATCAGGAAGAACAGGAACTTCCGCCCCCTCACCCGGAACCGCGAGAAGGAGTAGGCCGCGAGCGAGGCACAGGGCACCGCGATCAGCACCGTGACCGTGGCCACGATGACCGAGTTCAGAACCATGTCTCCGAGGTTCCAGGGGTCCGAAAAGACGGTGACGAAGTTCGACAGCGTCGGGCTGAAATCCAGCGACAGGGAATAGGCGTCCCGCGGGCGTTTGAACGCGGTCAGGAACATCCAGGCGATCGGGAAAAGGACTATGGTGGAAATCAGGAGCAGCAGCGCGCGCTCGACCCACCAGAGGACGGATTTAGTCATGCCGTGGCCATCTTTCTTTCGCTGAGCAGCATCCGGACGTACCAGATCGAGATCAGCATCATGATTGCGGTGAGGATCCAGGCCAGTGCCGAGGCATAGCCCATGTCGTACCATTTGAAGCCGACGTTGAAGATGAAGAAGGCTAGCGTCTCGGTCGAGGTGCCGGGGCCGCCGCCGGTCAGGGTGACCACCTGATCGAACATCTTCAGGGCAAAGATCGTCTTGAGCACGGCGATCACCAAGAGCACGCCCTTCATCTGCGGCAGCACGATGCCGAAGATGATCCGCAGACTCGACGCGCCATCGATGCGCGCGGCTTCCTCGGTCTCACGCGGGACCGAAGCCAGCCCACCGAGACACATGAAGGTCATGTAGGGCGCCCAGTGCCAGACATCGGTCAGCACCAGAATGGCCATCGCAAGGTCGGGACTGGCCAGCCAGGGCACACCTTCCAGCGCCGGAAAGACCGCGCCGAGGCCCTTGGCGATGACACCGAATTCGGGGTTGAACATGAAGCGATAGCTGACCCCGATCAGCGCCGGGCTCATCGCAAAGGGCAGGATCAGAATGACACGGGTAAAGGTGTGCATCCGCCCCTTGCGCCGTAGCAGCAGCGCCAGCGCCATGGCCAGTACAAGCGTCAGGGCCACGCTGGTCACCACAAAGATCGTGGTGACCCAGAGCGAGTTCTGAAAGCCCGGCTCGGTGAAGGCGTGGCCGAAATTGTCGAGCCCGACGAAGTCTCCGGGGCGGCGTTGCTTGGTCAGGTCCCATTCGCGGAACGACGTGACCAGCGAATAGGCAAGCGGATAGAGCGTGGTGGCCAGCACAATCAGGAATGCCGGGACCAGCAGCAGGTAAGACAGGGACCGATCCTGCATGACGCACCTCTGTGAAATAGGAAAAGGTGGCGCGCGCGGGGAGCTGCGCGCGCCGGTCGCCCTGGATCAGCGGATACGCTTGATCTCTTCGGCGGCGTGGTTCAGCGCGGTCGCGGTGTCGGCTTCCTCGCCGCTGGCGAGACTGGAGATCGCGGTCTCGAGGATCTCGGAAACGCGCGGCCAGTTGTCACCGAACTCCATGCCTTCCGCGGTGGCCAGCGCCTCGGCGGCGGCCGAATGCATTCCGCCCCAACGGGCGTTGACCTCGTCGTCGCGCAGGTTGGAGAAGTGCACCGCCACGACCTCGCTCAGGCCTTCGTCGAGCAGAACCTCACGCTCGAGCGCGGGATCGGTCAGCCAGCTGAGGTATTCCACCGCGGCGCCCTTGTTCTCGGCGCCCTCGGTGACCGCAAAGATCCAGGTGTTGGTAAAGGTGGTCTTGGGCGCATCCCCCACCGACGGCAGCGAGGTAAAACCGATCTGCTCGGCGGTCAGCTTGGACTGCTCGGGATCGGCAAGCTGCGAGCGCACCCACCACCAGACCGGCAGCATGGCCGAATTGCCCTGCTTGAAGCTGTTGACCGCGTCCTGCTCGACAAACGTCGCCGACCCGGCGGGCGCGATCTTTTCCTCGGTCAGCAGGCTGACATATTGTTCGGTCGCGGCGATCCCGGCTTCGGAATTGAAGGCGGGCTCTCCGGCCTCGTCGAACAGCTTGCCACCGTGGCCCCAGAGCAGGTTGATCCAGACCATCAGGTTCTGACCGCTCAGCTTGCCATAGGGCAGCGCGATCCCGGATGCGTCGGTTGCCTCCTGGACCGCCTTGGCAGCGCTCACCACCTCGTCCCAGGTGTTCGGCACGGCGGCGCCAGCCTGTTCGAGCAGGTCCTTGCGATAGAACAGAAGCTGCACGTGGCCGCGCACCGGCAGGCCGACAAGTTCGCCGTTCACCCGGCCATGACGCAGGTGCGCCGGCGGGAAATCTTCGAGATCGACTGCCTTGGACGCCACTTCCTCGTCAATCGGCTGCACCAGCATCTGCAGCGACGGCACCCATTGATCCATGATCGAGACAACGTCGTAATCGCCGCCGGCGACCATCTCGGTGGTCAGCGCTTCCTTCATGTTCGGGAAGGGCACGTAGTCATAGACAACATCGATGCCGGTGGCCTCTTCAAAGGCGGCGAGCCGGGCTTCATGCGCCTCGAACTGGCTGGATTTGACCGCCAGCACATGCACGGTTTCGCCGTCATACGGCTTGCCTTCGGTGGCTTCCCAGGCAAATGCGCCCGAACCGACAAGCGCCGCAGCCATGGCGAGCGCGCTGGTGAGATGTTTCATGTGATCCTCCCGTTGAAACTGCGGCGACGTTAAGACGGGCGCCGATTCTGGTCAATGGGATTATCAATAATTTTATCGTTGAGATTATTTGCGCTGGCCGCTAAGCTCCGGAACAACCCATTCAGCAAGGCCGCCTTTCATGACGACGACACTGCAGACCGAACTGGAAAACGACATTATCTTCGGGGTCTACGCACCGGGTACGCGCATCACGGAAGACAGCGTCATGGAAAGCTATGGCGCCAAGCGTCATGCGGTCCGCCACGCCTTTGCCGAGCTTGAAAACCAGGGACTGCTGGTCCATCGCCCGCGCCGCGGCGTCGAAGTTGCGGATTACACCCCGGACGAGGTGGACACGCTTTACGACCTGCGGATCGTTCTCGAATCCGCCGCCGCGCGGAAGACCCCGCTGCCGGCGCCGGCCGAGGTGACCGCCTCGCTCGAAAGACTGGCCCGGGCCCATGCCGAGGCCGCCGAGAAGGGCGACTTCCGCGATGTCTACGAGCTGAACCAGCAGTTCCACGAACTTCAGTACAGCTGCTGCACCAATCCCCGGCTGGCCGAGCTCATTGCCCGCCACGCCCGGATGGCCCAGCCGATCCGGGTGGTGAAATATGATGACAAGGATCACATGAAGACGATCGTCGCGCAGCACCTGGCGATCATCGCGGCGATGCGCGGGACGGATACCGACGCCTATGAAACCAGCGTGCGCAATCACCTGCCCGCCTCGGCCGAGGCTTACCGCGCGCTCTACGAACGCCGATTTGCCGGTCGCAAGGCGGCGCGCCGGTGATCCTGCGACGGGCAGACGCGCCGCCTGACCGCATGGCAGCGCAGGGCTGTCCCCGCACCGAGCCGGCCCGGATCAGGCAGAGCCGCGCTCGATCAACCGGCAAGGTATCCAGATCTTTTCCTCGACGGTCTCTTCATCGACAAGAATGCGCGAGATCACGTCGGTTGCCCGTTTGGCCATGGAATGCACCGGCAGCCTGATCGTTGTCAGCTGGTTGCTTTCCCATTCCGCCATTGGAATGTCGTCAAAACCGACAACCCGCATATCCTCGGGAAATCGCAGACCCGCCCCGGCCCGCAACCTGTCCATCAGACCGATCGCAAACAGGTCGTTGGGGCACAGGACACCCTCGGGCAGCCCACCCCCTCCGGCCAGAAGCGCATTTGCGACGCGCGCGCCGTCGGCATAGGTATAGCCCCCCTCGAGGATCTTCGCAGGTTGAAGGCCCATGCGCTCCAACCCGGCAAGATGCCCGGCAAAGCGCGCCGCGCTGGTCCAGTGACCGGCCGGGCCCTTGGCCACTGCAACCGAGGTGCACCCGCGTTCAGCAAGATGCCTGGCGGCCAGCGCTCCCCCCTGGGTCAGATCGGCGCAGACAGAGGCAGTGATCTCGTCGTCGTCGATCCTGTTGAGCAGCAGAACCTGCAGCCCGGCCTTGTGCAGATCTCCGATCAATCCCGGCGGAATGTTCATCGACGTCAGGATGACGACACCGACCTGGTATTGCCGGAAAGTGGCGATCAGCTTGTCCGCATCCGAGTCGACACCGATCTGCCCCGAAATCGGAATAAAGTTTTTCTCCTGCAATGCCATGGAGATGGACTGATGAAGCACGGCATGTATCGGGTTTTTCAGCTCGCCCATCAGGATGCTGACGATCTGCGACCGGCGCGAGGTCAGCGCCTGCGCCAGGGCGTTGGGCTGATAGCCGAGATCGGCGGCGGCCTTGAGGATTCGCTGTCGCGTCTGTTCCTGCACGGAATGCCCGCGCGAGAAGGTCCGCGACACGGTTGCCCGCGATACGCCGGCCTTTCGTGCAACATCATCTGCGGTAACTCGTCCATCTGACATCGGCAGTTCTTTTCCCTTGTTTGCAAGGACAATGGCGCACATCAGCCTGCTTGTCCAGCGTTATGAATGAACGCGCGTTCATGCCAAATTTCATCTTTTTAATAAGCAATACTTGACTCCATACTCCCTTTTGCCGCAATCATCATGAACGCGCGATCATTTGCGACACCGTTTTCTGGGAGGAGACCACATGAAACATCACACGCTCCAGGCGCTTGGCGCCGCCGCCCTTGCCGTCATGGCGACAGGCAGCCAGGCGCAGGAAATATCCTGGGACCTTGCGCTCTTTGGCAGCCCGGCGTTCCGCGTCGCCGGCGAAAGCTTTGCCGACTACGTCAACGAGAACAGCGGTGGCAAGATGGAGATCACCGTCCACAACGGCACCCTCTCGCCAACCCGCGAGGTTCTCGACAACGTGTCGATCGGGGCCTTCGAACTGGGCTACGTGATCTCCAGCTACCACCCCGGCAAGAACCCGCTGCTCTCGGTGCTCGACCTGCCCTTCCTGCCGATTGCCACGATGGAAGATCGCCTCGACGTGGCAGAGATGATCTACGACAACCCCCACGTGCAGAAGGAATTCGCCCGGTGGGGCGTGATGCCGATGATGACCGTGGTGCAGCCGAACTACGAGATCATGGGCAAGGGCACGCCGCCCGACACGCTCGAGGCCTTTGACGGCATGCGCCTCAAGGCGACCAGCGGCATTGGCAATGCCCTGGCGGTCTATGGCGCCAGCCTCGTCAACGTCAGTGGGCCCGAGCAGTACAACGCCCTGCAGACCGGCGTGATCGACGCGGTCGCGGCAACGCCCTCGGGGCACGGCGGCTACAAGCTCTACGAACTGTCGGACTGGTACACCACCGGCATGGCGGCCGGCTCGGCCCATGTGACCCTGGTCGGCAATGCCGCTGCCTATGACGCCCTGCCCGACGACATGAAGGCGCTGCTCGAGGACGCCAAGGCCCATGCCAGCGCGGCCACGATCGCCGCACAGAACGACGCCGCCTCGTATTACACCCCCGAGCTCGAAAAGCGCGGCCTGAAACATGTGAAGGTCACCGACGAGATGATCGAGGCGTTGCGCAAGGACGCGGCCCAGCCGGTCTGGGATGCCTATGTCGCCGATCTCGAAGGCAAGGGTCTTCCGGGGCGCGAGATGCTCGATCTCGTGCTGAACGCCGGAAACTGACCCGCCCCCGGGCGGGGGCGTCCTCCCGTCGCTTCCGCCCACCTTTTCCCTGACAGTCGCACCCGGCCGGGTGCGCCGGAGGTTTCATGCTCGACAAGCTGGACAAGGCCCTGATGCGGATCGAATACGCGACCGCCTGGATCGCGGGCCTGACGATATTCGTGATCATGCTGCTGGTGACCGCCGAGGTGCTGATGCGGCGGCTGTTCAATGCGCCGATTGCGGGGCAGATCGACTTCATCTCGATGTCGATGGTGACCTTCAGCCTGCTGTGCATCTCGCATTGCTACCGGCAGGCCGGGCACATCCGCATGGACATGTTGCAAAAGGCCTTTCACGGCCGCGCGCAATGGCTGACCCATCTGTTCGCCACCTTGATCGGCCTGTTCGTCGTGCTGGCCATCCTGCCGGGCACCTGGACGCATTTCGCCCGCGCCTGGACTTTTGGTGACACCACCATCGGAGTCGGCCTGCCCACCTGGCCGTCGAAACTGGCCGCACCGGTGGGCCTCGGCATCCTCGCCCTGCGGCTGACGCTCGAGCTCTGGGTCTTCGGCCGTCTCCTGCGAGACCCCGATCTCGCGCCGATCGGCGTGCCGCAGCCGCCCAATCCTCTCGAAGACATGGACGCGTAAGGACACATGATGGATCCCTCGACAATCGGCGCCCTGGGCTTTCTGGCACTCGTCGTCATGGTGATGACCGGTGTGCACATCGTCTTTGCCACCGCGATTACCGGCTTTCTGGGCATCGTCGTGCTCAAGGGCTGGCCGGTGGCGGTTAACATCGCCGGCATCATCCCGCATTCGGCCGGCTCGAACTACCTGTTCAGCGTCTTGCCGATGTTCATCCTGATCGGCTTCTTTGCCTCGTCCTCGGGCATGGTGCAGGGCGCCTATCGCGCCGCCAAGGCGTGGATCGGCTGGATGCCCGGCGGGCTTGCCGTCTCGACCGTGCTGGCCGCCGGGGCGTTCGGCGCGGTCTCGGGCGCCAGCCAGGCCACGGCGGCGGTCTTTGCCCGGGTCGCCATCCCGGAGCTCCTGAAGCTGAAGTATTCTCCCTCGGTCTCGGCGGCGGCCGTGGCCGCGGCGGGCACCCTGGCCTCGCTGATCCCGCCCTCGGCCGCGCTGGTGGTCTATGGTGCCATCGTCGACGAAAGCATCGGCCGGCTGCTGCTGGCAGGCTTTATCCCGGGGGTATTCTCGGCCCTGCTCTATGCCGGCTTCATCCTGCTGCGGTTTGCCGCCAATCCCGACCTCGGCCGCCCGATCACCGGCATCAGCTGGTCCGAGCGCGGCGCGTCGCTGATCGACGTGATGCCGATCATCCTTGTCATGCTGATGATCCTGGGCGGCATGTCCACCGGCTGGACCACACCGACCGAGGCCGGTGCCACCGGGGCGGCCATCGTGTTTGTCTACGCCCTGCTGCGCCGCAAGCTGAACTTCGGCGCACTGCAGTCGTCGCTGGTCGAGACCGCCAAGCTGACGGTTATGATCTTTTCGACCTTCTGGGGCGTGTTCATCTTTGCCCGCTTCCTCGCCTTTACCCGGCTGCCGACCGAAATCGCGGAATGGCTGGTCGCCCTGCCCTATCCGCCGACGGTGATCCTGATCGCGGTGCTCGCCGGCTATGCCTTTCTGGGCATGTTCCTCAGCGCCTCGGGGATGATGCTGTTGACGCTGCCGGTGATCTTTCCGGCCATCGTCGAGTTGGGGATCGACCCGATCCTGTTCGGCATCCTGGTCATCAAGATGGTCGAGATCGGATTTATCACGCCGCCCGTCGGTCTCAACGTATATGTCGTGGCCGGCGTCCGGCCCGACATCCCGATCAACGGCATCTTTCGCGCGATCTGGCCCTTTGTGCTGATCGACATCCTGACCGTGGCGCTGCTGATCCTCTTTCCGTCCATCACCCTGTTCCTGCCCAACCTCGTTCTCGGGGCGGGCTGACCCATGGAGACCCCGATGCCCTTCGACATCCGTTCCGACGCCTTTACCACTGCCATCCCGGCCGACAGCCGGCTCGAAGAGATCGCCGGCGACTTCGGTTTTACCGAAGGCCCGATCTGGCACCCGACGGAAAACTGGCTGATCTTCTCCGACATCCAGAAAAGCCGCCAGTACAAGTGGCGCCCCTCCGCCGATCTCGAGGTGTTTCGCACGCCGTCCAATCAGGCCAATGGCAACTTCTTCGATCGTCAGGGCCGGGTGATCTCCTGCGAACATGCCTCGTCGCAGCTGGTCCGGCATGAGCATGACGGCAAGCACGTGGTGCCGATCGCCACCCACTACGACGGCAAGGAGCTCAACAGCCCGAATGATGTGGTCTGCGACAGCCAGGGCCGGATCTGGTTCACCGATCCCAGCTTCGGCCGCATTCGCGAAGAGCTCGGGGTCCTGCGCGAGCAGGAGCTGCCCTACCAGGGCGTCTATCGGCTCGACCCGGACGGCACCCTCGCTTTGGTGGCCGATGATTTCCAGCAGCCCAACGGGCTTTGCCTATCGACCGACGAAAGCCGGCTCTTCGTCAATGACAGCTGGGGCGGGCATATCCGGGTGCTGGATGTGACCGACGACGGCGCGCTGAGCAATTCGCGCGTCTGGGCCGAGGTCACCGGCGACGGCGAGGGCGTGCCCGACGGCATGAAGACCACCACCGAGGGCCACATCCTCTGCAACGGGCCCGGCGGCGTCCATCTGTTCGATGCCGAGGCAGAGTGCCTCGGCGTGATCCTGACACCGCAGAAATCCACAAATTTCTGCTTCGGCGGGCCGGAGCTGCGCACGCTCTTCATCACCGCCTCCACCTCTGTCTACCGCATAGAGACCGGGCTGACCGGTCTGGCCATGTTCTGAAAGGACCGCACATGAGCAACGAATTCGACATCCCGCCCAGCATCGAAAACACCAAGACTGCAACGCTGATCCATCCCAAGGTCTCGGCCCGGATGAAGGGCGAGCTGCTGGTCGCCGTCAGCAGCCGGGGCCACCGCTGGATCATCGACGAGCCCGAGCACAAGGGTGCCACCGACCTCGGGCCGACGCCGCTGGAATCGCTGCTCGGTGCGCTGGTGGGATGCGAGAGCGTCGTGCTGAAACTGGTGTCCAAGGCCATCGGCTTCAGCTTCACCGACCTCACCATCGAGTGCACCGGCACCGCCGACATGCGCGGCGCGCGCGGGGTAAAGGGGGTACGGCCCTATTTCACCTCGGTCGACATGGTGATCGAGCTCGAGACCGACGAAAGCGAGAAGCGGCTCGAGCTTCTGCGGCGCAACGTCGAACAGCGCTGCCCGGTGATGAACCTGTTCGAAGGTGCCGATGTCGAGATGAACGTGGTCTGGAAGACCCGGACCGCCCGGCAAGGGGCAGCCTGACGGGTCACGGTTCGGTCACAAGTGTCCGCGTCGACCCGGCCCGAAAGGCCCGTCGACGCGGAAGGAGGCGCATCGCGGCTTCAAGGATGGGGGCCTTTGCCGTGACGGGCGGCCCTTGTCCGAGGCCCGAGGTGGCCCCGCCTTTGCGGATGGAATATCGGCGCTGTCATGTCTTCTGGTCACGCTGCCGCACGGACTCACCATTACGCTCGGCCAAGCAAGGGTCAGGCCTGCGCCACCCGCGGCGATTTCAGCGGCTCGGCCGCCTGGATCGCCTGTACCATCTTCTGCAACAGCGTCGCCCGCAGCCGCGTGGAGCCGGGATCGGTCCAGAGGTTGTTGATCTCGCCCGGATCCCTCTCGAGATCGAAGATCTCGCCATGGTCCTCGGTGCGATAGACCGAGATCTTGAACCGTTCGCCGATATAGCTGGTCACATGCGGTGCCAGCGGGTTGTGGCGGTTCTCGCAGAGCGCGTGATCGCGGGGCGGCGGGGCCTGGTCCTGCCAATGGGCCAGCTGCGACAGGCCCTGCATCGGCGGCGCAGCGACGCCGGCGGCCTCGAGCATCGTCGGGGCGAGATCGAGCAGCGTCTGGATCGAGCGGCTCTCGGCCCCCGCCCGCACCTTGCCGGGCCAGCGCACCACGAAGGGGATGCGCAGCATGTCCTCGTAGTGGAACGGCCCCTTGGCCACCAGGCCGTGCTGGCCCAGGAAATGGCCGTGATCGGTGGTAAAGACGATCAGCGTGGTCTCGGTCATCCCGAGCGCATCGAGCCGGTCGAGGATGCGGCCGATCTCGCGGTCCATGAAGCTCATCATGCCGTAGTAGACCGCCATGTCCTTCTTCAGCGCCGCGCGCGGGTAGAGATGGCTGTCGCAGCCATGCGCCTCGTGCGGCTGGTGCCAATCGGCGAAATCCGGTGCCTCCTGCTGGGTCTTTGCAAAATGCGGCGCGTTCAGAGCGTGTTCGCCGGGGGTGACGGCGCCGGGCTCCATGTCCTCGGGGTCGTACATCGAGGCCCAGGGTTCGGGCACGGTATAAGGCGGATGCGGGTCGGGAAAGCTGGTCCAGAGGAAGAAGGGATCACCGCGGTCCGCGGCATCGTCGATGAAGGCCAGCGTGCGCTCGGCGATCCAGGGCGTATAGTGCATGTCCTCCGGCAGCGCCCAGCTGCGTGTCTCTCGCGCCCAGTACGGCGCCCCCTCGGCGCGCTTCGGGGCGAGCGGTGCGTCGTCGCCCGGCAGGGGCTGGAAATAGTCGCGCCAGTTGGCCAGGCCGCGGTCTTCCATCCAGGCGGCGTAATGCTGGCCGACATGCGCCTCGTCAGCGTGGTTGCGCACCAGTTCGATGTGATCGAAGCCATAGAACGGCCCGTTGAACCCGCGCCAGAAGTCGATGTCGCGCAGGATCGGCTGTTTCTCCAGGCTGTCACCTGCCAGCGGCTGGAAATGCGCCTTGCCGATCAGCCCGGTGCGATAGCCCTGACCGCTCAGAAGGCCCGGCAACGTCGGCAGGCTCTCGTCGAGCTTGCAACCGATGGTCCAGGCGCCGTGCTGCGACGGGTAGAGCCCGGTCAGGATCGAAGCCCGCGAGGGTGTGCAGGTCGGTGCCGGGCAATAGGCCCGGTCGAACCGCGTGCCCCCGGCGCAGAGCCGGTCGATGTTGGGGGTCTTCAGCCCCGGCGTGACACAGCCCATGGCGCTGTAATGCTGCTGGTCGGTGGTGATCAGAAGGATGTTGGGGCGCTGGGTCATGGGTCAGCCTTTTACCGCGCCTGCCAGGCCATTGATGAAATAGCGCTGCAGCAGGATGAACAGGAGAACAACGGGAATGATCGAAATGGTTGCCGCGGCCGCCATGCCGGTCCAGTCGATGGTCTGCTCGCCCTTGAAGGCATAGATGCCGACCGAGAGCGTGCGGATCGCGGGATTGGCCAGGGTGATCACCAGCGGCAGGAGAAAGTCGTTCCAGGCGTTCAGCACCTGCATGATCACCACGGTCACCACCATCGGCCTGGCCAGCGGCAGCATCACGTACCAGAAGATCTGCCATTGGGTGACGCCTTCGACGCGGGCGGCCTCTTCCAGCTCTTTCGGCAGCTGGCTGAAGTAGCCGGCAAAGAGCACCACGAAGATCACGATGGCATTGCCGGAGGTGGCCAGCGTCAGGCCCACCAGGCTGGTCGAGAGCCCCAGCGCCGAGAGCAGCTCGAACACCGGGATGATGGTGAAGCCCTGCGGCACGAAGACGGTCGAGACGGTGGCTACAAACAGCAGCGTGCGGCCGGGAAAGCTGAAGCGCCCAAGGATATAGCCCATCAGCGAGGTGGCAAAGGTCACGAGGATCACCGAACCCACGGTGACAAACAGCGTGTTGAAGAAATACCGTCCCATGTTGGCCTCGGTCCAGGCGCGGGCATAGTTCTCCCAGGCCCAGCTTTCGGGGATCAGGCCGGGGTTGCCGAAGATCTCGGTGTTGGATTTCAGCGAGGTCGCCAGCATCCAGACAAAGGGATAGATCCAGATCAGGCAGAGCACGGTCATCGCCAGAGAGATCAGCGCGATGCGGCGGCTGGGGGCGTGATCGCCAAAGATCAGACGTTTCATGCCATGCCCTCCGCCCGGCGCCGTGCCATCCGCGTGGCCAACGATTGCAATATGGTGAGCCCGAGGATCATCAGGCCGAAGAGAACCCCCGCCGCCGCGGCATAGCCCAGCCTCGGGATGGTGCCGTCGTCGCTGGCAAAGGCGGTGCGGTAGATGAAGATCTCCATCACCTCCGAGCCGAAGAACGGCCCGCCATTGGTCATCGACATGATCAGCGGAAAGACATTGAGCGCCGAAACCATGGTGATCAGGGTGATCGCCACCGCAAAGGGCATGATGATCGGCAGCACCACCAGCACCACCAGCCGCAGCCCCTTGCAGTTGTCGAGCTTGGCAGCGTCATAGACGTCCTCCGGCACGGTCTGCAGCGCGGCCAGCCAGTAGATCAGCGTGATCCCCAGCCACTTCCAGACATAGACCCCGATCACCGACGGCATGACGGTATCCGACGAGCCGAGGAAATCGATCGGCCGCGAGATCAGGCCGATGTCGAGCAGCAGCCCGTTGATCGGGCCGTTGAACGGGCTGAGCAGGAAGGTCCAGACGATGCCGATCACCGCCACCGGCGTGACCACCGGCAGAAAGACCATTGTGCGAAACAGGTTCGACAGCTTGAGCAGCTGGTTGTTCAGCACCATCGCCAGCATCAGCGACAGCACCAGTTGCGCCGGCACGGTGCCGAGCAGGAAGTAGATCGAGCGGCCGAAGGCATTCCAGAAGATCGGATCGCGGAACAGATCGACGAAATTCCGCAGGCCGACGAACTTGATGTCGGCGTTGAAGCCCGACCAGTCCTGCATCGCATAGAACACCGCGGCAAAGATCGGGTAGAAGACGAACATCCCCGACAGGATCAGCCCTGGCACGAGCATCAGATAGGCGAAGCGGTGTCGGTGAAGTGTGTGTATCAGGCGCATTGTCAGCTCTTGTCCGGGCAAAAGGAGGGGGCCGCCCGATCGGCAGCGACCCCCGGGGGAGAGAGCGGAAAGGCTCAGTAGTCGGCAGCGGCGAAATCGACGTCCGGGTCCCAGTTGGGGAACACCAGGTCGGCGCGGTCGACCTGCGCGCCCTCGGCGCGGGCCTTGTCGAAGGCGGCGTCGAGCGCCGCATCATAGCGGTCCTTCAGCGCCTTCATCTCCTTGGCGACGCCGGTCATCTCGCCCGAGACGAGGCCCTGCACGGTGCGGGCAAAGCCGATGTCGGGCGCGGTGAAGGTGCTGATCACCCGGGCCAGATCGGCATTGCGCACGATCGGGTTGGGACCGACGCGAATGGCATCTTTGAAGTGATTGAGGATGCTGCGCGACCGGGGCGAAAAGTCGGCCTTGGCAATCGCCTCCGGCATGATCGGCGGATCGCCGGCGCCGACGATGGTGCCCCAGTCTACCTGGCCTTCGAGGGTGCCGAGATGGCGGAAGATCTCGCCGGCGACCGCGCCGTTCTGCGAGCCTGCCCAGAGGCACATGGTGTTGGGCACCGCGCCCGCCTGGCTGATCGTCAGCTTGCCGGTGGGGCCATCGTCCGGCACCGGGCCGGAGGCCACGCCGAAATCGAACTGCGGATGCTCGCTTTCCCATCCGGGGATGTTCCAGGGTCCCTGCAGGATCATGCCGGCGGCGCCCTGCGGCACATAGGCCCGCGCCTGCGGCGCATTCAGGTTCATCAGTCCGGGGAAGAAGCTGCCGTCGTCGTTCATCGCGATCAGCAACTCGACGGCGGCGATATATTCATCGCTGTCAAAGACATATTCGCCGGTGCGCAGATCGATATCGGAATCCAGCGGGCTGTCGCCGCCGGCGCTGGCGCCGGCCATCCGGCCCATGTTGCGCACCGCATCCTGCCAGCGATTGAGCTGCGAGCCGCCGAGGATGAAGCCGAAGTAACGGCCCTTGCCGGCCTCGGTGATCTTGCGCGCGGCCTCGCGGAATTCGCTCTGGGTCAGCGGCTTGTCTTTAGGGTCGTAACCGGCCGCCTCCATGTAGGCCTTGTTGTAAAGCAGATGGGTGGAATAGCGCTTGTTCGAGGTGAAGGGCAGGCCGTAGGTCTTGCCGTCAAAGACGTTGATCCCAGGCAGGAACGCCCCGGTCGGGAAGCCGGCTTTCCAAGCCTCGATGTCGGGGATGTAATCGTCAAAGGACTGCAGCCAGCCCTGCGCCACCACATCCGCCAGCGAGGTATTGCGCGGCAGCACAAAGACGTCCGGCGCGGTCTCGTTGCGGACGCCCAGCGGGATCACGCGGGCGATCTCGTTCCAGGGCAGCGGGTCGTAGACCACCTTGATGTCACGCGCGGCGGCGTAATCGGCAAAGAACTTCTTGAAGAACACCGCCTTCTGGTCACCACTGTCGATCCAGCGGAATGTCGATCCGGCGGCAATGTCGTTGAGCGGTGCCGGCACCGTCTGTGCGCCGACGCCACTGGCCAGAAGCGCCGCACCGGCGCTGGATCCGAGAATGAAATTGCGGCGGCTCAGCCCCCGGGACATGGTCATGATCAGGTCTCCTCCCTTGTGCGGGGCGTCTCCTCTGCCCGCTGGTCAAGGTGACATTAACTTGACGCCAACCTGTAAAAAAGTTGATATTTCTATCAGTTCAATCAGGTTTTTTAATCGATGCTCAGCAACACCCACCTGCTTCAACGCTTCCTCAGCGTGGTCGATCACGGCACCCTGCATGCCGCGGCCGAGGCCGTGGGCGTGACCCAGCCGGCCCTGACCCGCAGTCTCAGGCTGCTGGGCGAGAGTGTCGGCGGCACGCTGTTCGAAAAGCGCGGGCGGACCCTGGTGCTGACGCCGCTGGGGCGGCTTCTGACCGAACAGGCGCGCCACCTGATGCGGGAACAGCAACTGGCCGAGGCCGAGCTGCTGGCCTTTCGCAAGGGCGAGCATGGCAACCTGCGGATCGGGGCGGCCTCGATCTGGATGCTGGACCTGCTGCCCAAGGTGATTGCGCGGCTGCACCAGCGCTACCCGGCCCTGCAGTTCACCCTGTCCTCAATGAACTATGCCGAAGGCGCGCGGGGGTTGCAGGACGGTCGCCTCGATGCGTTTTTCGGGGGTTTCCAGAGGATGGAGCCCCTGCCCTCCTACCTCGTCCGCCGCCCGCTCTTCGTCGCCCGACTGGTGGTCATCGCGCGCAGCGGACACCCGATCTTCGACCAACCGGTGGCCGACAGTGACGCGCTGGCGCACTACTCCTGGCTGTCGTTCCAGAGCGACGCGGCCTATCTCGACAACATCCGCGAGGTCCTGCGCGAAGCCAGCGGCCAGTCGCTGCGCGTCACCGCGCATTGCGATTCCATGTCGACGACGCTGAAACTGCTGAGCGAAGGCGACTACCTCGCCTTTCTGCCGAGCAACTTCCTGACCCGCCCGCGGGACCGCGGCCTGCAGATCGTTCAGACCGAATTGCCCGAGGTCAAGTTCAACTCCGGGCCGATCTACCGGCGGTTCCTGCAACAGAACGCAGCCTTCAGATACCTGCTGGACAGCGCCGCCGAAGAAGTCGAATCGTTCATGGAGTCCCCGGACACGTCATCGGCTTGACGACCCGTGTCGGCTGCGGTTGCCTGGCAAGGGCGTCTGCGCGACAGGCTCTATCGGCGGAGGAACCCCGTCAGCGCCGCGCGCAGCTCCGCCACGGAGGTGCAGTCCAGACGCCAGGGATCGCCCGCCATGGATTTCTTCAATCAATACTTCATGTAGACCGTGCGTTTCTGCAAGAACCCTTCGATCCCGTGCAGGCCGTCCTCGCCGCCGAGACCCGAGCGCTTGTGGCCGTTGTGATAGCCTTGCACGTATCCCGAGATCCCTTTGTTGAGGAAGATCGTGCCGGTCTCCAGTTCGTGGATGGCGCGCATGTAGCTGCCGGTGTCGCGGGTCCAGAGATAGGCCGAGAGGCCGTCGGGACGGGCATTGGTGATGCGGATGGCGTCGTCGAGATCCTTGATCCGGACGACGGGCATGACGGGGCCGAAGATCTCTTCGGTCACCGCGGGGGTATCGGGCTGCGCGTCCAGCAGGATCGTCGGCTCGTACCAGTTGCCGCGGGCAAAATCGCCGCTGCCGCGCTTGCCGCCAAGCGCAACCTTTGCGCCGGACGCAACCGACTGCGCCACCAGGTCCTCGATCCGGTCGAGCGCTCCTTCGGTAGAAATCGGACCCATGCCGGCGTTCTTCATCGGATCGCCCAGTTTCACCTGACCGGCTCGGGCCATCAGTTTCTCGGTGAAGGCCTCGGCGATGCTGTCCTCGACCAGCACGCTCTCGTTGCAGATGCAGACCTGGCCGGCATTGGCATAGCGGGCAATGACCGCTGCCTCCGCCGCCGCATCGAGGTCGGCGTCCTTCAGGACGATGAACGGCGCGTTGCCGCCCAGCTCCAGCGAGAGCGCGGCGAGGTTCTGCGCCGCCGCCGCGGCGATGGCTTGCCCGGCGCGGGTCGAGCCGGTGACGCTGACCAGCCGCGTGGCGGGGTTCGACACCAGCGCCGCACCCAGCTCCGCGCCGCCGCCGGTAACGCAGCCCACCACCCCGGCGGGCAGTCCCGCGTCACGCACCAGCCGACAGAATTCGCTGCCGGTCACCGGCGTCGCTTCATGCGGCTTCAGAACCATCACGTTGCCGGTCACCAGCGCCGGGCCGAGCTTGCGCCCGATCAACGCCAGCGGATAGTTGTAGGCACAGATGCCGAGCGTGGTGCCATAGGGCACGCGGTAGATGTAGAGTTGCTCGTCGGCGGCGTCCGAGGGCAGGATCTCGCCCTGGATGCGGCGGGCGGCCTCGGCGGCATAGGTCATGTAGCGGATGGTGTCGTCCACCTCGGCGCCGGCCTCGGCCAGCGGCTTGCCCTGCTCCATGACCAGAAGCCGGGCGAAGTGATCGCGTTCGGCCTTCAGTGCTTCGGCAATGGCATGGACATACTCCGCTCGCTTGACCGAGGGCAGCCGCGCCCAGTCGCGCCGCGCCGATTCCGCCGCCTCGATGGCGCGGGCGGCATCCTCGCGGCTGCATTCCGGCACCTCGGCCCAGACCTCACCGGTGGCCGGATTGCGCACCGGGCGGCGTTCACCGCTGGCGGCGTCGGTGAACTCATTGGCGATGAAAGCCTGGTAGTACGTCGTCATGGCGGCGTCCTTTCTTGCGGAACTTGAATGGCGTAGGAGGTGTCAGCGCAGGCGCAACCCGCTTTCGGGGTCGAACAGCTGGGCTGTTTCGCTGGCAAAGCGCGTCCGGGTGAGGCTGCCGTCGGGCTGGCTGCGACCGCGGTGCTCGATGCAGAAGGGCTCCTCCGAGCCCGGCAGGCTTGCGTAGGCATAGGACACGCCACCGAGGCTTTCGACCACATCCACCGCGACCTGCATGTCCGTGTCGCCCTGCGGTCCGAAATCCTGGGGCCTGAGACCCACCTGCACCTTGTGGCCCGGGTCGAGCGGGGTGCGGACCGGCACGTCCAGCACTGCGTCGGACAGATCGGGCAGGCGAACCCGTACCCCACGAGCTCCGGGTCCTTCGACGATCCCGGAGACCACGTTCATCCTGGGCGAGCCGATGAACTGCGCCACGAACAGGTTGTCGGGGTCGGCATAGAGATCGAGCGGTGATCCCACCTGCTCGACCCGGCCGGCGCGCAGCACCACGATCTTGTCGGCCAGGGTCATTGCCTCGACCTGATCATGCGTGACATAGATCATGGTCGCGCCGAGGGCCTTGTGCAGTCGCGCGATTTCCAGCCGCATCTGGACCCGCAGCTCGGCGTCGAGGTTCGACAGCGGCTCGTCGAACAGGAAGACCTCCGGCTCACGCACGATCGCCCGACCGATCGCCACCCGCTGCCGCTGGCCACCGGACAGCGCCTTGGGCTTGCGGTCCAGGTAGTCGTCGAGTTTCAGGGTCTCTGCCGCGGCAGAGACCTTGGCCTCGGCCTGGTCTTTGGCCATGCCTGACATCTTCAGGCCAAAGGCCATGTTCTCGCGCACCGACATGTGAGGATAAAGCGCGTAGGTCTGAAAAACCATGGCCACGCCGCGCTTGGCGGCGTCCAGATGGGTCACGTCGCGCGCGCCGATGCGGATGGTGCCGTCGCTTGTCTCTTCCAGCCCGGCGACCATGCGCAGCAGCGTGGACTTGCCGCAGCCGGACGGCCCGACGAAGACGCAGAACTCGCCTTGCGCGATGGCGAGGTCGACCCCGTGGATGACTTGTACTTCGCCGTAACGCTTGACGACATTGCTCAGGTTGACTTCGCTCATCTTCCTCTCCTTCAGGCGCCGACGTTGCAAAGCCGTGCCATGGTGCCCTTGTCGGCAATGATCTCGGTACCGGTCAGCGCGGCCGAGGCGTCCGACAGCAGGAACAGCGCCGCGCGCGCGACCTCATCCACCGAAGCCGTCGCACCGTCGGCGTGCCAACTGTCGAACAGGGCCTTGGTGGCGGGGGTCTCGGCCGCCTGCGTGACGGTTTCGGTCAGGGTCAGCCCCGGCGACAGGGTGTTCACGCGAATGCCGTGCGGCCCGAGGCTCCAGGCCAGGGCGCGCCCCATCGCTTGGATGGCGCCCTTGGTGCCGGCATAGCCTTCGTAGCCGTGATCGCTGGCACCGGCGTGGACCGAGGCGACATTGACCAGCGCGCCGGGGCGCCCGTCGGCGACCATGATCCGCGCTGCCGCCTGGCAGCCGATGAGCACCGAGCGCTGGTTGGTTGCCCAGAGCCGGTCCCACATGGCGATCTCCGCTTCCAGAAAGGGCGCAGTCAGGGTCAGGCCGGCATTGTTGACCAACCCGTCAAGTCGTCCGGTCTCGTCCCGCGCCCGCCCGAGGCTGGCGGCAAAGGCCTCGGCGTCGGTCACATCGGCGGCCAGCGCCAGAGCGCCGGTCGCCGCGATCCTGTCGATCCCGTCGGGGGACACGTCGAGCCCGACCGCCTGCGCGCCCTCGGCCAGAACGGCCCGCAGGATGCCGTACCCGATGCCCGATCCGGCGCCGGTCACGACAATGGTGCGGCCCTGCAGTTGCCCGCCGCTCATTTCACCGCCCCCGCGGTGACGCCCGAGACGATGCGGCGCTGGAAGATGACAAAGAGCAGAAGAAGCGGCAGCGATCCCAGCACCGCCGCCGGAAACAGCATGTCGGGCTGGATGTTCTGGTTGCCGACGAAGCGATAGACCGAGATGGTCACGGTGAACTTGTCCTGGTCGGTCAGCAGCAGCAGCGGATAGGTGAAATCGTTCCACACCATCAGCATGACAAACAGTGACAGCGTCGCCGTCGCCGGCCCCAGAAGCGGCCGCACCACGTGCCAGAACGTCTGCCAGTCGCTGCAATTGTCGAGCTTGGCGGCCTCGAGCAGATCGCGCGGAATGGCGCCGATGAACCCGACGTAGAAGAACACCGCCAGCGGCAGGTTCAGCGCTGTGAAGGCCAGGATGATGCCGAGATAGCTGTCCAGGAGCCCGAGATCGCGAAAGATCACGTAGATCGGCGTGACGGTGACGAAGTTCGGCGTCGCCAGCCCCAGCGCCACCAGCATGATGAACCCGCGCGCGAACCAGCTGCGGTTGCGGGCAAGCGGAAAGGCCGCCATCGAGCCCAGCAGCGCGGTCAGCACGGTCACCGAGATGGTGATGCCGATGGAATTGATGACCGAGCGCAGGTAATTCATGCCGCCGAAGGCCTGGGCGTAATTTTCCCACGCCAGCCTTTCTGGCAGGCCGAGCGGCGCCTGTGCGATTTCGGTCGCGGTGCGGAACGACATGGTGATCATGTAGACCAGCGGCAGCAGCATGATCAGCACGAGGGCAAGCACCGCAACATTGGCAGCCTGGCGTTTCAGGTTCATCATGTGTCCTCCCGTCGGCGCAGGTACCAGTTCTGCAACAGCGCCACCGCGATCACGATCACCAGCATCACGATCGACAGCGCCGAGGCGAAACCGAAGCGGTACTTGCCGAACAATTGCTCGATGATCTCCAGGCTGAGCGTGCGCGTTGCCCCGTCCGGCCCGCCACGCGTCATGATGAACGGCAGTTCGAAGGTCTTCAGCGTGCCGATGGTCGACAGCATGATGTTGATCGTGAAGGAGGGCGCCAGAAGCGGCACTTCCAGCCGCCGGAACCGCTGCCACGACGAGGCGCCGTCGAGCCGCCCGGCCTCATCGATGTCGGCGGGAATATTGGCGTATCCGGCCAGAAAGATCGCCGTCGTGTAGCCGGTGAACATCCAGATATGCGCGATGGCGATGGCATAAAGCGCGGTATCGGGATCGCCCAGCCAGCCGCGCGCCAGCCCCTCCATCCCGGCCCCGCGCAACAGCGCGTTGAGCCCTCCGGAAAAGGGCGAATAGATGAACTGCCAGACGTAGCCCACCACCACGAAGGACATCATCGCCGGGGTGAACAGCGCCGCGCGCGAGAAGTTTCGCACCGCCGGCATGCGGTGCAAGAGCGCCGCAAAGGCCAGCCCGGCCAGCGTCTGCACCGTCACCACGACCAGAGTGAACTTTATCGTGACCCAGAGCGCCTCGGGGTAGCGGTCGCGGCTGACGATGCGTTCGTAATTGTCCAGCCCGATGTTCTCCGGCACTCCCAGGCCGGTGAAATTGGTAAAGCTCATCTGGACCGTCAGACCGATCGGGTAGACGAAAAACAGGCCCAGCACGATCAGAGCAGGCAGCGTGAACAAGACTGTAGACCGACGAGAGGTCATCGCGTTTTCTCCGACTGTTGCGGCGGGCCGGACCATCGGCCCGGCCAACGTCCTGGCGCTCAGAAATCGTCTTCGACGGCCTCGTCCCAACGCTCCAGCAGGTCTTCATTCGAGATCGACGTATCCAGCAGGAAGCCGGTCAGGCTGTCCCAGATCTCGCCTTCCAGAGATTTCGGCCAGTGCAGCAGCGCAAACGGATAGTGGATCACGCCGCCCGCCTCTCGCGCGCGGGAATAGGGTGCGGCCAGTTCGGGCGTGCCGCTGGCGCCGTCGTCAAAGGGCGAATAGGCCGACTCGGCGTCCAGTATGACCTGCAGGTTTTCCGGCTTGGCGAACCACTCGACAAAGGTCCGTGCCGCCTCCTGGTTCTTGCTCTGCGCCGCGACGGACCAGCCGATGCCGAAGAGATCCAGCGCCACGCCACTGTCCTGCGGCGAGGGGATGGGGGCGAAGACGAAGTCCAGGCCTTCGACCTCGCTGAACGCCCGGATGTTCCAGGCGCCCTGAGGCATCATCGCAAAGTTTCCACCGGAGAATTCGTTGAGCGCGGTGCTCCATGGATTGAGCCCGGCCTGTTCCTGCGGATCGAAGCAGCGGGCCGCCTGCAGATCGCGGATCAGGTCGACGCCCTGGTTGAAAGAGGTGTTCTCGGCAAAGGTCGCATCGCCCGATCCGAGGTCCTCTGCCGCATCTTCGGAGCCTTCCAGCCCGTTGGCGATCAGAAACAGCGGCGCCGAGAACCCGCCGGTGAAGATCAGCGGCTTGATGCCTGCGTCGGCCAGCGCACCACAGGCGGTCTTCAACGCGTCGATGGTGGTGGGCGGCGTGTCGATCCCGACCTCGCGCAAGAGGCCCATGTTGACAAAATTCCCCATGCCGATGATTTCCAGAGGCATGATATAGGCGGCGTCGCCCGTGGTCAGCGCGCCGCGCAGATCGTCGCCGATGCGGCCGAACCATTCGCTGTCGGTGCCGAGGTCAGCCAGCAGCCCCGCCCCGCCCCAGACCTTGATCAGCGGCATGTCGGTCATCATCACGTCCGGCGGATCACCGCCCTGCAGGCGCGGCGGAATGACGGTGTCGGTGTCGAGGCGACCGATATAGCTGAGCTCGACATTGATGTCGGGGTGTTCGGCTTCGAATTTCTCGATCAGCTCCGGCAGGCCGGCGGGCTCTGCTTCGTTGCCCTTCCAGGCGGTGACATCGAGCGTGATGGTCTGTGCCAGCGCCGGGCCGGCCAGAATGGCCGCAAGGGCTGCCGAGCCGGTCAGCGATTTCAAATGACGGTACATCAGGTTTTCTCCTCCTAGATCAGCCAGGCGCATGCCGGCGACGTCTGCCGAGACTGCAAACGGCCACGGCGATTCCCACTTCCAGCGTACTACTAAATGTTCAAAATCGTCGACTATTTTTTCATAAATCAGTGACGATTGACCTACAATAACCGGCTTTTCAGCGTTTTTCCGCCGACAGCACCGGACTTCGGGGTGGGAAATGTCGTGTGACAGCCGGCGTCCGGGGCGCCGTTCGAGGCGCCCCGGAGGTGTCAGTGCGGCTGCCCGGCCCCGGCCATGTCGGCCAGCATCCGGTCCTTGTCGAAACCGGGATAGGCGTATTCGGAAACCGTTTCGCCCTGATACATCGTCAGCACCCGGTCGGCCAACATGATGACCTCGTCGATCTCGTACGACAGGATCAGGATGCCGACGCCGCGTCCGGCGAGGTCTTCGATGATGCGGTAGATATCGGCCTTGGCATGGACGTCGATGCCGCGGGTGGGCTCCAGAAGGATCAGCAGTTTCAGGTCGGGGTCGAGCCAGCGCGAGAAGCAGATCTTCTGCTTGTTGCCACCCGAGAGAAAGCGGATCTCCTGCTCCGGCGAGGATGTCTTGGTCGAGGTGTCGCGGATCGCCTTGTCAACCAGCGCCTCGATCCGGCGTCCGTCGATCAGCCCGGCCTTCACCGATTTCTCGAGGTAGGGCAGCGCGATGTTGTCACGCACGGACAAGGGCGGCAGGATGCCGTTCTTGTCGCGGTTCTCGGTCACCAGTCCCATGCCGTCGGCCACCGCCTGTGCCGGACCACGCCCGGGTTTCAGCGGCTGGCCGAGGTAGGAGACGGTGCCCTGATAGGCGCTGTCCAGCCCGAAGATCGCCTTGGCCAGTTCCGGCGCCCCGCAGCCGCGCAACCCGGTCATCACGACGATCTCGCCCTCGTGAACGGTGAAGGAAATGTTTTCATATGCCCCGGGATGGCTGAGGTTTTCGACCGCCAGGAGCGTCTTGCCGGTGATCTGCTTGTGCGGCTTGACGAAGTGATCCAGCTCGGTCCCCGTCATCGACTGGATGACGCGATCCTCGCTCGTTTCGCGCGTGCGTTCGGACAGCACGATCACACCGTCGCGCATCACCGTGACGTGTTCGGCGATGCTGAAGATCTCCGGCATATGGTGCGAGATATAAATGATGGCGATGCCCTCGGCCTTCATCCTGCGAATGAAGTCGAAGAGCATCTCTTTGTCTTCTTCCGACAGCGCCGAGGTCGGCTCGTCCATCACGATCAGCCAGGCGTCGGACATGAGCGCGCGGATGATCTCGACGATCTGCTTCTCGCCAGAGTTCAGATCGGCCACCTTGGCCGTGGGGTCGAGCTTCAGCCCGAACCGGTCGAGCTGCGCCCGAACCTGCCGCGCCATTTCGCGCTTGTCGATGAAGGGCGTGGCCCCGCGACGCAACTCACGGCCGAGGAAGATGTTGCCCGCCACCGTCAGCTCGTTGATCAGCGACAGCTCCTGGTGGATCATCGCGATGCCATGCCGGCCTGCGTCGGCGGGTGCCGCGATCTCGACTGGCGAGCCGTCGATCTCGATCGCGCCCTCGTCCCTCTGGTAGACGCCGCCGAGGATCTTCATCAGCGTGGATTTGCCGGCACCGTTCAGGCCGACCAAGGCATGCACCTCGCCCGCGTGGCAGGTGAAGTTGACCTCATCCAGAGCGCGGGTGGCGAAGAAGCTCTTGCCGATGCCCTTCATGTCCAGTTGCCGGGTCATTGCGCGTTCCTCCGCTGCACCAGCGTGTCGAGCAGCACCACGCCCAAAAGGATCATCCCCTTGATGAGGCTCTGCAGATAGGGGTTGGTGCCGGTCAGCACGAGGCCGTTGATGATGATGCCATAAAGCAGGACGCCGAGGATCGTGCCCAAGAGCCTGCCGCGTCCGCCGAACAGCGAGGTGCCGCCGAGGATCACGGCGGTGATCGCGTCAAACTCGAGGTAGAGACCGGCCCAGGGCTGGCCCGAGGAGACGCGTCCGACGGTGATGATCGCTGACAAACCTGCCAGGGCACCCGACAGCACGTAGACCCAGACCAGCGTGCGTTCGGGACGGCGGCCCAGCACGAAGGCGGTGTTGATGTTCGATCCGGCGGCATAGACATCACGGCCGAAGGTCGTCTTGTAGAGCAGCACCGAAAGGGCCACGAAAACTAGCGCCACGAAGGGAATGACAACCGGCATGTTGCCCCAGCTCACCCCGCCCAGCCAGAGAAAGGCGGCGTTGGAGACATTGATCGAATTCGCATCATAGATCACCAATGCCAGCCCGCGGGCCAGTGCGTAGGTGGCCAGCGTCACCATGAAGGGCGACAGCCTGAGCCGGCCGATGAAGACGCCGTTGACCGCGCCGATCGCCATGCCCGAGGCCACGGCGGCCGCAAATCCGAGAGGGGCCGATCCGGTGGCGGTCAGCGTCACCACGCCGACGCCGCCCGAGAGCGCCACGTTGGAGCCGACCGACAGGTCGATGCCGCCGGTCAGCATGATGAAGGTCATGCCCATCGACAGCAGGAACAGCACCGCGATCGAGCGCAGCAGGATGCCCATGTTGGCCAGCGAATAGAAATTGTCGTTGGCGATGCCGAAGCCCACCGAGGCGATCACGATCAGCCCGATGAGAAACAGGTAGCGCTGTGCCAGGCTGTCGAACCTGAAACCCGGCCGTGGCGGCGTCGCGGCGGTGGCAGTGGTCATGATCTATCCTTCCCGAAAGGGGGGGGCGGCGCCGGCCGGGCCGCCCCGGTCGTGTCGTTACTTCACCGAGTCCGGACCGAACTCGAGAAAGCCCTTGGCGGCCACGTCGAGTGCCTGATCGACGTAATAGACCTGCACGTCCTCGGGGAAGCCGTTCTCGAGCGCCAGCTTGTGGTTCTCTTCGCTCATCACCAGCGGGGTGAAGAAGTCATAGACCTTGTCCGGCGTCTCGCCCTTGTGGATGCGATAGGCCATCTGCACGAAGTTCCAGCCCTCGCGGGTGCCGGACAGCAGGATGTCGGCCTTGACCGGGCCGTCCTGCATCTGTTGCAGGATCGGGATGTCGCCGTCATAGCCGAAGAAATCCAGCTCCTTGCCCGAGTTGGTGGCAATGGCGATCGAGGGATACATGTAGGCATCGGTCACGCCGGAAATGGCGTCGAGATCCGGGTATTGCGTCAGCCAGTTCTCGGCAATCGACTGCGCCTTGACGGTGTCCCAGTCGGCGGGCTGTTCAGCCACCACCTCGACGTTGTCGCAGGTCTTGATGCCGTTCATGATGCCTTCGCGCCGCGCCTCGCCCGAGGGGTTGCCCGCCTGCCCCAGCATCACCGCCACCTTGTAGGGCTCGCCGCCCGACAGCGCGCACATGGCCATGCCCTGATTGGTGCCGTTCTCGACATCGCCCAGCGTGAAGCTGTAGTCGGCGCTTTCCATCGGCGAATGCACGGCAATCCAGGTGATGCCCGCCTCCTGCGCCTTGGCCACCAGCGGCTCGAAGGCATCGACGTTGATGGCGTTGACGAACATCACGTCAGGTTTTTCGTTGATCGTGACCTCGGTCTGCTGGATCATCTTTTCCAGCGAGCCTTCGGCCGAGAGCCAGCGGCCGGTGATCTCGATATCCTCGAAAGCCTCGTCATAGGCCTCGATGGCGTCCTCGAAGCCCGAGAGCCAGGCAACGTGGTAGGGCGCGACATGGCCATCATTGATGAACACGATGTCGAGCTTGCCCTCGTCGGCGGTGGCTGCGCTTGCGCCGAATGCAGCGGCCAGCGCCAATGTGCTTGCGAATGTCTTCCGGAAAGTCATGAGTTGGTCTCCTCCATGTTGATAACTCATTGGTCTTGGTAAATTCGTTGAATCAGTGTGCTTCGACCTGCCGCGACTGCCACAGCACCCAGTTGGCCCCCAGCGCCGCCAGAATGACCGCCCCCTTGAAGACCTGGTGCCAGACGTCTTCGACGTTCAGCAGGTTGAGCGCGTTGTTGATGACGCCGATGAAGAGCAGGCCCCAGAAGGCGCCGCCGATGGTGCCGCGTCCGCCCAGGATCAGCGTGCCGCCGATGATGATCGCGGCGATCCCGTCCAGCAGCAGCCCGTTGCCGTCGAGCCCCGGTTGCACGAAGCCCATGCGCGACGACAGGACGATCCCCGCCAGCCCGCTGCAGAGTGCCGAGAACATGAAGACCCCGATCTTGACGCGGTCGACATTGATGCCGGCCAGCCGCGCGTTTTCCTCGGAATTTCCGATGGCAATCACGTAGGCGCCCCAGCGGGTGTGATTGTAGACCACGTAGGCCAGCACGAAGAGCGCCACGAGAAACAGGAAGGACCAGTAGAGCCCCGCGACCTTGCCAGCGCCGACAAAGCGGAAGAAATCGCCCATCAGGAAGATCTGCTGGCCGCGCGGGATGATCAGGCCGGACAGGCCTTGAGCCGAGAACAGCATCGCCAGCGTCACGATGAAGGCGGGCAGTTTCAGCTTTGCCACCAGCACCCCGTTGAGGAAACCCAACGCCAGTGAAAAAGCGATCACCGCCACGATCCCCAGCGCGACGCCCCCGGTCAGGCCGAAGAACACCCCGAGCACGATGGCGAAGAGCACCGATCCCATGCCCATCGACAGGTCGATATTGCCCGAGACCACGACGAAGAACTGGCCCAGCGCAATCAGCCCGATGGGCACGATCTGGCGCGAGATGGCCGACATGTTGTCGAGGCTCAAAAAGCGCGGGCTGATCAGATAGAACAGCACGCAAAGGGCAAGGGTGACGAAAATGATATTGTTTTCGCGCAGCAGTCGTCCGAAATCGGGCATGTCGGTGATCCTTTTCAAATCCGGCCCAGCACCATCTCGGCGCAGCGGTCGCCCAGCACCATGGCCGGAGCATTGGTATTTCCGGCGGGAATGTCGGGCACCGCGGACATGTCGCAGACGCGCAGCCCTTCGATGCCGCGCACCCGCATCCGGGCGTCCAGCACCGCCATCGGGTCGCCATCGGCGCCCATCCTCGCGGTCCCGGCGGGGTGGAAGTTGGTTTTCACGACGCGGCGGCAGTGCTCGCGCAGCGCCTCGTCCGAGTAATCTGTGGGGGCCACCACCGCGTCGATGCGGTCGGCCAGTGGCTTCTGGTTCATGGTCTCGCGGAAATATCGCAGGCCTGTCACCATCTCGTCCAGGTCGCGGTCGTCGGACAGGAAGTTCGGGTTGACCAGCGGCTTGTCGGCGGGGTCGGCCGAGGCCAGCGTCACGTCGCCTCTCGAACGCGGTTTCAGGAGCACGATCTGGATCGCGACGCCGTAATCCTCGGGGATGGTCCTGGCCTGTTCGTCGTTGAGGTACATCACCGGGATGCAATAGGCCTCATGTGTGGGCAGCGCCTCGGGGTCGGTGGGGTTGACGAAACAGGCGGCCTCGAGCCCGGTGGTGGTGATACGCCCGCGCCCGAAGAGTTTGAACTCCATGCCATTGCGCAGCATGTTCCAGCCGCTGTCCTGCTTGTAATAGCCGTATTTTCCATTGGCCCGCGCCACGATGGACACATCGGGGTGGTCCTGCAGGTTCTGGCCGACGCCGGGCAGGTCCTCCGCGACCGCGATACCATGGGCGCGAAGGTGATCCGCAGGGCCGAGGCCCGACAGCATCAGGATCTGCGGCGTGATCAGCGCGCCGGCCGAAAGGATGATGTCACCCTCGGCACGGGCGGTCTTTTCTGCACCGGATGTGTCACGATAGACCACGCCCACCGCACGGCCATTTTCGATCAGCACCCGCTGCACCGCGCTTTGCAGGCGGATCGTCAGGTTCGGATGCCTGCGGATCGGGTCGAGAAAGGCATAGGCCGCCGAGACCCGCTGACCGCTGTCATAGGTGAACTGGAAGAACCCGGCACCGCGCTGGGTCTTGCCGTTGAAATCGGGGTTGAAGGGTTCGCCCTGTGCCTGCAACGCCTGCACGAACCAGCGCGCCATGTCGTCGATGTGGCCGGGATCCGAGACCGTCAGCGGCCCGTCGCAGCCGTGCAGATCGTCATTGAACTTGCGGTTGCCCTCAAGCCGTTTGAAATGCGGCAACAGCGCCTCCCAGGCCCAGCTTGGCGCATCGTTGTTGCCGCGCAGCAGTTCGTGCCAACCGTCGTAATCCTGCGGACGGCCGCGCACGTAGGCCTGGCCGTTGACGGTAGAGCCGCCGCCAAGAACATTGCCCTGCGGGATCACGGTTGTCCGCCCCCCCAGTTGCGACTGCGGGATCGAGGTGTGGGTGCGAAAGAACTTCGACCCGTTCTTGAGCAGCTTGAACACGCCCGGCGGCATGTCGAGCAGCGGATGCCGGTGGTGATGCCCGCCCTCGAGCAGCAGCACTTTCGCGCCGCCCTCGATCAGCCGCGCAGCGGCCACGCTGCCGGCCGAGCCGCCTCCGATGATGATGTGGTCGAACGGTTCCACTGTCTTCCTCCCCGGCGGTCTCCCCCCACCGTCGTCAGTTTGGTACGACCAAATCTATCCACAAGTCAAACGATATGATGCTTTAAGCTGATAATTGTGGATACAATCGGATTTTTGACTGAATCCTCAAAACATCATGTCGTACCAAATACCGTCAGAATGATCTTGCCGAATGCCTTGCCAGCCGCCATGCAGGCCAGCGCCTCGCCCGCCTGAACCAGCGGATATTCAGCAGCGGTCAGCGCGTCGAAGTTGACAGAACCGGCCTCGATCAGCTGCACCGCTTCCTCGAATTCGCGGTTGAACTGAAATGACCCGACGATCTCGATCTCCTTGAGCATCACCAGATGCAGCATCACCTGCGCCTCGCGCAGCTGGATGTTCGACAGGATCGACACGCGGCCCTTCTGCCGCACCGCCTTGAGCGCGGTGTTGAAGGCGGGGATGGCGCCGGAGGCCTCGATCACCACGTCGAAACGCTTCTCGATCTCGGCGTCCGTCACCTTGTCGGCGACAAGCCCCTCGGCGGCCCCGGCCTGCAAGGCGACCTCCACCGCACCGGGCCTGAGGTCGAGTGCCGTCACATTGGCGCCGCGCGCCGCTGCCCCGGCGATCGCCAGCAGCCCCATCGGCCCGCAGCCGGTCACCAGCACCTTCTGCCCGGCCTCGACACCGCCCTTGTTCAGCGCATGCAGCGCGCAGGCCATCGGCTCGGCAAAGGTCAGATGGCGCGGGTTCACGCCGTCTTTCACCGGCCGGCAGCAGCGCGCCGGGTGGTCGATGATTTCGCGGAAGAACCCGTCCAGATGCGGCACGGTGGTGGCCGAGCCGGGAAACTTCTTGGCGGTGCAGAGGTTTTCCTCGCCGCGCCGGCAGGCGTCGCAGACCTGGCAATTCATGATCGGGTTCAGCGCGACAAGCTGGCCCTTCTTCAGGTCCGATCCGTTCGGCTCCTCGACCCAGGCGCAGGCTTCGTGGCCCAGCGTCACAGGGTTCTGCAACTGGAAGCCCGCGTTTGCGAAATGCGCATAGTAATGCAGGTCGGTGCCGCACAGGCTGGCCACGGCAAGGCGCAGGCGGGCGTGGCCCTCGGGCACCGTGTCTGGCGGGGTCTGGCGGTTTGTGGTCACCTCCTGGGCGGCGGTCAGGCGGGTCTGGATATGGCTCATGGTCTGTCCTTCAGAATCCGATGGCATAGCCGCCGTCCACGGGCAGGTTCACGCCATTGACGTAAGCCGCGCGGTCGGAGGCGAGGTAGAAGATGGCGTCGGCCACATCCTCGGGCTGGCCGAATCTGTGGCTCGGGATGCGGCCCTCGATCTTGTCGCGGCGCGCCGGGTCCTTCTCCAGCACCGCGCGGGTCATGTCGGTATCGATGAAGCCGGGGCTGACCGCGTTGCAGCGGATGCCGAACTGCGCCGCGTCGACGGCGACCGAGCGGGTGAGCCCGACCACTGCGGTCTTGGCGGTCACGTAGGCGGCAGCCGAGGGCAGCGCCATGATGCCGCCCATGGACGAGACATTGACGATGGCGCCGCCGGTGTCGCGATGCAGGCTGACGTAGCGCCCGCAGGCGGCGAACATGGCGCGCACGTTGATGTCGAGCACCCGGTCCAGCGCCTCTGGCGGCACCTCCCAGATCGGTTTCTTGAAGTGCACGCCGGCGTTGTTGACGAGCGCGGCAATCGGGCCGGCCTGCGCATGGATCGCCGCCAGCCAGTCGGCCTCGCGGTCGGCGGCAATGTCGCATTCGTGAAACGTCGCCCCCTGCCCCAGCGTGTCGAACTCGGCGCGACTGCGGGCCACGACGTGAACCTCGAAGCCTGCCTCGAGAAAGCGGCGCGACTGGCTGAGGCCGAGGCCCTTGTTTCCTCCGGTGATAACGGCAATCGGCATGTGTCAGGCCTCGCAGAGATGATGTTGGTAAAGCTGGTCGATCCGGGCGAGGAAGGTCTCCTCGGGGATCGCCTTGCGGAAGAAATCCGGCATGATGGCGCAGACCTCGTCGACGAAATCGAGGAACCAGATGTCGCGCGGGCGGGTCCAGGCGTTGTCGATGGTGTGAAAGCCGCCCTTGAAGAAGCCCGCGACCTCCGGGTTCTTCGCCTGCTCCAGCCAGGTGTGGCGGTTGGCGGGCTGGCCGTTGTTGGCCAGGTAGACGCCCGACTGCACCTCTTGCGAGGTGACCCAGGCGGCGAAACGGGTGGCCTCCTCGGGGTGGCGGGTCTTGGCAGAGACGCCGATCCCCGCCCCCCCGAGGATGCCGCGCGGGCGGGAGTGACCCGTGCTGACCGGCAGGTCGAAATAGGCCACCTGATGCGGGCGGAACCCCGGGCGGGCGTAGTTGACGTAGCCGAAAAGGCAGGGCGACAGGGCGAAATCGTCGCCGGTGGTCAGCACCTCCAGCACCCGGATGGGGTTCATGTCGACCTGTTCGTCGGGTCCGAGATTGTAGAGCGCGCGCAGGATTTTCAGCGCGTAGACCCCGTTGTCCCCGGAAACGAAGCGTTCGGGGCTGGCGGGCATTCGGTCGCCCCCGCGGCCCGCCACCAGCGTCATCAGCATGTCGAAGGCATCGACCGGCAGAAGCGGCGTCAGCGGGCGGAACTTCGCGGCATCCGCGGCGAGGAAGTCCTCCCATTGCTGCGGCAGGGGCGGGGCCAGATCAGGCCGGTAACAGGCCATCTGACAGGCGGCATCGATGGCATAGGCCCAGCAACTGCCGTTCCAGACATAGCTTTCCGCCGATCCGCCCAGCGAGGCCTCCGGATCGGTGGGCAGGGGCAAAGGCAGCAATGCGCCGGCCTCGGCGATCTGGCCGACATGCGGGTGATCCAGAACGATGAAATCGTAGGTTTCTGCCATCTCGGCAATCGGCGCATCGGCAAAGGCCTGAAGCGAACGCTTGTCCCAGGCGATCTCGACGCCGGTCTCGGCGGCAAACACCTCAGACGCGGCAACCACCGGATCGTAGCCCCGCGGGTGATCCCAGGTCATGCCCTTCAGTTTCATGCGCTTGTTCCTCCCGATTCTCGCGGCTGGGGTCATCCTTGCCGTAGCACGCTCTTGTTTTCAAGTATCAAAATAACTTTTGTATTTGCAAGTTGCCGTGCTATGGAAGGTGCGGACCTGACGGGCAATCGCCCGCCAGACACCGAATCGGAGGAGAAAACCCCATGACATTTCAGATTGTTGGCCGTACAAGCCGCCTGATCGCCGCCGCCAGCCTCGCGCTGGCCCCGCTTGCCGCGACCGCGCAGGATTACACGTTCCGCCTCGCCCACGTGACGTCGGACCAGGAGCCGATCCAGCAGGCGATGGAAGAGTTCGTGAAGAACGTGGAAGAGCGCACCGAGGGCGCCGTGGCGATCCAGATCTTCGCCAACGCGCAGCTCGGCTCGAACCCGGAAGTGTTTGAACAGGTGCGCGCAGGCGCGCCGATCATCACCATTTCCGAACCTGCCTACCTGTCGGATTTCGTGCCCGATTTCGGCGTGCTGGGCGGGCCCTACCTGATGGAGGATCCGCGCGATCTGCAGAAGATCGCCGACAGCGCGCTCTTCACCGAGTTGCAGGACCGCGCCCGCAACGAGGCGGGGCTCGAGGTGCTGTCGCTCAACTGGCTGTTCGGCTCGCGCCACATGCTGGCCGACAAGCCGATCTCCAGCCCCGACGACATCGCCGGCATGACCTTTCGCACACCGCCAAACGTGATGTGGGTCGAGACGTTCAATGCCATGGGCGCGCGGCCCACGCAGGTGGCATGGGGCGAGGTCTATTCCGCGCTCTCCGCCGGTGTCGTGGACGGGGCCGAGGCGCCCCTGCCCTCGATCTATGGCGCAAAGCTGCACGAGGCCAAGAAGACCATCTCGCTGACCGGCCACTTCAAGGGCTTCACCGGGCTGATGATGAACGCCGATCTCTTCGCCGGGCTGCCCGCAGAGATCCAGACCGTGCTGAGCGAAGAAGCCAACAAGGCCGGGGTCTTCATGACCAACCTGATGGTGGATTCGCAGGAGGAATGGATTTCCAAGCTGGAAGCCGAGGGCGTGACCTTCAACCGCGAGGTCGACGTGGCCGCCTTCCAGGAGGCGACGGCCGAGGTCTTCACCAAGTTCCCGGACTGGTCCGAAGGTCTCTACGACCGCGTCCGCGAGATCCTCGACAACTGACCCATCCATGGTCCGGGCGCGCCTCATGCCCGGACCCCCATCGGGAGGAGAGACCATGCAAATCGTCGCCAAATGGGCCAGACGGGCCGAAAACCTGGTGTCCTTCACCGCGCTGGCGGTGCTGACCGGTTCGGTGCTCTGGGGCGTTCTGACGCGCTACGTGACCGAGCGTCCGGCGGTCTGGACGACAGAGCTGTCGGGTATCCTGTTCACCTGGGTGGTGTTCATCGGCGCGATGACCGCACATCAGGAGGGGCGGCACATCCGCGTCACGCTGCTGGTCGATCTTCTGCCCCGCCCGGCGCGGCGCGCGGTGCTGAAACTGGCCGAAGTCGCCGTTCTGGCCTTTCTGGTCTACGCGGCATGGCTGAGTTTCCTGATGATGCAGAAGGGCGCGACGCGGCCTTCGCCGGTGCTCGATATCCCGTTTTCCTGGGTCTATCTCGCCACGCTGATCTCCTTTGTCGGCATGTCGCTCACCTCCGCCCTGCGGCTCTTGGGCCTGATGGAGCCGCCACTGGTGGATACCCTGGAGGAGGTGCTGTGACCCTCGCCCCCGTTGTCATCCTGCTGACCGGCATCGCGATCGGCATCCCCGTCGCCTTTGCCATCGGCATGGCCGGTCTGGCCTTCTTCCTGATTTCCGGCGCCATGCCGCCGGAACTCTTCATCCAGCGCATCGTCGCCGTTACCCATTCCTTCCCGCTGCTCGCCGTGCCGCTTTTCGTCATGACCGGCGTGGTGATGAACTTCGCGGGCATCACGTCCCGCATGATGGCCTTTGCCGAGGCGATGACCGGCCATTGGAAAGGCGGGCTGGCGCAGGTCAACGTGCTGCTCTCGACGCTTCTCGGGGGTGTCTCCGGCTCAGCCAATGCCGATGCGGCGATGCAGTCCAAGGTGCTGGTGCCGGAAATGACCCGGCGCGGCTACGACCCGGCGTTCTCCACCGCCGTGACCGCGTCCTCTTCGATCATCTCGGTGATCATTCCGCCGGGCATCGGGCTGATCCTCTACGGCTTCATGGGCGATGTTTCCATCGGCCGGCTGTTTCTCGCGGGCATCCTGCCGGGCGTGCTGATCTGCGCCGCGATGATGGGCGCCGTTGCGCTCCGCGCTCGCCAGCTCGACCTGCAACCGGCTTTTGACGCGCCCATGCCCTGGGCCGGGCGCGGCCGGGCCTTTCGCAACGCCCTGCTCGCCCTGCTGGTGCCGGTGGGCATCGTACTGGGCATCCGGCTGGGCTTTTTCACGCCCACCGAGGCCGGTGCCATGGCGGTGCTGTTCGCGGTGATCGTCGGCATCCTGCATGGCGATCTGAAGCTCGCCCACATCCGCCCGATCCTCGAACAGACGATGCAGGCGACCGCCGTGATCCTGCTGATCATCTGCGCCGCCAGCGCCTTCGGCTTTTACATGACATGGGAGCGTATTCCGGCGCAGGTGGCCGAGGCGATGCTGGCGCTGACCCAGAACCCGCTGCTGCTTCTGCTGCTGATCAACCTGCTTCTGGTGGTCGCCGGCATGTTCATCGAAGGCTCCGCCGCGCTGATCCTGCTGACCCCGATCCTGGTGCCGGTGATCACCAAGGTCGGCATCGACCCGGTGCATTTCGGCGTGGTCATGGTCTTCAACCTCACCGTCGCGGGTGTCACGCCGCCGCTCGGCACGCTGATGTTCACCACCTGCTCGATCACCGGGGTGCGCATCGCCGACTTCATCCGCGCCAGCGCGCCGTTCTATCTGGTGCTCTTCGGCATGCTCTTCGTGCTCACCTATGTTCCGCAGCTCTCGCTCTGGCTGCCCAACCTGCAATTCGACTGAGGCTTCCCAGATGACCCAGGACACCGACGGCAGCGTCGACTTCACCCTTGACGGCAACGTGGCCGAGATCACCCTGAACCGCCCCGCCAAGCACAATGCCCTGACGCCGCAGATGTACCGCCAGATCGGCGCCTGCTGTGCCGAGGCGAACGAGACCGCGGCGGCGCATGTCGTGATCTTCCGCGGCGCGGGCGAACGGGCGTTCTGCGCCGGCTCGGACATCAAGGCGCTGGAGGGCTACGAAGATTTCTGGGCGTGGCGCAATCGGTACGATTATATCCCGCCGATCCTGGGTTTGCGCAAACCGGCGATCGCGGCGGTCAAGGGCTGGGCGCTTGGCGGCGGGCTCGAGATCGCGCTGGCCTGCGACCTGCGGGTCGTGGCGCGCTCTGCCGTCTTCTCCGCGCCGGAGGTGCAGCTTGGCTGGAACGGCGCTGGCGGTGCGGCGCGGCACCTGACCCGGATGTGCGGCTACGGCCAGGCGATGAAACTGCTGCTGACCGGCGATCGCTTCGACGCCGAAGAAGCGGCGCGGATCGGCATGGTCGAATACCTCACCGAGCCGGGCGAGGAACTGGAGAAGGCCCGCGCGGTCGCGGCCCAGATCGCCGGCAACGCCCCCCATGCGACCGAGGCCGTCAAGGCGGCGGTGCGCGGCGCCATGGATCTGAGCCTCGAACAGGGGCTGCGCAATGAAAACGAACTCATGTCCCTCTGTTTTGCCAAGGCCGAACAGGCCAAGATGCGCGCGGCACAATCAGGGGAGTGACCATGAACAAGCGCGCGACAGATGAGGGCAAGAAGGCAAAATCCGCCGTTCCGGCGGTGGAAAAGGCGCTCGACGTCCTGGAATTGCTGACCGAGCAGCCGAACGGGCTGACGATGAACGAGATCGTCGATGCCCTGGGCCGCACCATGGGCGAGATCTACCGCGTCGTCGTCTACCTGACCGAACGCGGCTACCTGCAGCAGGACGCAGGCACCAGCCGCTACTCGGTCACGCTCAAGCTCTTCGAACTGTCGCACCGATACGATCCGACCGAACGACTGATCCACGCCGCCCTGCCGCTTCTGGAGCGGATCGCTGCACAGACCAGCCAGTCCTGCCATCTGGGCGTTCTGAACCGCGAAAACGTGCTGGTGCTGACCTCGGTGCAAAGCCCCCTGCCTGCCGGATATTCGGTGCGCACCGGGTCGCTGTTCCCGGTCGCCCAGACCAGCTCCGGCCACGTGATCCTCGCGTTTTCGCCCGAGGACGTGCAGGAGCGCCACCTCGCCCGCCAGCCCGCAGGCGACCGCGACGCACTGAAAGAGCGGCTGGCCCGCATCCGTCAGAACGGCTTTGAAGACACGCCCAGCATGATGATCGCGGGTGTGCGCAACCTCTGTGTGCCGGTGTTTGACACCAGGGGCGTCGTGGCCGCCATCACCTCGGGCTTCATCGGCCAGGTGGGCCATGCGGCCACCGCCGAGGAAACCCTCGCCACCATCCGCATCACGGCGCTGGAGCTGTCGCAATCGCTGGGCTTCCGCCCCGAGACAAGCCCCCACGCCGCGGCCCTCATCACCTGACGACAAGGAGAGACCCCCATGACCCCCGACCTGCCGCTTGCCGGGCTTCGCGTCCTCGACTTCGCGCAATTCCTCGCCGGGCCCGTGGCGGCCCTGCGGCTGGCCGACCTCGGCGCCGAGGTGATCAAGATCGAACGGCCCCAATGCGGCGATCTCTGCCGGTCCATGGTCGTCAACGACCAGCGGATGGGCGACGACAGCCTCGTGTTCCACACCTTCAATCGCGGCAAGAAGAGCGTTGCCGCCGATCTGAAGAACCCCGACGACCTGGCGCGGGTGAAGGCGCTGATCGGCACCGCCGACGTCATGATCCACAACTTTCGCCCTGGCGTGATGGAGCGGATCGGGCTGGGCTATGACGCGGTCAAGGCGCTGAACCCGCGATTGGTCTACGGCGCGGTCTCGGGCTATGGCGCTGACGGCCCGTGGAAGGACAAGCCCGGGCAGGACCTGCTGGTACAATCGCTGTCCGGCATCGCCTGGCTCAACGGCAACGATGGCGACGGGCCGGTGCCCACCGGCTTTGCCATGCTCGACGTCGCCACGGCGGGCCTGCTGGTGCAGGGCATCCTTGCCTGCCTCGTGCGGCGCGGCACCACCGGCAAGGGCGGGCTGGTGGACGTCGACCTGATGTCGACGGCCATCGACATGACCTTTGAACAATTCACCTGTTTCCTCAACGATCCCGAGGGCCAGCCGCGCCGCCACGCGCAGGGCAATGCCAACCCCTACCAGCCGGCCCCCTACGGCATCTATGAGACCTCCGATGGCCACATGGCGCTGGCCATGGCGCCATTGGCCAGGGTGGCCGAGCTGCTCGATTGCCCCGAGATTGCCGAGTTCGGACAGGATCAGGCCTTTGCGCAGCTGGACGCGATCAAGGCGGTGGTCGCCCGCGTGCTGGCGGGCAAGCCGACACGGCACTGGCTCGATGTCCTGGAGCCCGCCGGGTTGTGGTGCGCCGAGGTGCTCGATTGGCCCGGCTTTGCCGCGACCGAGGGCTTTGCCGCGCTCGACCCAGTGCAGGAGATCCGTGCCGGGACGGAGGCGGCAAAAACCACCCGTTGCCCGATCCGGATCGACGGCTCGGCGCTGCGCAACCCGACCGCCGGGCCGACGCTGGGGGCCGATACCGAGGCTGTGCTGGGCGCGCTCGACGCGACCGCCGGGGCATGAAACCGCTGGACGGCGTGACCGTGGTGGATTTCAGCCAGTTCCTGGCCGGTCCCTACGCCTCGCTCCGCCTGCTCGACTTGGGGGCACGGGTCATCAAGGTGGAAAACCCCGACCGCGGCGACCTCTGTCGGCACCACTATGTCTCCGACACGCGGGTGGAGGGCGAATCCACCCTGTTTCACGCCATCAACCGCGGCAAGGAAAGTATCACACTCGATCTGAAGACCGAGGCAGGACGGGCGGCCGCAAGGACACTGGTGCAGGCGGCGGACGTGGTGATCCAGAACTTTCGCCCCGGCGTGATCGAGCGATTGGGGCTGGGCTACGAGGCCGCCGCGCAGCTCAGGCCCGGGCTGGTCTACGGCTCGATCTCGGGCTACGGCGAAACCGGCGACTGGGCCGGGATGCCCGGCCAGGATCTGCTGGCGCAGGCGCGCAGCGGGCTGATGTGGCTCAGCGGCAATGCCGACCAAGGACCGGTGCCCGTCGGCCTGCCGATTGCAGACATCGCCGCCGGGGCCTGTCTGGCGCAGGGGCTTCTGGCGGCGCTCTACCGGCAAGCCAGGACCGGCGCGGGAACCCATGTACAGACCAGCCTGCTGGAAGCGCTGATCGACCTGCAGTTCGAGTTCCTGACCACCTGGATGAGCAATGGCCGCACCCCGCCGCAGCGCATGACCGAAGGCTCCGCCCATGGCTACCTCGCGGCGCCCTACGGGGTCTATAGCGCAAGGACCGGGCATCTGGCGCTGGCGATGACCCCGATGCCGGCGCTGGCCGACGTGCTTGGCCAGCCCGACCTCGCCGCGCTGGACGGGTTCCGCGACCGCGAGGCCATCCGCGCGCGGCTGCAAGAGATCTTCGCCGCCCGCGACGCCGCCTATTGGGAAGCCCGGCTCGCGCCGCAGGGCATCTGGTGCGCCCGCGTCCGTGGCTGGGACGACATGCTGGCCCAGGGCGGCCCGGAGGTGCAGGACATGCTGAAGCCCGGCGGAACCCTGGCACAGGTGGCGGCACCGATCCGGCTGGACGGGCGCCGCCCCGACCCGCGTCCGCGCGGCCCGGCACTCGACGAACATGGCGCGGCGCTGGCCCGAGAAATGGGGTTCGCGCCCCCGGCGTGACCGAAAAGGTATTCATGCATACCTACTCCGAAGCGCGACAGTCGGCATAGATACTGTAGTCTGAGGCAACACGGAATTCGGAAGAGCGCGATGCAGTATTATGTGGACGGATTCAGACCCGGGGATCCGGACATCAAGGCCCCCGCCCCCGGCCACGAACACCCGCATGGCGGTGTGGTCCCGCAGACCGTCGACGTGCTCATAGCCGGCTGCGGTCCGGCCGGGCTGTGCCTTGCGGCGCAACTGGCGGGCTTTCCCGAGATCACGACAATGATCGTCGAGCCGAAACAGGGCCCGATGGAAAAGGGGCAGGCGGACGGTGTGAATGTCCGGTCGATGGAGATGTTCCAGGCTTTCGGCTTTGCCGAGACCGTCAAGCGCGAGGCCTACTGGGTGAACCAGACGTCCTTCTGGAGGCCCGATCCCGCGAACACCGACCACATCACCCGTGTCGGGATCGCGCAGGACGTGGCGGATGACCAATCCGAGATGCCGCACACCATCGTCAACCAGGCGCGCATTCACCAGCTGTTCCTTGACGTGATGAAGAAGTCACCGACCCGGCTGGAGCCGCACTACGGGCTGAGGGTCGTGGACCTCGAGGTCGACACGAGCACCGACGACCACCCGGTGACCGTCACGCTGGAGCACGTCAGGGAAGACGGCAGCGCGGGCGACAGGGTGAGCGTCCGGGCGAATTACGTCGTCGGCTGCGACGGCGCGCGCAGCAATGTGCGCAAGGCGATCGGCGGCAGGTTGCACGGCGACGCCGCCCATCAGGCCTGGGGCGTGATGGACATTCTCGCGAATTCGGATTTCCCGGACCTGCGCCGCAAATGCCTGATCCAGTCGGCCAGCGAAGGCAACGTGCTGATCATCCCGCGGGAAGGCGGCTATCTGTTCCGGATGTACGTCGAGCTGGACAAGCTCAACCCCGACGAACGCGTCGCGAACCGGAACCTGACATCAGAGCATATCATCGCCGCCGCCAACCGGATCATGCGGCCCTACACCATCGACGTGAAAGAGGTAGTCTGGTGGTCGATCTACGAGATCGGCCACCGCCTGACGGACAAGTTCGACGATGTCCCCGAAGGCGAGACGGCGACGCGCACCCCGAGGGTGTTCACCGCCGGGGACGCCTGCCACACGCACAGCCCGAAAGCGGGTCAGGGGATGAACGTGTCGATGGGCGATACCTTCAACCTTGGCTGGAAGCTGGCGCATGTGCTGACCGGCCGCTCGGATGCCAGCCTGCTGCACAGCTACTCGGCCGAGCGGCTTGAAGAGGCAAGACGTCTGGTCGAAACCGACCACAAATGGGCCCGGATCATGAGCGCGCCTCCGGGCCAATCCGAGCTTGACGGCACCGACATGCCGCGTTTTCAGAAGCAGTTCATCGACAACCTGGAATTCACCGGCGGTCTTGCCGTGCAGTATGAGCCGTCCCGCATCATTGCCGCGCCCACATACCAGCAGCTTGCCACCGGGCAGATCCTCGGCAAGCGGTTCCATTCGGCCCCGGTGCTGCGGGTGGCTGACGCCAAGCCGCTGCACCTTGGTCACGTGGCCGAGGCCGACGGCCGCTGGCGGCTCTACGCCTTTGCCGGACAGGACGACGCGGGAACCGGGGGTGGCGCCATCCATCGGCTTTGCGCCTGGCTGGAGAACGATCCTGCCTCGCCCGTGCGGCGGTTCACCCGAAGCGACGAAGACATCGACGCCCTTTTCGATCTGCGCGCCATATTCCAGCAGGACTTCAAATCGCTGAACCATGAAGACATGCCCGCGCTGCTGCGCCCGGCGAAGGGAAGCTACGGGTTGCGCGACTTCGAAAAGGTGTTCTGTGTCGATCACAAGCTGGGCGACGACATCTACGAGATGCGCGGGATCGACCGGACGGACGGCTGCCTGATTGTCGTGCGCCCCGATCAATATGTCGCACACATCCTGCCGCTGGAGGCTTTCACCGAGCTGGCGGCGTTCTTTGACGGGATATTCGAGCCGCAGGGCGAGGCGTAAACCACACAGCGTCGATCTGCCCAGCGCTCAGGCCCGGCGGCGACCCGGTCCGCGGGTGCGGGCTTCCCGCCAGATGATCCAATGGTCGCGCCGTTCCTAGGTGACGGCGCGACCCTCGTCTGACAGGGGACTGAGACCCCGATGGCCCTCCCCGGATGGCCGTAGCCACTGGCGGCCAAACCGCCTTTATGCGGCGACGCCCTCTTCCTGTCCGGCAGGCATCCGCAGCCCCAGAATGCGGCGCGCCTCCTGCCACGAGGCGACGGGGCGGTCGAACCGGTCACAGATTTCCGCGGCGCGACTGACCAGCGCCGCATTCGAGGGGGCCAGCCTGTCGCGGTCCAGCCGGACGTTATCCTCGAGCCCGGTCCGCGCATGGCCCCCCGCGGCGATGGCCCATTCGTTCAGCGTGAGCTGGTGGGGCCCGATGCCTGCGGCACACCACGGCGCATCCGCGCCAAACAGGCGCTTGACCGTATGAATGTAGTAGTCGAACACCTCCCGATCGACCGGCATCGCATTCTTCACGCCCATGACGAACTGCACATAGGGGGTGCCGGCGAGCTGGCCCTTGTCGGACATGTCCTTTGCTTTCAGAATGTGGCTCAGGTCAAAGGCCTCGATCTCCGGCTTGACGCCGTAGGTCAGCATCTCCGAGGCAAGCCAATCCACCAGCTCCGGCGGGTTTTCATACACGCGGGTCGGGAAATTGTTGGAGCCGACGGACAGCGACGCCATGTCGGGCTTCAGAGACAGCATGCCCCCACGCGTCTGGCCTGCGCCAGAGCGACCGCCGGTCGAGAGCTGGACGATCATGCCGGGGCAGTGCTTTTCAATGCCTTCCTTCAGGGCCGCGAACCTGTCGGGGTCGGACGTCGGGGTTTCGTCGTCGTTGCGCACATGTGCGTGGACGATGGAGGCCCCCGCCTCGAAGGCTTCATGCGTGGACTCGACCTGCTCCGATACGGTGATCGGAACAGCGGGATTGTTGGCTTTCGTGGGCAGACTGCCGGTGATTGCCACACAGATAATACAGGGATTGGACATGGTCTTTTTCCGTTTGACGGGCTGACTGGATGTCAGCCTTCGAGGCTCGGGTTTCGCTCAAGGCTGTGCAGCCGGGCGCGCCGGGGGCTGTGTTTTGCTCAGGCTCTTAAGCGCCTGCCGCTCTTCGTCGGTGAAGAACATCCAGGCGGTCTCCGCCTGCTTGTGTTTCCTGCAGCCGGGGCATGGGGTATCGGCGTTCTTGCACATGGCTCCTCCTCCGCGTGCTTGGGGTGATCGGTCAGGCGGCTTTCGCAGCCTCCACCGGCATCTTTTCCAGCGCCTCGACGAAGTAGGGTCGGAAGCCCTCGGGGTGTTCGCTCATCGGGAAATGCCCGAGCTCGTCCATCACCGCCAACGTCGCCCCGGGGATGGCGCTTGCGGTGCGCGCGGCATCTTCCGGCGTGCAGGTCAGGTCATAGGCCCCGACGATGAGATGTACTGGCGTCCGCTCGGTATTGATCGTCGGCAGACGCGCAATCAGGCTGTCGTCCCTGGTGTAGAAGCTCAGATCGCCGCGAAACACGCCGGGGCCGCTCTGCATGAACATCCAGAGCGTGTTCCAACGCTCGGCAGATGGGGCGTAGGGCGAGATATTGGCCGAGACCAGCGCCGCGCCCATTTCGCCGCCATGGGCGTCGGGGCGGTGGAACCAGTCGATGTCGTACCATGCGGGCTGAAAGTCCGAGGCCTCGATGGCGATGAAGCCGCTGAACCTGTCGGGATGCAACGCGGCCAGTTGCAGGGCGATGCGCCCGCCCATCGAACAGCCGGCCAGCACCGGGCGACCCAGCCCCAGACCCTCGCTCACGGCCAGCACCGTCTCGATATAGGCCTCGGTGGTCAGCAGGTATTCCTCGGTCTCGAAGCCTTCGGGCGGCAGGGATTTGCCGTGCCAGGGCATGTCAAAGGCGATCAGGCGGTTCGACGCGGTGATCTCGGCATCATTCATCAGATGGCGCCACTGCCGGGTGTCGGCGCCTGCGGTATGCAGGCAGAGGACAGGGCGCCCCTGCCCGGCTTCCTCGAAATAGATGCGCCGCGGCGCGCCCTCGACGGTGACGGTCAGGTAACGGCCGGTGATGGGTTCGATGCTCATGCTGCCAGCTCCTCTGTCGCGCGGGCGAGGCCCAGGACCTCCTTGAAGAAACGCAGGTTCTTGACCAGGCAAAGGATGTCGCCGTCGATCCGCCCTGCGCCGATCTTCACCAAGCCAAAGATGTCGTGAAAGCCGGGCTCGGGCCGCGGCTGCCAGAATTTCTCCAGCGCCTCGGCCGAGGTCCGCAGCGCAAAGCGCCAGGGCGTCTTGCGGCTGGGGCCCGGAATGACCGAGGTGATGCGGCCCTGTTCGAAGGTCAGGTAGACTTCTGCCCCGTCTATCTCGATCAGCACCGTTTCGGAAAACAATCGACCGAGGCGCACCAGATGCGGCGTCGCCTCGAGGCGGGTCTGTATCTGCGTGAAGGTATCGATCACCTTGGCCTCCATTGTGGTCATGTGTGAGGCAAGTGGTGCCATGGGCGCGGGCCTCAGAGCCATGCCGGCAGGGGTATGGGCCGATACTCTGCCCTGTCGGGTCGGCGTCGTCCCCTGCGGATCGACCGGGAACCCGTGTGGCGGGATCGCCGGGCCATCGCCGGTATCACTCCATACCGTGGCGGGCATTGGGCCCGGCGGCCATTTGGAGGATGTCTGAAGCACGACGGGCGGCCGACGGCCTCTCGTCACCGGACATCAGACCTTCAGGAGGAGAACCACCCCATGGGCATCGTCAACCAAGACAACATCACCGACGTCGTGATCGACAGCCTCGGCAAACACGGCGAGATCACCGACCGCCAGCGCGTACTCGCGACCGGCCTGGTCAAGCACCTGCATGCTTTCGTCAAGGACGTGAAGCTGCAGCATGACGAGTTTCTCTTCGTCTGCGACTACCTCGCCCGCGCCGGCAAGCTGTGCGACGACAACCGCCAGGAATTCATCCTGCTGGGCGATATCCTCGGCGTCGAGGTTCTGGTCGACATGATGACCAACCCGGTCGACGGCAACGAGAGTGAATCGACGGTTCTCGGGCCGTTCTACCGCGAAAACCCCCCGGTGCTGCCCAAGGGCGCCTCGATCATCCAGAAGCACTACGACAACGAAGAGACCGCCTATTTCGAGGGCTGCATCAAGGACGAAAACGGCAAGGGCATCGCCGGCGTGACGATCGACGTCTGGGAAGATGCGCCCAACGGCATCTACGAAAACCTCGACCCCGATCAGCCGGAATACAACCTGCGCGGCCGGTTCGAGACCGACGAAAACGGCCAGTATGCCTTTGTCGCGGTGCGCCCCGTGCCCTACCCGATCCCGGATGATGAAACCGCCGGCGAGTTGCTGCGCTTCATGGGGCACCACCCGAACCGCCCCGGCCACATGCACTTCATCATCTCGAAAGAAGGCTACCGTCCGTTGATCAGCCAAATCTACGACGCCGACAGCGCCTGGCTGGAAGACGACAGCGTCTTCGCGGTGAAGCAGAGCCTGATCGGCACCTTCAAACCCGCACCCGCGGAGCTGGGCACCGACCTGCACTTCGAGTTCGACTTCGTGCTCAAGACCGCGGCCGAAGCCGAGGCCATCGCCGCCGAGTGAATTCACCAAACCTCCCTGCAGACTGGCCCCCGATCGCTCGGGGGCTTTTTTATTGGTGGGCTGCGGTGGATCGCATATCGTCCTGCATTGGGAGAGAGACAAACGTGAACTTCAAGCAACTGACCTATTTCATCGCCGTGGCCGAAGAACTGCATTTCGGCCGCGCGGCCGAGCGTCTGGACATGGCGCAGCCGCCGCTCAGCCGGCAGATCAAGCAGCTGGAAGAGGAACTGGGCGCGATCCTGTTCAACCGCGGCCGCAGCGCCATCACCATGACCCAAGCCGGTCAGCGGCTGCTGGAACGCGGAAAATCGATCCTCGCCCAGCTCGAGGATACGCAGCTCGAGGTGCGGCGCTTGGGCCAGGGCGCCGAAGGCCGGTTGCGCGTGGGTTTCGTGGGCTCGGCCACCTTCGGCATCCTGCCCAATATCATCCGGTCCTATCGCACGACTTACCCCGAGGTAAATCTCAGCCTGATCCCGATGAACAACGCCGATCTGCACCGGGCGTTGGTGTCACGCGAACTGGACGTGGCCTTTGCCAGACCGACGCTCAAGGACCCGGAATTCCTGTCGAAACACCTTGTCGAGGAAAGGCTCATTCTGGCGCTGCCCGACATCATCGACACCGGATCGCGCACGGTGGCCAAGCTGGAACGGTTGCAGACCCATCACCTGATCCTCTACCCCGAGCGGCCACGGCCGAGCTATGCCGACATGGTGATCAAGGCGGTCGAGGATGCAGGTTTCACGGCACCGCTGCGCATCTGGTGCATGGACCTGCAGATGGCGCTCAGTCTCGTGGCCGTGGGCGAAGGGGTCTGTATCGTGCCCGAGTCGGTGGCGACCGCGCCGCGCAAGGGCATGAAGTTCCTCAAGATCGAGCCCGAGATTGCCCGCACCGAACTGGCGGTGAATTACCGGGTCGACGAACAGGGCGTGCACGTCAGGCACTTCGTCAACATCGCCCAGAAGGTGGCCCGCAAGCTGTTCTGAAAGGGCACCCTGAGACCGGGCGCCCCCCTGTCCTCAGACCCCCAGCCAGCGGTGCTGCGCGTCTTCGTCGGCCTTGATCTCGTCGGCGCTGCCGGTCCAGACGATCTGGCCCTTGCCGACAACCACGACATCATCGGCCAGCGAGGTCGCAAAACCGAAGTTCTGCTCGACGATGATCATCGACAGCCCCGCCGCCTTGAGCTCTTGCAGCTTGTCGTGGATCAGCTTGACGATGATCGGCGCAAGGCCTTCGGTCGGCTCATCGAGGATCAGCAGCTTCGGGTTCATCAGCAGGCCCCGGGCGATGGCCAGCATCTGCTGTTCGCCGCCCGACAACTGCGTGCCGCCGTTCTCCAGCCGTTCGCCAAGGCGCGGAAAGAGATCGAGCACCCGCTCCATCGTCCAGTCCGCGCCGGCGCCCCCGAACCGGCGGGCCGCGATCTCGAGGTTTTCGCGCACCGACAGCGACGGAAAGATATCCCGCGTCTCCGGCACATAGGCGATCCCGCTCCTGGCAATGTCAAACGGCTGCCCCGCGATCGGTTTGCCATCGAACAGGATTTCGCCGGACTTGAGCGGCAACAGGCCCATGATGGTCTTCAGCGTCGTGGACTTGCCCGCACCATTGCGACCGAGGATGGCCATCACCCGACCGGTCTGCGCGGCGAGAGAGACCCCGTAGAGCACCTGCGTCTCGCCATACCCGGATTCGATTGCGTTCAGTTCAAGCATCTTCCCAGCTCCCCAGATAGATTTCCTTGAGCAGGCTCGACCCGCGGGCCTCCTCCGGCAGGCCGTCAAAAACCACCTCGCCATAGTTCAGCACGGTGATCGTGTCGGCCACGTCAAAGGCCAGGTCCATGTCATGCTCGATGATCAAGAGCGTCAGATCGCGCGGCAGGTTGTTCAGCAGGTCGTGAAAGCCCTTGGCCATTTCCGGCCCGACACCGCTTGTCGGCTCGTCCATCAGCAGGACCAGCGGCCGGGTGGCCAACGCGACACCGACCTCGAGCTGGCGGCGCACGCCGTAGCTGATCTCGGAGACCTTGGCATGAAGGAAGGACGTCAGGTTCACCTGCGCCGCCACCTCTTCGACGATCTCGCGCACCTCGGGCTTGGCCAGGCTGTCCGACCAGAGCCGGGTGGCGTTGCCGGTATGGACGGCGGACGCCAGCCCGAGGTTTTCCGCCACCGTCAACCCGTCGAACAGCGTGTTCTTCTGATAGCTGCGCGACAGGCCGCGACGGGCGCGTGTGGCGACCGGCAAGGCGGTGACGTCTTCGCCTGCCAGGTGGATCGAGCCGCTGTTGGGCGTCAACTCGCCCACCAGCTGGTTGAAGAGCGTCGTCTTGCCCGCCCCGTTCGGCCCAAGGATGACACGGCGTTCGCCGCGCTCCAGTTTCAGCGAGACCGATCGGGTGACGTGGACGGCGCCGAAGCTCTTGTCCAGATTGCATGTCTCAAGCATCGCTCAGCACCTCCTTCGGGGTTTGTTTGCGACTGGCATCCGCCGTGCGACGGTCGGCCCGCGCGCTCCAGCGGGCCTCGATCCAGCCAAAGAGCCCGTTGGCGCGGCTCATCACCACGGCGATCAGGATGAGGCCGACAACCAGGTGCCAATAGGTCGTGACCGCGCTGAGTTCGTGCTTCAGCACGACAAAGGCCGCAGCCCCAACCAGCGGGCCGACAAGGGTGCCGAGACCGCCAAGGATCACCACCACCAGAGCTTCGCCCGAGACCGTCCAGGCCAGCAGTCCGGGCGAGATGTAGAGGATATGCTGAGCTGCCAGAACACCCGCGATCCCTGCGATCATGCCAGACAGGCCGAAAACATCCGCCTTCACCCGCCAGACGGTCAGGCCCAGCGCCCGCATCCGCTGTTCGTTGTGCATGACCCCGGTCAGCGAGCGCCCGAGACCGGAGCGCAGGATCAGCACCGAGGCCCCGTACAGTGCCGCCAGCACGGCAAGGCAGAAGAGCGCGAAGCTGCGGCTGTCGTTCAGGTCGACGCCGATGACGCTCAGGTCAAACCGCGAGATCCCGCCCAACCCGTCATCGCCGCCAAAGATCGGCGCTTCGAAGACGTAGGAATAGGCCATCTGGCCAAAGGCCAGCGTCGCCATGATGAAGTAGATGCCATGGCTGCGGGCGCAGATCGCGCCGATGACCCAGGCGATGGCCCCGGTCAGGACGACCGCCCCGGCCATCGCCACCGGCGGCGCGATGCCGGCCTTGGTCGACAGCAGCACATAGGCATAGGCCCCGACGCCCATCAGCGCACCGTGGCAGAGCGAGACCATGCCGCCGAAGCCTGCGACGATGTCGAGCGCCAGTACCAGCATGGCGAGGATCAGGATCTCGGTCAGGATCTCCAAACCGAAGTAGCCGGCGGTAAAGGCCTGAAACAGCGCGCCTGCGGCCAGCAGGGCCAGCACCGCGTAGCGGAGAGAATTGTGGGAAAACATCGTCTTATCCTTTCGCCGGGAACAAGCCCACCGGCTTGACCACCAGAACGGCAGCCAGCAGGGCGTAGATCAGAACCGAGGCAAGCTGCGGCGCCAGCACCGCGCCGAAGGTCTGTACGAAGCCGAAGATCAGCGATCCGGCGATTGCGCCCCTGAGCGATCCGAGCCCGCCGATCACGATCACGATCAGGGTCGGGATCAGGATTTGCAGCCCCATGTCCGGCGTCACGCTCAGCAGCGGTGCGGCCACCGCCCCGGAAAGCCCGGCCAGCGCGCATCCGACACAGAACACGATGAAGAACAGCCGTTCGACGTTGATCCCGAGGCAGGCCGCCATGGCGTCATTGTCGACACCGGCCCGGATCATTGCGCCGATCTGCGTGCGGGAGAGGCCAAAGGCCAGCACGGCAAAGATCGTCAGACCCAAAGCGATGATGAACAGGCGATAAGTCGGATACTCGACGCCGAGAAAGCTCAGGCGGCCGGAGAGCACCGCTGGCACGTCGATCGCCAGCGCCAGGTCACCCCAGACGATCCGTGTGAGATCGAGCAGCACGAAGATCAGCCCGAAGGTCACCAGAACCTGCGCCATGGGGCCGGATTTGCGCATCCGCTTGATCAGCCCGGAATAAAGCAGGATGCCGACGCCCGCGACGGCCACGGGGGCCAGGAAGAACCCCATCCAATAGCCGCCCACTGCGGCCAGCGACGCGGCAAAATAGGCGCCCAGAGCATAGAGCGAACCATGCGCAAGGTTGACGAAATGCATCAGCCCGAAGATGACCGTCAGGCCGATGGAAAGCAGAAACAGCAGCATGGAAAGTTGCAGCGCGTTGAGCGTCTGAAGTGTCCAGAAACCAAGATCATGGGTCATGAGAAGGTCCTCCTCGCAGGGTGCGACCCGGCCACCGACAGGCGACCGGGCCAGACAGTCAGTTGGAGACAGGTGCCATCTCGCAGCCGTTGATCGGATCGGCCTCGGCCGGCAGCTGGGCCAGGATCTTCTGGGTCAGCCCGCCCTCGCCCGCCACGGTCTCGTAGACGTAGATCGGCTGGATCAGGTTGTTGGTGGCCGGATCGACCGACAGCGCGCCGCGCGGCCCCTCGAAACGGACCTGACGCAGAGCAGTGGCCAAGGTGGCACGATCAGTGGCCCCGGTCTTGACCGCTTCGATCAGGGCGTGCGCCGCGTCATAGCCATGCACCGCGAATTCCGACGGCATGCGCCCGGTTTCCTCGATGAAGGCACCGACAAAGGCTGCGTTGGGACCGCTGTCGATAGTCGGCGCATAATGCAGCGCAGTGATGATGCCTTCGGCCGCTTCGCCCTGCGCATTGACGTAGAGCGGCGAGGTCAGGAAGCCCGAGCCATAGAGCGGCAGGTCGGCCTTCATCCCGAAGCTGTCGTATTGTTTGACAAAGGAGATCGCCTCGCCGCCGGCGTAGAAGACATAGACGGCGTCCGCGCCGCTGGCCTTGGCCTGCGCCAGATATGGCCCGAAGTCCTGGGTTTTCTGGAACGGCGTAAACTCCTGTCCGACCACCTCTCCGCCGGCGGCGGTGAAGCTGTCGACAAAGCCGCCGATCATCTGGTGGCCTGCCGCATAATCCGGCGCCAGTGTGAACACCTTCTTGATGCCCTGCTGCGCCATCCAGGCGCCCATCGGCCGGTTGACCTGACCGTTCGAAAAGGACATCCGCGTGATGTAGGGCGAACAGGCGGCACCCGTGGCCTCGTCATTGCCGGCGTTGGCAACGATCAGCGGCACCCCTGCGCCATGCACCATGTCCCGCAGGGCGCTCAGCACGCCGGAGCTGACGACGCCGACCAGCACATCGGCCTTGTCCTGCAGGATCAGCTTCTTGGCCTTGCCAAGCGCGACGGGCGGTTTCACCTCGGTGTCTTCGCGGACGATCTCGAAGGTGACGTCGGTCTCGGCGCCATACTGCGCAAGCCCTAGGTTGAAGCCGGTCTCGATCTCGGTGCCAAGCGCGGCATAGACCCCCGAGAAGGGCAGCAGCAGGCCGACCTTGATGTCTTCGGCTGCGACAGGCACAGCGAGGCTGGTGGCGAGCCCGAGGGCCGCCAGGATAGAACGTTTCATTTGGTATCTCCTCCAGTTGGTTGAACGGCCCCTCCTCAGGGCCTATCCCAAGTCGCCCCCACCCACCGGCACGGTCACGCCGGTGATGTAGGAAGCGTCGTCCGACGCCAGGAACAGGATCGGGCCTGCCTGCTCGTCGAGCGTTCCGTATCGTTTCATCAGGGAGGACTGGATCGTCTGGTCGACGATGGTCTGGTACCAGTCCTCGCGCTGCTCCTCTTCAGCGTTGGCATTGCGCGGCACCACGCGCGGCGGCGCCTCGGTACCGCCCGGCGCTGTGGCGACCACGCGAATGCCGCGCTCTGCGACTTCCCAGGCCAGGCTTGCGGTGATCGCGTTCACGCCGCCTTTTGCTGCCGCATAGGGCACGCGGTTGAGCCCCCGCGTGGCGATGGACGAGACGTTGACGATCACGCCAGCGCCCTGCGGCAACATCCGCTCGATTGCGGCGCGGCAGCAAAAAAGCGTGGGAAACAGCGACCGGCGCACTTCGGCCTCGATCTGCTTGGGCTCGTAATGTTCGAAGGGCTTGGCCCAGATCGTGCCGCCGACGTTGTTCACCAGGATGTCGATCCGGCCCCAGACATCCATGGCCTTTTGCATCGCCTTGTCGCAGCCGGACCAGGTTTCGAGGTTGACCGAGAGCGCCTCGGCCGTGCCGCCTGCCGCGCGGATCGCGGCGACCACGTCCTTGCGGGCCGGGGAGCGGTCGACGATCAGCACCTTGGCGCCTTCGGCAGCGGCCCGTTCGGCGACGCGGCGGCCGATGCCCTGCGCGGCGCCTGTCACCACCATGATCTTGTCCTCGAAACGACGGGTCATGCCGCTTCGGCCTTGTCTTCCGTCGGGTTGAACTTCTCGTAGTAGAAGTTCGCGGGCGCGACACCCAGCTTGCCGAAATGGCCGCGCACCGCGTCCACCATGGGGGGCGGTCCGCAGAGATAGACGTCGCAATCGCCGCCGGTCAGGTCATCGGCGGTCAGGTGGTCGGTCACGAAACCCTTGCGGTCATGCGCGTCGTCTTCTGCGGCGAGAATGGTGATCACGGTGACATTGCCGATCCTGTCGGCCAGCGCCTTGACCCGCTCGAGCTCCACCAGGTCGGCGGCCCGGGTCACGGCGTAGTAGAGCACGATGGGGTGATCGCTGCCCTGCTCGGCCACCTGTTCGAGCATCGACAGGAAAGGCGCGAGGCCGGTGCCGCCGGCCAGCCAGAGCTGCGCGCGCTCGATCGGACGCAGGTAAAAGGCGCCCATCGGCCCGGTGGCTGTCAGCGCATCGCCGGGTTGTGCTTGCTGGCCCAGATAGCTGCTCATGACGCCGCCCGGAATATTGCGGATCAGGAAGGTCGCCTCCTGCGCGCCCGGCGCCGACGAGAAGGAATAGGACCGGTGCTTGTCGGTGCCCGGAACACTCAGGTTCACGTATTGCCCCGGCAGAAAGCTGATCGGCTTGGCCAGCTTCACCCGAAGACCGAAGGAGGTCTCGGACAGCCGGTCGACGCCCTGCACCTCGGCCTCGACGGCCTCTGGCGCGGTCTTGCAGAGGGCGGACGAGGCCGGAACCCGCACGACGCAATCGCTTTCGGGGATCATCTGGCAGGTGAGCGCATAACCTTCTGCGGCCTCTTCGTCGCTCATCGACTCGTCCATGTAGAATTCCAGCTCGTATTCGCCCTTTTCGACGAAACACTTGCAGGTGCCACAGACGCCGTCGCGGCAGTCCATCGGCAGGTTGATCTTCTGACGGAAGGCCGCATCGGTCACCTTCTCGTCGTCATCGCACTGGATGACGCGGGTGACGCCATCTTCGAAATTCAGGGCAATGTTGTAGGTCATCTTGGCATGCTCCTCCCATGGCCGCGCACCACAGGCGGTGCGCGGAGGTTCGTTTCTCTCCCCTGTGGCAGAGATCAGATGTGGTAGATGTCGATCACGTGGTGGATGTGATCGTTCTTCAGGACCACCTTCTTGTCGGTGATCAGCGGCTTGGGCCCGCTGGTGTCGAGCGTGTAGAACGACGTGCCCCAGTGCTGGTCGGTCTGGCCGTAGCGATAGCTCAGCGTGTGCCAGTTGAAGCGCAACCTGATCTCGCGGCCCTCCCGGCTCAGCACCTCGATGCCCGACAGGTAGTGGTTGGTCCGGGGCTCGGGCAGCGAGGTCGCGGACGACCGGTCGGTCTTGATCCGGAAGACGCGGTCCTCGATCCCCTGCTTGTTGGGGTAGTACATCAGCGACATTTCGTTTGCCGGGTCTTCCGTCAGGGTGTCGAAGTCATCCCAGGCCGGCATCCAGAACGGGCAGTCCTGATGATAGAAGGTCAGCCAGGTGTCCCAATCCCGGTCGTCCAGGGCGCGCACCTCGGCGTGGAGGAAGGCCTGGATGTCTTCGTAGGACAGCGTTCCGGCGTCGGGGCGTTCAAGCGTGTCAGTGGTCATTGTCTCTCCTCCTCATTCGGCCGCGACAGCCGCGCCGGGCGCGGTTTCGCGTTCCTTGGAGATGGCCTGGCCCATGCGCTCGGACCAGTTGCTGTGCTGGATGACGAAGAGCCCTTCGTCCTCGGTCCGGGCGCCGGACAGAACCGGGTTGATGCCCAGGGCCTTGGCGTCTTCGTCCGGGCCTTCGATCCACTGGGTCGCGCCCCGGGTCAGGTCGTTCCACTTGGCATGCGCCGCGCCGGCATAGCCGCGCTGGGTGGCACGGAATTCCTCGGTATCGTCCGGCGTCGCCATGCCGGAGGCGTTGAAGAAATCCTCGTACTGGCGGATGCGGCGGGTGCGCGCCTCCTGGGCTTCGCCCTTGGGCGCGATGCAGTAGATCGTGACTTCGGTCTGATCGACGCTGATCGGGCGGAACACCCTGATCTGGCTCGAGAACTGGTCCATCAGGAAGACGTTGGGATAGAGGCAGAGGTTGCGCAGCACGCCGACCATCCATTGCGCCTTGGTCTCCCCGTACTTCTCGGTCCATTCCGCCAGTCTCGGATAGCCCGGACGGTTCGTCGGGTCGGCCCATTCGGTCCAGAGCAGGATGTGGCCGTTGTCATAGGCGTGGAAACCGCCGCGCTGCTTGGCCCATTTGCTGGCATCGGTCGCCTTGATATTGTCTTCCTTGCCGTCGTCGGTGCGGTGCGCGGTGGTGGCGACATAATTCCAATGCACGGCAGAGACGTGGTATCCGTCAGCGCCGTTCTCGGCCTGAAGCTTCCAGTTGCCGTCATAGGTATAGGTTGACGAGCCGCGCAGCACCTCGAGGCCCTCGTCGGCCTGATCGACCATGATGTCGATCATCTTGCGCGCCTCGCCGAGGTACTCCTCCAGCGGCTTCACATCGGCGCTGAGCGAGCCGAACAGAAAGCCCCGGTAGCTTTCGAACCGCGCCACCTTGGTCAGGTCATGGCTGCCGTCGGTGTTGAACTGCTCGGGGTAGCCCGCGCCCTTTGGGTCCTTGACCTTGAGCAGCTTGCCGGTGTTCGAGAAGGTCCAGCCGTGGAACGGGCAGGTAAAGGTCTTCTGGTTGCGGCGCTTGAAGCGGCAGAGCTGCGCGCCCCGGTGCGAACAGGCATTGACCAGCGCATGCAGTTCGCCGTCCTTGTCGCGGGTGATGACGACGGGCGTGCGGCCCATGGTCAGGGTGAAGTAATCGCCGGGGTTCGGGATCTGGCTTTCGTGCGCCATGTAGATCCAGTTGCCCTCGAAGATGTGCTTGATCTCGAGCTCGAAGAGCTCTTCGTCGGTAAAGATGTCCCGGCGGCAGCGAAAGGTGCCGGTTTCCGGATCATCCTGGATCGCGCCATCGAGGCGCGCCTCGAATTCATCGAGATTGGATTGGGTGAACATATGGGGTCCTCCTCCTGTCTGCCGTCACGCGTCTCCGGCGCGGCGGCTGGGTTTGATATCGGGCCGCCGGGTTATGCGCCGGCGACAGCGGTCATGGTCCGGCCGCCATCGCGGCGGAAGAAATCGATCTTGTCGGGGTCGAGCGTCGTGCCGATGCCGGGGCCGCGCGGGATGTCCACGCAGAAATCGCGATAGGTGATGGGCTCGGCGAGAATGTCCTCGGTGAGCAGCAGAGGCCCGAAGAACTCGGTCCCCCAGTGCAGCGTCTCGACCGTTGCGAAAAGCTGCAGCGCTGCGGCGGTGCCCAGCCCGGTTTCGAGCATCGTGCCGCCGTAAAGGCCAAGCCCCGCAGCCTGGCCGATGGCGACGACCTCCGAGGCCCGCTTGAGCCCGCCGGATTGCGCGACCTTGACGGCAAAGACGTCGGCGGCCTTGCTGGCGGCCACCTCGAAGGCGTCCTCGGGGCCGTTCAGCGCCTCGTCCGCCATCACCGCGATCTCGTAGCCGCGGGTCAGTTCCGCCAGGTCCTTGCGATAGCGCGCCGGCACTGGCTGCTCGACCAGCTCGCAGCCGGCGTCCTGCAGGCCTTTCAGACCCCAGCGCGCATCCTGCAGCGACCAGGCGGTGTTGATGTCGACGCGCACGCTTGCGGCCTCGCCCACCGCCGCCTTGATCCGGGCGACATGGGCCACGTCATCGCGCACCGAGCGCTTGCCGATCTTCAGCTTGAAGATGTTGTGGCGCCGGGTTTCGATCATCTCATGCGCTTCGGCGATGTCGGTCTCGGAATTGCCCGAGGCGAGTGTCCAGGCGACCGGCAGCCGTTCGTGCACCGCACCGCCAAAGAGCTGCGACACCGGCACGTTCAGCCGCTTGCCCAGGCCGTCCCAGAGCGCCATTTCGACGGCGGTCTTGGCAATCCGGTTGCCCTTGACCAGCTTGTCGACCAGCTGGATCGCACCGTTGACGTTATCGGCGTCGCGCCCGGCCAGCGCCGGGGCGATATAGGTGTCGATGGCCGACTTGATACCTTCGGGGCTTTCGGGCCCGTAGCTCAGCCCGCCGATGGTGGTGCCTTCGCCGATCCCTTCCGACCCGTCGGAAAACCGGACCCGCACCAGAACCGCGGTCTGGACCCGCATCGTGGCCATCGACAGCACGTGGCCGCGGATGGTCGGGATATCGAGGATCAGGGTCTCGATCTGGTCAATCTTGGTCACTGGGGCACCACATCTACATGTTTCGTTGGACTGCAGACTGCGCCGCGAACCGGGATTCTGTCGATGATTGGGGGGGTCTTGACTGATACCCTGGCGTCGGCATTTGGCCGGGACGCAGGCGCAGAAAAGGCCGGCCGGTCCTCCGGCCGGCCTGAACCGGAGATCTGATTTTGCAGTGAAGGGTCGTCCGAGCTGTAGCTCGCCAAAGGACCGGCCTGCCCGATTCCGCCCGGCACCCCCCCCTGGAAAGGGCCAAACCCGTCAAACCGCCTGGCCCCTGCCAAGTCAGGCCGCGAGCAGTCTTTCGACGTGCGCCGGGCCGGTCGGCCTGATGCCGGTCGGGTTCAGAGCCTTGATCGAGTAATACCCGTGGGTGATGTGGTCGATATCAACGGTCTCGGCCACCCCCGGCAGGCGCAGAATGCGCGCCATGTAGGCCGAGAGCCGCGGATAGTCGCTGATCTGCCGACGGTTGGTCTTGAAGAGACCGTGATAGGCGGCGTCGAAGCGGATCAGGGTGACAAAGGCGCGGATATCCGTCTCGGTCAGGCGGTCGCCGAACAGGAAATCCCCCGAGAGCCGATCCTCGAGCTCGTCGAGCATGGCAAAGACTCCGTCGACAGCCTCGTCATAGGCGGCCTGCGACGAGGCGAAGCCCGCCTTGTAGACCCCGTTGTTGAGCAGGGTATAGAGCCGCGGGTTCAGTGCGTCGATCTCGGCGGCAAGGTCCGCAGGATAAAGCCGCAGGTCGGACGGGACAAGCTGTTCGAACGCGGTGTCGAACATGCGCAGGATATCGGCGCTCTCGTTGTTCACGATCACATTCCGCACCGTGTCCCACAGAACAGGCACGGTGGCGCGGCCGGTGAAATGCGGATCGGCCCGGGTATAGATCTCATGCATGTAGCGCGCCCCGAACAGCGGGTCTTGATCCGCACCGGGATAGCCACCGAAACACCAGCCCTGATCAGTCAATGTGGGGTTCACCACGGTCACCGGGATGACATCCTCAAGCCCCTTGAGCTTTCGGGCAATCAGCGTCCGCGACGCCCAGGGACAGATCAGCGCGACATAAAGCCGGTAGCGGCCGGGTTCAGCCTTGAAGCCGCCCTCCCCGGTCGGGCCGGGGGCGCCATCGGGCGTGATCCAGTTGCGAAAGCTCGAGACCTGGCGCACGAAGCGGCCCTTCTCGTCGGCCTTCTGCACGGGTTGCCAGTTCTCGATCCATTTTCCGTCGACAAGCATGGGGCTGTCTCCTCAATTCGCATGAAAGATGAACGACCGCATCGACACCGATCCAAGGTCGATGGCGTCGGTCATGAAGGTCAGGTCGTCGCGGGTGTCCGACGCGCCGGCGATGGTCAACGCCGGCAGGTAGTGATCCACGGTCGGGTGGGCGACAGAGAGCATCGGGCCGAGCCCCCTGGCATCTGCAAGCGCCGCGAAATTGCGGTCGGTCAGGCGCTCGGCAACAAGCGCATCGAACTCCAGCGCGAAATCCTGCGGTTTGCCGCCCGGGCGCATGGCGTGCAGGTTGTGGACCACGTTGCCCGAGCCGAGGATCAGGACGCCCCGGTCGCGCAGCTCCGACAGGGTTCGACCGATCTCGAGCTGGTGGTCCAACCCGCGGCTCATGTCGATGGAGACTTGGAAGACCGGCACATCGGCCTCGGGATAAAGGTATTTCAGCACCGCCCAGGCGCCATGGTCGAGCCCCCAGCGATCGTCTTCCTGCGCCCGGTGGCTTTTCAGCAGCGAGACGACTTCGCGGGCCAGGGCGGGCTGACCCTGCGCCGGGTAGTGCTGATCGAACAGTGCTTGGGGAAAGCCGTAGAAATCGTGGATCGTGCGCGGCATTGCCGAGACATCGACCAGCGTGGTGCCTTGGGTCATCCAGTGCGCCGACACCACGAGAATGGCCTCGGGCCGCGGCAGACTCTTGCCCAGCTCGGTCCAGGCGCGGCTGTAGGCATTGTCCTCGATCACGTTCATCGGGCTGCCATGGCCGAGAAAGACCGCCGGCAGCCGGTCAGAGGGGGCAAAGCGATCGCGAAGGTCCTGAAGGCTGTGGGTCTGCATGATGGGTCTCCCGTGTCCGGGCCGGACCGCCGCCTTGGCGATCCGGCAGCTTGAAGTGCACTCAGGCGAGCTTGCCGAGGCTGCGGTCAAGCACCGGCAGGCGCAGGGCAAAGGCACCGGCGCCCAGCAGCAGGATCACCCCCTGCACGATGGTCCAGAACAGCGGGAATTCCCAGCCGCCACCTTCGTTCGAGAAGGTCCAGCCAAAGCCCGCGTGCGCCCAGACCGAGCCGAGCAGGATCGCGATCAGCGGGATCGAGACCGCGCGGACGGCGACACCGAGGATCAGGGCCAGACCGCCGCCCAGTTCGCCAAGGATGGTGAGGTAGGCAAAGAAACCCGGAAGCCCGAGGCTTTCGAAGAAGGCGACGGTGCCGGGGATGGTGAACAGGCTCACCTTCATCCAGCCGTGGGCGAGGAAGGTCACACCGCTTGTCACGCGCAGCACGAGGGCCGCATAGTCGGCATTGGGGTTTGCGGAATTGATGGACATGTTGGTCACTCCTTGGGGTTGGGACAGGCCGCCGGCCAGCGCCGCGCGTTCCGGGGAAGTGCCCGGCACCTGTCCGAATTGTCTGTTCATGAAGCCGAAAGGCTCGAAGTTGCGTTCTTTGGCGGTCCGGTATCGGCGGCCTCCGAACTGATCTTCACGGCTTTCTGCATCTGCGTGCCGTCCTGAGCGACGGACCGTTTTGATCTGCTCCCAACATAAGGCTTGCAGACCTTCTACGAAATGTAGAAGTTATGGAATGACTATCTCTTATATGTTCCGAATAGTGCCATGGACCTCATAGACCAGCTTCGCGCCTTTGTCGCGACGGCCCAGACCGGGTCCTTCACGGCCGCCGCTGACCACCTGGGCATTTCGAACCGGCTGACGTCCAAATACGTGGCCGAGCTCGAGGCGCGCATCGGCGTCCGCCTGTTCCAGCGCACGACCCGCAAGGTCGGGCTGACCGCGGCCGGGACCGACCTGCTGTCCCGCGCGCCTGCCCTGCTGGACGACCTGGATCATATGCTCGCCGACATCTCGGAGTCGTCGAAGGGATTGTCGGGTGTCGTGAGAGTCTCTGCGCCCATCACCTTTGGCGAGGTGCATATCGCGGGATTTCTCGCGCGGTTCGCCGAGCAACACCCCGGCATCACCATAGACCTGCGGCTGAGCGATGCGTTCAGCGACCTTGCCGCCGAGGGCATCGACCTTGCCTTTCGGATCGGCCGTTTCGACATGGCCTCACTCAAGGTTCGGCGGCTGGGCGCGTTCCAGAGCCTGCCGGTCGCCAGCGCCGCCTACCTCGCGCAGGCCGGCGCGCCGACAACGCCCGAAGAGCTCTCAGGGCACAGTTGCATCGTCGATACCAACCGCCGGAACCCCCGGCGTTGGGTCTTTGACCATGACGGCACCGAGGTCGTAGCTCAGATCGAGGGCCGGTTTCATGTAAATTCGGCCAGTGCCGCCGTCGATCTGGCGCGCCGCGGCCTCGGGGTCGCCTATGTTCCCAGCTTCGCCCTGCGCGGCGCGCTCGACAACGGCGAGCTGGTGCGGCTTTTTGACGGCTACACCGGTGAACGTGGTGACATCGCCGCCGTCTATCTCGAAGGGCGCACCTTGCCGCGCAAGGTTCGCGCCCTGATCGACTTTGCCGTCAAGGACATGCAGGAGACCTAGCGGACAGCTGGTCCGCGACGGACCGTCCCGGCGGCATCAGTCGTCGTGTCAGGCAATCAGCTTGGCCTTGAAGCCGTGCGGCCTCTGCTGACACCGAAACTTTCGGCAAGCTGCACTTCGTTCAACCTCTGGCCCGACTTCAACGCCCCCGAGGCGATCAAACGGACCAGTTCGTCTCCGACGGTTTCCGACAGGCTCTTGTTCTGGAGTTTCTTGATCGACGGGGTCATCTTTTGGTCCTTTGGTCGCTGTCCGCGAAAACCGACGAGGGGCCAGTCATCCAAGTACATCATATACTTGGATGACCGGGTAAACGGAACCATTTGAACGCCAGCGGGTCAATTGCGATCCGCCTGTTCCATCCTGACGACAGACCATGGCTGTGAAGAGGCGCCCGGTCCTGAATGCAGCGCCCCCTTCGGATCAAGGCTTCAGGGCGGTCGACAGCATCTGCGAAAACCGGCGGCCGAGCGGTGTGCTGATGTGGCCGGCGCGGCGGACGATGCCGACTTCTCGTCTGAAGTCGAAGCCTTGCAACCGGAACTGGCCGAAATCGCGAAACCCCGGCATCGCCATCGAGGACTCGGGCGCGATGCTCAGATAGCGGGTGCCTGACAGGAACTGACGGATCAGATGATCGGCGTTGGTGGTGACCTTGACCTGCGGCTTGCGTTTCAGCGACGACAGGAAAAAGGCATCAAGGGCCGCCCGCCCCGGCTCTTCGAGATCGGGAACGATCCATTCGCCGTCGTGGCATTTCTCCGGCGGCACCACCTGACCGGCGAAGGGATGCTGTGGCGAACAGATGCCGACAAAGGCATCGGCAAACAGCAGCTCGACGTCAAAGGCGGGATCGAACCTCTCGTTGTTGGCCATGCCGAGGTAGAATTCGATCCGATTGGCCAGTAGCGCCTGGCGCAGGTTGTGGGCGTGATCGGTGATCACCTTGAACTGCACGTTGGGCACCTCGCGGTCGAGGTCGCGGATGGTGTCGCTGGCGATCTGCACAAAGGCCGCGCCGACCCCGATCGAAACCGTGCCTGAGGAGCCAGAGGCAACCGCCGCCATCTCGGCCCGGCTTTCTGCCTCGTCATGCAGGAGCCGACGGGCATGAGGCTCCAGCGTCAGGGCAAAGGCCGTGGGCCGCACGCCGCGCGGCAACCGCCGGAACAGCGCAACGTCGTAATAGCTTTCCAGCGCCCCGATGCTCTTGCTCAGGGCCGGTTGGCTGATGTTGAGCTTGCGCGAGGCTTCGAGCAGGCTGGCGCTTTCGAGAACGGCGATGAAATGGCTGTACTGGCGCAGATTGATCATCTTTCACCTCTGGAGGTCGGCCGGACAAAGGTATAAGCAAAGGTTGCATAACTGAAGAAAAAAGAAGTTAGTAGTTTTACCTCGATGCGGGCAGGATGACCGCAGTTTCAAGGGAGGAAACCATGGGCACTTTGCCGTTCATGCCGCGGGCGATGTCATTCGCCGTTGCCGCGTCACTTGCCGTCCTTGTCGCGCCGGAAAGCCGGGCGCAGACTCAGGATCCGATCAACATCGTCATCAACCAGTCGCCCTGGCTGCAGGGCTTTGCCAATATCGTCGATCTCTATCAGGAGCAGACCGGCAACAGCGCGACGCTCGACGTGAACCCCTATGCCGGCAGCCTCGAGAAGCAGCGCAATGCGGTCCGCGCAGCTGAGAGCGAATACGACATCCTGATCGTCAACGGCATCTTCTATCCCGAGATGTACGAGGGCGGGTTCCTCGAACCGCTGACCAGTATCGACGCCGGCTTCACCCTCGACCCCAATGTCTATACCTTTGACGACACGCTGTATTACGACAGCGAAACCGGGACGGTGAACGCCGAGACCGGTGATCTGCTGACCATTCCGGTCAACCCCAACATCACCATGATGTTCTATCGCGCCGACCTGTATGAAAAGCACGGGCTGGCCATCCCCGAGACCTGGGACGAGCTGCTGGCCAATGCCAAGGCGATCCAGGAGGCCGAGGGAATGGTCGGGATGATGCAGCGCTCCGCGCGGGCCACCATCTCGATCAGCTGGGATTACTGGCCCTACATGAACAGCTATGGCGGGTCGATGTTCCGGGACGAGGGCAACGGTGATTTCTTTGTCACGCTGAACAGCCCCGAGGCGCTGGCAGCGCTGGAGATGTACCTGAAGATCGCCGAAGAGGTCGGTCCGCCGAACCCGGCGTCGATGGATCAGGCGACCCTGATCCAGTATCTCGTGACCGGCCAGGCGGCCCATGCGATCCTGCCGGTGGCAGCGCAGTCGCAGATGGACGACCCCAACAAATCCGCGGTGGTGGGCAAGATCGGCTACATGAACCTGCCGCATGCGCCGGGCGGCGAGAGCGCGCCGGCGATCGGCCACTGGCTGGGCGGTATTCCCAAGAACATCCCCGATGCACGCAAACAGGCGGCGCTGGCCTTTCTCGACTGGTTCCAGCAGACCGAAACCCAGGTGGCCTATGCCGAGCTGGGCGGCTCGCCGATCAGTGCCGCGGCCTATGAGGGCGAATTCGCCGAGAAGCCGGAAAACCGCTACATGCCGGTGATGCGCGAGGCGCTGCCGACTGCGCGGCGGATGTGGACGATCCCCGAAGGCGCCGAGATCGTGGCCGTGACCGAGGTCGGCCTCAACCGGGCCGTCGCCGGCGAGATCAGCCCGGTGGAGGCGCTGAACTCCATGGCGGCCGAGATCGAGAAGATCATGCAGGATGCAGGCTACGAGACCGGGCGTCTGCCCAATCTGACCGAGTAATCCCTGCAGGGCATCAAACGACGTCACCGGGCCGCCACAGCGCGGCCCGCCCGAAACCGCCCTCTCCGCGTCGGTGACGCGCGCAGCGGCGAAGCTTACTGGACATGACAATGGCAACGGTCAAAGCCAGCGGCCCGGTCAAGTTGATGACCGTCCTGCCGGCGCTTCTTTTCCTCGTCCTTTTGTCGGCGCTGCCGCTGGCCAACCTCCTGGCGCTCAGCTTTGCCAAGGTCTCCTGGGTCGAAGGCCAGGCACAATGGGACTGGGTCGGGCTGTCGAACTACCGGGCGCTGGCGGACGACGCGCTGTTCAAGGCCGGCATTCTCAACACCCTGATCCTTGTGATCGTGGCGACCACCCTTCAGGTCGGTATCGGCCTTGCGTTGGCGCTGATCTGTTCGCGGCTGGGGCGCGGGGCCAAGGTCTATCGCACGCTGTTCCTGCTGCCGATCCTGATCCCCGGCATCATCATCGGCGCGATCTGGAAGCTGATGTACAACACCCAGTTCGGCATCATCAATCAGGCGCTCGGGCTGATAGGCCTCGGTCCGGTGGACTGGCTGGGCTCGTCGTCGCTGGCGCTGGGTTCGGTGATCGCGGTCGATGTCTGGCACTGGACGCCGTTCTCGTTTCTGCTGCTGCTGGCGGCGGTCGAAGCGCTGCCGCGCGATGTCTTCGAGGCCGCGCAGATCGACGGCGCCGGCGCATGGCGGACCTTTCGCCGGATCACCCTGCCGCTGCTGTGGCCGGCGATCTTCACCACCTTCGTGTTCCGCGCCATCATCGCCTTCAAGGTGTTCGACGAGGTCTATCTGCTGACGGGCGGTGGCCCCGGCACCTCGACCCAGGTGATCAGCTTCACCATCTACCAACGGTTCTTCGTGCAGGACAGCGCCGGCTACGGTGCCGCGATGTCGGTCTTCGTGATGTTCCTTGTCGCCCTTGTCATCGGCGTCGCCATGACCCGTCAGAAGGCCAGAAGCCAATGAGTGTCTCCGCCCGCCGCTTCACGTCGCGCCGCGCCGTGACCCTTGTCCTGCACGGCGCCCTGGTCGCCGCCGCGATCCTGACGCTGGCACCGTTCCTCTGGATCGCCCTCGCCTCGCTGAAGACTCAGATCGCGTTGCTGATGGGCACCGTCGCCTTCAAGCCGGTGTCGATGAACTATGCCGAGGTGCTGTTCGGCAATACCTCGACCTTCACCCGCAATTTCCTGAACTCGGTCATCGTCGCCTCGACGAGCACCCTCATCGCGCTCTCCGTCGGCTTCCTTGCCGGCTATTCGCTGCTCAGGATGCGCTGGCCGCGCTGGATCGTGAACCTGTTCCTGCTCTGGGCCGTGGTCTTCAACCTCGTGCCGCCGGTGACGCTGGCCGGAGCCTGGTACGAGGTGTTCCGCCATGTCGGCCTGACCAATTCGCTGACCGCTCTGATCCTCGCGCACACCACGCTGCACCTGCCGATGGCGCTCTGGCTGCTGTCGTCCTTCCTGCGCGAGATCCCCAACGAGCTGGAAGAGGCGGCGGTGGTCGACGGCGCCGGTTTCCTGCGGCTGATGCGACGGATCGTTGTGCCGATCATGATGCCGGGGCTGGTCTCGACCGGGATCCTGATCTTCATCTTCTCCTGGAACGAGTTCCCGGTCGCCCTGGCGCTGACCAACAACCAGTCGGCCACGGTGCCGGTGGGCATTGCCAAGTTCGCGCAAGAGAACGAGATCAAGTACACCCAGATGGCAGCGGCCTCGGTGCTGTCGGCGATCCCGGCGCTGCTCGTGCTGGTCTTCTGCCAGCGGTTCATCGTCAAGGGTCTGACCGCAGGGGCGGTGAAATGAGCGCCTGGGTGACCGAGCTGCGCCGCCGCCACGCCAGCCTCGACGCCTATGCCGGCACGCGCCTGGTGACGCTGGAGGACGGGCCGGGGCGCGGGCTGCGGGTGATCGAGATGCGCTCGGGCGGCGGGCTGGAGGCCGAGATCGTCGTCGACCGCAGCTTTGATATCGGGCGGCTGGCGCAGGACGGCGAAACCCTGTCGTGGCACACGCCCAACGGCGATCGTCACCCGGCCTTGATCGATGCGCAGGGTGACGGCGGGCAAGGGTATCTGCGGGGGCTGAACGGGTTTCTGTCGACCTGCGGGTTCGACCATATCCGCCAGCCCGAGCAGGCACCGCCGTACGATCTGCCGCTCTATCCCGGCCGGGAGATCGCCTATCCGCTGCATGGCCACGGCGCGCAGCAGCCTGCCCGGCTGATCGGCCACGGGCTGTCAGAGACCGACGAGACGCCGATGCTCTGGTGCGAAGGCGAGGTGATCCAGTCGATGACATTCGGCGGTGCGCTGCGCCTGCGGCGGCGGATCGAGATGCCGTTGGGCGGGAAAGACCTGCGGATCCGCGACCGTGTCGACAATATCGGGCCGCACCCGGCGCCGTCGATGATGCTCTATCACTTCAACCTCGGCTTTCCGCTCGTCGATGCCGAAAGCGTCATCGACCCCGGCCCGGGCGCGGCGCTGTGGCACAGCACGCCGCACGATCCCCGCAGCCCCTTCGGCCCTCCGGCCGACAGCTATCAATCCGAGATCTCGGTGCACCGCCCCGAAGCGCCGGGACCGGCCAAGTGCCGGTTGATCAACCCGGACCGCGGCCTCGCGCTGACGATCTCCTTCGACACCCGGACCCTGCCCTGCCTGCAGCTGCTGCGCCTGCGCGGCGCGGGCTACTACATGGTCGGCATCGAGCCTTGCACCACGGTGCATCGCTCCCGGGCCGCGGCGCAGGAGGCCGGAGAGCTTCCGGTGCTGGCGCCGGGCGAAGCCCGCGATTTTGCCGTCGATATCTCGCTCGTCCGAGACACTTCCATCCTTGCGAAAGCCTGACCCTGATGCGTGCGATCCTTGTCCTGTTTGACACCCTGAACCGTCACTACCTCGAACCCTATGGCGGCACCGTGATGGAGACGCCGAACTTCCGGCGTCTGGCCGAGCGGTCGGTGCGGTTCGACAACCACTACGTCGGATCGCTGCCCTGCATGCCGGCGCGGCGCGATCTGCAGACCGGGCGGCTGAATTTCCTGCACCGCAGCTGGGGACCGCTGGAACCGTTCGACGTGGCGATGACCCAGGTGTTGAAGGAGGCCGGCATCTACAGCCACATGATCACCGATCATTACCACTACCTCGAGGTGGGCGGCGCGGGCTATCTCAATGCCTTCAGCAGCTTCGAAGCCGTGCGCGGGCAGGAGGGCGACCGCTGGAAGGCCGAGCTTGCCGCGCCGCTCGACGACTGGCGCGCCGCCTATCACCCGGCACAATTCAGCGACCAACCGGGCGACATGCGCTATCACAACATGGTCAACCGGGCCGAGCGCCATAGCGAGGCGGATTTCTCGTCAGTCCAGTGTTTCGACCTTGGCTGCGCCTTCCTCGACCGCAACCGCGCAGCCGACAACTGGTTCCTGCAGATCGAGACCTTCGACCCGCACGAGCCCTTCGATGCGCCGGCGCGGCTGAAGGAGAAATTTGCCGTCGATCCCGACAGCCCGACCCGCGACTGGCCGCCCTACGCGCGGGTGACCGAGGATGCGGCAGAGGCCGAGGAGATGCGGGCCAGCTACAAGGCGCTGCTGGCGCATTGCGACGAACAACTTGGCCGGCTGCTCGACAGGATGGATGCCCTGGAGATGTGGGAGGACACCATGCTGATCGTCTCGACCGATCACGGCTTCCTGACCGGCGAACACGGCTGGTGGGCCAAGAACAAGATGCCCGCCTATCAGGAAATCGCCCATATCCCGCTGTTCGTTCACCACCCCGCCCATTCCTCGCGCGACGGCACCGCCCATGCCGGGCTGTTCCAGACGCCCGATCTGATGCCGACCCTCCTCGAGGCCTTCGGCTGCGATCTGCCCGAGGCGGTGCGGGGCCGGTCGCTGCTGCCGGCGCTGGCCGATCCCGATGATCCCGGCCATGAGGCGGTGATCTTCGGCTATTTCGGCGGCGCGGTGAACGTCACGGACGGGCGGCAGACCTACTTCCGCTATCCCGAGGACATGCTGGACCAGACGCTCTATCAATACACGCTGATGCCGTCGCATATGCTGGTGCCGTTCGGTCGGGAAGAGCTGGGCGCGGCGCGGCTGACCCATGATCTGAACTATGCCGCGGGCTATCCGGTGCTGCAGGTGCCGGTTCTGCCGTCATCGGCCTGGTACCAATCGCACGGGCCTGCGGTGATGGAAGCCAGCGGTTCGCTGCTCTACGACATCGCAGCGGACCCGGGCCAGCAGGCCCCGCTGCAGGATCCGGCGCGCGAGCACCGGATGACCGAGCTGCTGTGTTCCGCAATGGCGCGGCAGGACGCGCCGGCCGAAGCCTATGGCCGCCTGGGCCTGAACATCCATGAGGAGGCGTGATCATGGCGCATATGAGCATCCGTAACCTGCGCAAGGCCTTTGGCGCCGTCGAAGTTCTGCACGGGCTCGACATCGAGATCGAGGATGGCGAGTTCATCGCGGTGCTGGGCGAAAGCGGCTGTGGCAAATCCACCTTCCTGCGCATCGTTGCCGGGCTGGAAGATGCCAGCACCGGGGTGATCGACATCGATGGTCGCACGGTGACCCATCTGACCCCGAAAGAGCGCGATATCGCCATGGTGTTCCAGACCTACGCTCTCTATCCGCACATGACCGTGCGCGAGAACATCGAGTTCCCGCTCGAGGTTCTGGGCCAGTCGCGCGAGGAACGCTCCCGGCGGTCGGACGAGGCGGCGGCGTTGCTGAACCTCGGGCCTTACCTCGATCGCAAGCCGCGCGACCTCTCGGGCGGCCAGCGGCAGAGGGTCTCGATGGCGCGTGCCATCGTGCGCGAGCCCAAGGTCTTTCTCTTCGACGAGCCGCTCAGCAACCTCGATGCCAAGCTGCGGGTGCAGATGCGCGGCGAGATCCGGCGGTTGCAGCAGCGTCTCGGCGTGACCGCGATCTATGTCACCCACGATCAGGTCGAAGCGCTGACCATGGCCGACCGGGTGATGCTGCTCAACGGCGGCCGGATCGAGCAGTTCGCCCCGCCGCTGGAGCTCTACGACCGTCCGGCAAGCCTGTTCACCGCCGGCTTCATCGGCAGCCCGCCGATGAACCTGTTCGAGGCCACCGCCGAGGCCCCGGGTCGGGTCTCTGCCCTCGGCACCGAACTGGCGGTGCCGACCGGCGCGGTGCGCGAGGTGACCCTTGGCATACGCCCCGAACACCTTGAGATCGCGCCCGAGGGTCAGGGACATGTTGCCGGGCGCGTCGAGAGTGCCGAGAACACCGGCGACCGCCTGATCCTCGCGGTCGACGTGGCGGGGCATCTGATGAACGTCAGCCTGTCGGAGCGGCGCAACCTCGGCCCTGGCGACCGGGTGGCGCTTGCCCTGCCGTCGGAGCGGTTGCATGTCTTTGACACGACCACGGGATCGCGGCTCGAGGGCAGTCGAAACGCCTGACCCGCCCCGCTTCGACGCGGTATCCGGAAAAACGCCTCGGCCGAAAGACACCGGCCGAGGCGTTTCGGGACAGATGGTGGCGAAGAGGGACCGCCGTCCCGACCTCCCTCGCTGCCTGAGGTGAAAAACCAACTCCCCACGCCGGCCTGCCGCGCGTAGTGAATTCGGCATTGTCGATCCCAACCGGCTGCAGGTTGAGGATCACCACCGACACGGCGGCCCTGCGCACCACCGGAAGCACGCTCGACGACAGCGCGCAGGTCGTGACATACGAATAAACGCCATCCACATCGCTGGTCCGGACATCCTGCCCGGCCTGCACCGCCTTCTCACGCGTGTCGATCAGGCCGAGGGTCACCACCTCGGCATGGTCACGGCCAGGCTTGCCCTCGACGACCCCGACACAGGATTCCAGCTGGGGACGATGTGTCACGTGGAGAAACCGACTCGGAGTTCAGGGCGCGCGCGCGGGCAAACGAGCCTCGCGCCAACCAGCCCGAACCAGCGCTCGCAGCAGCCTTCTCTCGGGCCGCACTGCTGAAACCCTAACGAAATCAACCTCCTGACGGGCATGCAGCATGTATGAATGTTTTCATTGACTCGCATTATGATTCAATCTTATTAATACTACAAATAGAGGGAGAGGACGCTTTGCGGATTACGAGGATCAGCGCTGTTGCCTGCAACGCCCAGATGCGGAACTGGGTGTTTGTCCGGGTCGAGACCGACGTGCCGGGTCTCGTTGGCTGGGGCGAAGCGACGCTTGAGTGGAAGACACGGTCCGTCCTCGGCGCGATTGCCGACCTCGAGCCTCTGCTGGTCGGACAGGACCCGCGCGACATCGAACAGTGTTTCCAGATCATGACCCGCCATGGCTTCTGGCGCATGGGCGTCATCGGCATGTCCGCGATCAGCGGCATCGAGATCGCGCTCTGGGACATTCTCGGCAAATCCCTGGATACCCCGGTCTGGCGGCTGCTTGGCGGAAAATGCCGCGACGGCCTGCGCAGCTATACGCATCTGGGCATGGGCGACATGAACTCGGTCTATGAAACCGATGGCGCCGAGGCGCTGGCCGAACGGGGCCGGCAGGTGGTGGCCGCCGGCTACGACGCGGTCAAGGTGGTCTCGATCCCCTACGCCCATTACATCGCGCCCAACCGCGCCATCGACGCGGTCGGCACCGCGATGGACGCGCTGCGCGCCGCGGTCGGGCCGGATGTCGACATCATGGTGGATTTCCATGGCCGGCCGGCGTCACTGCCGTTGGCGCGCGATTTCCTGCGCGCGCTCGAGCCGGCCCGGCCGCTGTTTGCCGAAGAGCCGGTGCCGCCGGAACAGATGGACAATTGCGCCGAGCTTACCCGGACCTCGCGGGTGACCATCGCCGCCGGCGAACGGCTGATCGGGCGCGGCGCCTTTGAAGAGGCGATCCGCCGCCGGGCGTTCCACATTGCCCAGCCGGATATCGTGCATGTTGGCGGGCTTCTGGAGGCCAAGAAGATCGCCGCAATCTGCGAAACCGCGGGGATCGGCGTCGCGCCACACAACCCGCTCGGTCCGATTGCCGGCATTGCGGCGCTGCATTTCGGGGTCTCGACCCCGAACCACATCATCCAGGAGGAAATGGTTGGCGCGGTGCCGTGGTACGATGACGTCGTGCAATGGCCGATCGCGCGCCAGCCCGGCCATTGGCCCCTGCCCGAGAAACCGGGCCTCGGGCTCGAGGTCGACGAAGCCGAGATCGCCCGCCATCCGTTCGAACAGGAAGTGCTGCACACCCGCAATGCAGTGATGCCCGACGGCACCGTGGTGGATTGGTGATGGCCGGGCGGCTTCAGGACAAGGTGGCCATCGTCACCGGCGCGGGCCGGGGCATCGGCGCGGCCATCGCCCGCAGCTTTGCCGCCGAGGGCGCCAAGGTCGTGGTGGCGGAACGCAACTCCGAAACCGGGGCCGCGGTGGCCGCCGGGACCGGCGGGGTGTTCGTCGAGACCGATGTCACCGAGCAAGATCAGGTCGAGGCCATGGTGCGCACCACGCTGGAGCGTTTCGGCAGGATCGACGTGCTGGTCAACAACGCCGGGGCCAACGTGTTCTACCGGCCCCACGAGATGCCGCGCAGCGAATGGGCGCGCTGCATGTCGCTCGATCTCGAAGCCTGCTGGGCGCTGAGCGAAGCCGTGTTGCCGAACATGCGGCAGCAGGCCGCCGGCGCGATCATCAACATCGCCAGCACCCATGGCTTCAAGATCATCCCGCAGACCTTTCCCTATCCCGTGGCCAAACACGGGCTGATCGGACTGACCCGCGCGCTGGGGATCGAATATGCCGCCGAGGGCCTGCGGGTGAACGCCATCGCGCCGGGCTACATCGACACCGAGATTGCCCGCGACTACTGGGCCGGTTTCGACGACCCCGACGCCGAACGCCGCCGGGCCGAGGCGCTGCATCCGCCGCGCAGGATCGGCCGCCCCGAAGAAGTCGCCATGACCGCGGTGTTTCTCGCCTCGGACGAGGCGCCTTTCATCAATGCCGAGACGATCATGATCGACGGAGGACGATCGGCCTTGTTCCACGACTGAACCATTCGAAACTCATTGGGAGGACACCATGAAGACCCTGAAACTTACTCTGGCCTGCCTTGCCGGTCTCGCCGCGCCGCAGGCGGCGCTTGCCGAGACTGACACCATCAAGATCGGCTACATCAACAAGATGGGCGATCACCCCTGGTTCGTGGCCGAGGTCGCCGGCGCGGCCGCGGCCGCCGAAGAGGGCGGCGCCGAGTTCGTCAGCCAGGACGTGCAGTTCAACGCCGACCTGGCAATCACCACGCTCGACACCATGATCGGTGACGGTGTCGACGGCATCGCCATCGTGGTGCCCGACCGCGCGCTTGGCCCGGTCGTGGCGGCCCGCGCCGCCGAGGCCGGTGTGCCGCTGGTCGCCGTCGACGACGATATCCAGGACCGCGACGGCAATGCGGTTCCCTATGTCGGCCTCAATGCCTTTGCCATCGGCGAACGCGTCGGTGAAAACCTGGCCCGGTTCTATGCCGAGAGCGGCTGGAGCAAGGGCTCGGTCGGTGTCGTCTCGATCGAGGACCGCAAGGCCGACACCTGCATGCAGCGCAACGGCGGCGCCGAGAAGGCACTGCTGGCCAATTCCGACCTGAGCGAAGACCAGATCGTGCGCGCCGCCTATGACAACACCATGGTCAACGCCATCGACGTGATGACCACGACGCTGACCGCCAATCCGCAGTACGATCACTGGATCTTCTATGCCTGCAACGATGACGGCGTGCTGGGCGCGGCGCGGGCGATGGAGAACTCGAACTATCCGGCCGAGGCCGGCATCGGTATCGGGATCGACGGCAGCCGGGCCTGCGATGCCTTCGGCAACAGTCGGACCTCGGCCTTCAAGGGCACCATGTGGCTGAACTCGGCCAACCACGGGCGCGATGCGGTGCAGCTTTTGCTGGCCTCGATCAAGGAGGGCACGCCGCTGCCGCAGGCCACCTACTCCGATCCGGAATTCGTGACGCTCGAGAACTTCGGCGAGTACAAGGACCGGCTCTGCAACTGAACCACAGCAGAGGGCGCCCCCGGCGGGCGTCCTCTGCCACCCGGAGCCAGCCAAGGAGACCCCGATGACTATACCCTTTCTCCGCATTGACGGTCTGACCCGGCACTTTGGTCCGGTGCAGGCGCTCAACGACATCACCCTGGAGTTTCACGGCGGACAGGTGCTTGCGCTCGTCGGCGAGAATGGCGCCGGGAAATCCACCATGATGCGCCTGCTCGAAGGCGTGTTTCCTCCGACCCGTGGCAGCATCCACATCGAGGGGCAGGAGGTCAGCTTTGCCCAGCCCCGCGATGCGCATTCCGCCGGGATCCGGGTGATCCATCAGGAACCCGAGATCGTCCCGGACCTGACCGTGGCCGAAAACATCTTTGCCGGCGACCTGCCGCGCAAGGGCCGCCACTTTCTCGACTGGACCCGGCTCCAGGCCGAGACCGAGGCCCTGCTGGACACCTTCGGGATGTCCGGCGAACTCCGCCCCCGGCAGCTCTGCGCCGGCCTCGGTCCGGCCCAGCGCCAAATGATCGAGATCATGCGGGCGGTGCAGGCCGGCGGGCGCCTCATCGCCTTTGACGAGCCCACCTCGTCACTGACCGACGAGGAGACCCGCCGCCTGTTCACCATCATCCGCCGCCTGCGCGACGAAGGCGTGGCGGTGATCTACATCTCGCACCGGCTGGTCGAGATCACCCGGCTGGCCGACCGGGTCGCGGTGCTGCGTGACGGGCGGCTGGTCGACGATCTGCCGGCGGCGGGCATTACCGAGGAACGGATCACCCAGTTGATGGTGGGCCGCCCCCTGTCGGACATGTTCCCCGACCGCACCCCCTCGACCGGCAAGGTGATCCTCGACGTGGCCGGGATGAGCACCGAGCATGTCTCGGACATCACGCTGCAACTGCGCGCCGGCGAAGTGCTGGGCATCGGCGGGCTGATCGGGGCCGGACGCTCGGAACTGGCCAAGGGCATCTTCGGCTTTCACCGCCGCACCGCCGGCCGGGTGCGCATCGACGGTGTCGACCTGCCCTCTGGCGATACCGCCGCGGCGATTGCCGCCGGCATCGGCTTTGCCCCCGAGGACCGCAAGGAAGAGGCGCTGCTGCTGATGCAAACCATCCTCGAGAACGCGGTCCTCTGCGTGCCGCAGAAGGTCTCGAGCAAGGGGTTCTTCAGCCGCAACAAGGCTCTGGAGCTGATATCCCGGGTCTCGACGCAGATGCGGCTCAAGGCTTCGTCGCTGGATGCGCCGATCACCTCGCTGTCTGGCGGCAACCAGCAGAAGGTGGTGCTGACCCGCTGGCTGGCCAGCGATCTCAAGGTACTGATCCTCGACGAGCCGACCCGCGGCATCGACGTCGGGGCCAAATCCGAGATCTATGACCTGATCCGCAGCCTGACCGACACCCAGGGGTTGGGGGTCATCGTGATTTCGTCGGAACTGCCAGAGCTTCTGGGCCTGTCCGACCGGGTGCTGGTGATGGCCGATGGCCGCATCCGCGCCGAATTCGACCGCGCCGAGGCCAGTGAAGAGGCCATTCTGGCGGCGGCCATTCCACAGGGCCAGAGCGCCCGGGACCTACATGAAGGAGTCGGCCAATGACCGATCAGACCGCAAACTCCGGGCGCGGTGGCGCCACGGCCCATCGGCTTGTCGAACGCATCGGCATCCACAACATCAGCCTGCTGGTGGCCCTCGTCGGCCTGCTGGTGATCTTCGGCGTGCTGCGCGGCGACGTGTTCTTTTCGACCCGCAACCTGCTCAACATCGGCATGGGCGTGGCGATCCTCGGCGTTCTGGCGATTTCGCAGACCGGGGTGATCGTTTCCGGCGGACTCGACATCTCGGTGGGCTCCATCGTCGGGCTGACCACGGTGGCCACGGCGATGACCATCCAGGCCACCGAGATGGCCGGGCTGGGGCTTGTCGTCGGGGTGATCGTCGGCGGTCTGGCCGGGCTGATGAACGGGTTGCTCATCACCTACGGGCGCATCAACGCCGTGATCGTGACACTTGGCACCATGGCGATCTTTCGCGGTGTCGCCTTCATCCTGTCGAACGGCCAGTCGATCTCGATCTTCAATGACGCCTTCCGCTGGATCGGCACCGGCCGGATCCTCGGCCTTCCGGCGCCGATCTGGATCCTGATCGCGGTGGCCATCGGCTTCTACATCTTCATGCACAAGAGCATTGTCGGACGGAATTACTACGCCATCGGCGGCAACCCGATCGTCGCGCGCCTGTCGGGGCTGAACATCCCGCGGTACCGGGTGGCGATCTACGTCGTCTCCGGGGTGATGGCCGGCGTGGGCGGCATCCTTCTTGCGGCACGCACCGGCTCGGGGCAGCCGATCTCGGGCTCCGACGGGCTCGAGCTCGAGGCGATCACGGCGGCCTTTCTCGGCGGCTGCGCGATGCAGGGCGGGCGCGGCACGGTTGTGGGCGCACTCTTGGGCGTGGCGATCATCGGCGTGCTCAACAATGGGATGATCCTGACTGCGGTTCCGACCTTCTATCAGATGCTGGCAAAGGGTACGCTGCTGATACTCGCGGTTTTCCTTGCGGAGTACCGTCTGAACAGGAACTGAGGCAGGCATGGCAGAACCCCGACAGCGCGGACAGGGCGGCGCGCGCGAGATCATCACCACGACACTCGCGCGCATGATCCTCTCGGGAGAGATCGCGCCCGGCGAGCGGCTTCCGACCGAAGAGACCCTGCGCACGCAGATGGACGTCAGCCGCACGGCGCTGCGGGAATCCGTGCGCATGCTGGCGGCGAAGGGCCTGGTCGAGAGCCGCCCCCGGGTCGGCACGATCGTGCAGCCCGCCGCCAACTGGAACCACCTCGACAGCGAGCTTCTCGCGTGGCGCGAGGCCCTGCCCCCCGATCTGGGGTTCATCCGCGCGCTGACCGAAGCCCGACAGGTGATCGAGCCCGCCGCCGCCGAGATGGCCGCCCATCGGGCCGACGGGACCGATCTGGGACGCATGGAGGACGCCTTTCGCCGGATGTGCGCGGCCCGGGGCGACGACATCGACGAGACGGTCGCGGCCGACGAGGCCTTTCACTATGCGATCCTGATGGCCTCGCGGAACGAGATATTCTCGAACTTCGGCGCGGTGATCGGCTCGGCGCTGCGCATGAGCTTTCGGCTGACGACACAGGCGTCGGAGAACTTCGGCGCCTCGCTCGAAACCCATCGCAACGTGCTGGAAGCCATCCGCATGCGCGAGGCCGAGACCGCGCGGCACTTGATGACCGAGCTGATCGGCGTGGCCGCACGCGACCTGACGCGCGCCGCAGAGGCGCGGGCGGGCGGCGCCGCCGTGGCCGGTGCATGAGACCCCATGACGCCGGAGCCCGGGGCGGTGCGCGATAACCCCGCCACGCCCGTGATCCACCTGCAGTCGCCCCGCTTCCACATGGAGGTTTCCCCCCGGCTTGGCGCCTCGGTGCTGACGTTCGACCTGCGCCGCCAGAGCCACTGGGTGCCCGTTCTTGCGCCGCTTGACGACCGCTGTCTCGGCATCGACGCCGCGGCGATGTTTCCTATGGCGCCTTTTGCCAACCGGGCCCGAGACAATGCCCTTCACCTGGAGACGCGCAGCTTTGCCCTTCAGCCCAACACCGACGACCCCCTGGCCTTGCACGGTGTCGCATGGCAGCGTGCCTGGTCGGTGACGCAGACCGGCCCGCAGCACGTCGCGATGCGCCTCGACCTGACGGGGCGCTATCCCCTGACCGTGGCCATGACCTGCGCGATCGCCCTGATCCCCGAGGGCGCGCGGTTTGCCCTGACCCTGCAGAACACCGGGGCAGAGCCTGTTCCCGTCGGGATGGGGTTTCACCCCTATTTCCCGCGCAGGCCCGATACCCGCGTCGCCTTTGCCGCCGAGGCGCTCTGGCCGGAAGGTGCGGGGCACCTGCCGCGGGGCAGGACCGCCATCCCCGGCGTAGAAGACTATAAAGGACTTCGCCCCCTGCCGGATACCTGGCGCAACCAGTGCTATTCCGGCTGGTCCGGCAGCGCCCGGATCGTGCAACCTTCGCTCGACCACGAGGTCCGGATGACCGCGCGCGGGCTGGAGGCCTTGATGATGTTCGCCACGCCCGAAATGGATCGCTTTGCCCTGGAACCACAGAGCCATGTCAGCGGTGAAACCCGCACCGGCCCTGACGGCCTGATGCGGCTGGACCCGGGTCAAAGCGTGACCTCCGAGATGACGCTCGAAGTCCTTTCGCCGATCTCGTCACCGTGACAGATCGTCGGCGGAGCCCGTCCATGCCGTCTGGCTGTGTCTGAGCCGTCCGCAACCAGCCGACAGCCGCGATGGCGGACTGGACCGATGGCCCCTGCCCCTCGACGCCAACAGGAATGGCAGTTCGGGTCTCGTTCACGGACATTCGCGCCGCGAGCGCCCGAAAACATGCCGTTCAGCGGATGAATGCGGCTCGATTTCGGCAGATGTCTCCTCTCCGAGTTGCAGGGGCCCGGATCCGACGCCATGGTGGCGGCCTGTGGCTGAAAGGCCGTGATGTGTGAAGAGGGACGGCGGTGAAATTCTACAACTGGCTGACGCGGCGCGCGCTCAATCTCTCTGACCCTTATGTCCACGGCAACGGGGCTGCGCCGGCGGCGCGGGTCTGGCCCTATCTCAGATCGCATCTGCCGCCCCTGCGTCGGGTGCTGGTGCTGAGCGTGATCGTCACCATTCTGGCGGCAAGCGTCGAGGTCTGGCTGATCAGCTATGCCGGGACGCTGATCGACATGCTGGCCGACACCCCGCCCGCCGAGATCTGGGCGCAGCACAGCCGCAGCCTGAGCTTTGCGGCGGTGATGGTGATCCTGCTGCGGCCGCTCACGCAATTCGCCCGCTTCGCGATAAACGACATCGGGTTTTCCTGCAATGTCGCCAACCTGTTCCGCTTTCGCGCCCACGATCACCTGACCCGGCAATCGGTCGGCTGGTTCCAGGAGGACCTGGCCGGGCGCACGGCCTCGCGGCTGGTGCTGATGGGCAACTACGCCTCGGACGCGATCTATCAGACGATCAACGCCCTGGCTTTCGGCTTTGTCTACGTGATCGGCGTCGTGCTGCTGCTGGCCGGCACCGACATCAGGCTGGCCATTCCGCTGTTTGTCTGGATGGCGCTCTACATCGCGCTGATGGCGGTGATCGTGCCGCGGATGATCCGCGCGATGGAGGCGTTCAGCGCCGCCAAGTCCGGCCTGCTCGGCAAGGTGGTCGATACCTTTTCCAACTTCGACACAGTGAGCCTGTTTGCCCGGCGGGCCGATCTCGAGGCCGATCACATGGTCTCGCTCGAGGACACCCGCGAGACGCTGTTTCACGCCCGCCAGATCGGCCTGGCGCTGCGCACGGTGACGGTCTGGCTGGAGGGGGTGATCATGGCCGGGATCGTGGGCTATGGCATCTGGCTCTGGAGCCAGGGCAGCGCCAGCATCGGGCTGGTCAGTGCCGCGGTGGCGCTGTCGCTCAGGATCACCACCATGGCGGAATGGATCCTCGAGGCGGTCTGGCGGATCTTCGAGCAGGTCGGCTCGATCCGCGAGGCGCTGCACACCATCGCGCAACCGCTGGTCATTCCCTGTGACGCCGATGCGCCGGAGCTGCAGGTGACGGCGGGCGCGATCACGGTCGCGGGCGCGCGGCATCATTACGGCAAGGGCCGCGGCGGGCTGCGGGATGTCGATCTGCAGATCGCCCCGGGCGAGAAGGTCGGGCTGGTGGGCCCCTCGGGGGCGGGCAAGTCGACGCTGGTGAACCTGATCCTGCGGTTCTACGAGCCCGAGGGCGGCGAGATCCGCATCGACGGTCAGGACATCCGCAAGGTCGATCCCGAGAGCCTGCGCCGCGCCATCGGCATGGTCAGCCAGCAGGCGGCGCTGCTCAACCGCTCGGTGCGCGAGAACCTGACCATCGGACAGGAGGGGCTGACACAGGCCCAGATCGAGGCCGCGGCGCGCGAGGCGCGGGCGCATGACTTCATCTGCGAACTGAAGGACAGCAAGGGCCGCACCGGCTATGACGCGCATGTGGGCGAACGCGGCGTCAAGCTCTCCGGCGGTCAGCGGCAGAGGATCGCGCTCGCGCGGGTGCTGTTGAAGGATGCGCCGATCCTGATCCTCGACGAGGCGACCAGCGCGCTCGACAGCGAGGTCGAGGCCGAGATCCAGGCCGAGCTGACCCGCGCGATGCGGGACAAGACGGTGATCGCCATCGCGCACCGCTTGTCGACAATCGCCGAGATGGACCGGATCGTGGTGCTCGACGAGGGCCGGATCGTCGAGAGCGGCACCCACCGGGAGCTTCTGGCGGCCGGGCAGCTTTATGCGACGCTCTGGAACCGGCAGTCGGGCGGCTTCATCGGAGGCTCGCTCCAGACGCCCTGAGGTCGATCAACCTCTGTCCGGTCGCGCCGGGCACCAGACCTCTGGTCACGCGACCAACGTCCGACCGGCGACCGAGGAGCGTTTCCGGACCCTCGGGTCAGGAGGCCTTGTCGGTTTTCCTGTCGCAGTCCGCGCCGGTCCCGAGAACCTCGCGCAGTTCGGCCTCGTTGCGATAGCCGATCAGGATCCCCGCCTTGGCTTCCCCCAGACTGGGATCGAGTGAGGCGATCCAGGCATCCGACCGGGTGGTGCGCTGCGATGTGCGCCGCGCCCAGGCAAAGTGCAGCTTTTCCATGCGGGCGCATTCCGCCGCATGGGCTGGATCGGCGCCGAGATCGGTCAATTCGTCGGGGTCGTTCTGCAGGTCGAAGAGCATCGGGCGGAAGCCTTCGGCAAAGACGTATTTCCAGCGCCCGTCGAACAGCATGGTCAGCCTGGCATCCTTGACCTCGACACCCAGCCGCTTGCGGACGTCGCGCATGGAATAGTCGTATTCCGAGATCGCGACCTCGCGCAGACTGTCGGTCTGTCCATGCAGCACCGGCAGCAGCGACTGCCCTTCGAGGATATGCGGCACCGCCGCGCCGCCGAAATAATCGAGGAACGTGGGCACGAGGTCGATCGCCTCGACCAGCGCATGAGAGGTCTGCCCGCGGGTGGCATCAGCCTCTGCGCTCGGGTCGACCACGATCATCGGAATGCGGGCCGAGGCGTCGTGAAACAGCTCCTTCTCGCCCATCCAGTGGTCGCCGAGGTAATCGCCGTGATCGGAGGTGAAGACGATCATCGTCTCCTCGGTCAGGCCCTGCGCCTCGAGGAACGCCATCAGCCGCCCCATCTGATCGTCGATCTGCTTGATCAGCCCCATGTAGGCAGTCAGCACCCGGGTGCGGGTGGCGTCGTCGCAGAAGGCGCGGCTCACGCGCTCCTGCATGAAGGCGCCGTAGACGGGATGCGGGGTGTCGCGCTCGGCCTCGCTGCGCACCGGGTCGAGATGCGTCTCGGGGCCATACATGTCGTGGTAGGGCGCCGGCACGATATAGGGCCAGTGCGGCTTGATGTAGCTCAGGTGCAGGCACCACGGCGTATCGCCCGCCTCGCGGATGAAATCCATCGCGCGGGTGGTGATATAGGGGGTCTCGCTTTCCGCGTCGGCGGCGCGGGCGGGCTTGTCGGCGTTGTCCATGAACCAGCCGCTGAGGATGTTGCCGTCGGCGTCCTCGGCGCTGTTGGCGACCGTCTCCCAGGGGTTTTCATCCGGCCAGCCGCGCTGCTTCATGAACTGGTCATAAGCCGGGTTGCGCGGATAGCGCGGGCCGTCGGGGTGCAGACCGTCCTCGCGTTCGAAGGGCTCGAACCCGCATTCCGACAGCAGCACGCCGATCTCGCTGTCGGGGGCGATGCCGAGGCGCTTCAGCCCGTCCTCATCGGCCTTCATGTGGGTCTTGCCGCAGAGCGCGGTGCGCACGCCCAGGGGGCGCAGATGGTCGCCCAGCGTCATCTCGCCGACCTTCAGCGGGATGTTGTTCCAGGTGGAGCCGTGCGAGCTGACATAGCGCCCGGTGTAGAAGGACATCCGTGACGGGCCGCAGATCGGCGATTGCACGTAGGCGCGGTCGAACAGCACGCCTCGCGCGGCCAGCGCATCGATATGCGGTGTGTGCAGATGCGGATGCCCGGTGCAGGACAGGTAGTCCCAGCGCAGCTGATCGCACATGATGAATAGAACGTTCTTGGTCATGATCGGGCATCCCTGGGACGGCGGGCCGGGGCGCTGACGCCCCGGCCGGTTCGGTTTACGCGCGGGCGGCGTCGGGGATCGTCACGCCCAGCTCTTCGAGCGCACGAAGCGAGCCGGGGTGCAGCGCCAGGTTGATGTCTCCAACCGCCGCCTCAGGGGTGATCGCGGCCAGCCAAGGCGCGCCGTCGCGCATGTCCTCGACGCCGGCAAAGAACGCCTTGGTCATCTGGTAGATCATCTCCTCATCGGCATCCTGATTGGTGACGATGCTGGCGGTCACGCGGATGGTGGTCACCTCTTCGTCGTTGACCTGATTGTCGCCGTACTTGTCCGACGCCAGCGTGGTCAGGCCATAGCCGGGCCGCGCTGCGAGCGACTTGATCTTGTCGGTCTCCAGCTTGTCCTTGGGAATGCCGAGGAAGCGGATCGGGTTGGTCACCGCGATCTGCGTCAGCACCGGGCTGGGCGCGTTGGTCGGATTGCAGTAGATGTCGAGATTGCCGTCCTGGAACGACGCGGCGGCGGCATCCCAGCCGAGCTTGACCGCCTCGTAATCTTCGCCCGCCTTCAGGCCGGTGACCGCCTCGAAGAGATAGGCCATGGTGGCATAGGCGACGCCGCCCGGCGGCCCGAGGAACACCCGCTTGCCCTTGACCTGATCCATCTCGGTGATGCCCGAGCTGTCGTAGGCCGCGATGTGGTAGATGCCCATGGGGAAGTTGATCACCGTGCGCAGCTTCTTGGCCAGCTCCGGCGCCTGATCGATCTTCTCGAACATCGCGCGCTGGTTGGACATCAGCGCATGCAGCGCCGGCGAGGACATGCAGAACGCGGTCTTGCCCATCGCCACTTCCAGGACGTGGCGGGTGGCGGCGCCGGTGGCGTTGATCTGGATCTCGTAGTCCGGCAACTGGCCGTTGACGATATTGGCGAAGGTGGTCATCACCAGGTTCGGGCTGGTGCCCGGCCCCAGCGTCGACATGCGCAGCAGTTCCTTGGCAAAGGCCGCACGCGGCAGCATGGCAAGGGTCGCGGCGGCGGCGGTGCCGGCCAGCAGGCTCCGGCGGTTGAGTGTATCGGTCGTCATGATTGGGTTCTCCTCCATTGCGATCATGAAATCTGGTTCTTGGCGGTCAGCTCCAGCCGGTCGATGTACATCAGCCCGACGGCGGCCACGGTGGCGATCCACGAGACCAGCGGTCCGAAGAAGATCAGCGCGATGGCCAGTGCCAGTCCCACCGGCACCATGTAGCTCTTGCCCCGGCGCGGATAGCAGGCGCGCGAGATCAGCACCGTGGCGAGCAGGACGAACAGGATCGCCTGCGCCGACTCGGCCAGCGGGAAGCCTGTGCCCAGCAGCAGCGCCGGCTGGTAGATGAAGGCGAAGGGGATCACGAAGCCCGGCAGCGCCAGCCGCGACGCCTCGAGCGCGGTGGCCATCGGGCTGGAGCCCGCGATCGGCGCGGCCGCAAAGGCCGCCAGCGCAACCGGCGGGGTGATCGCCGACAAGACGCCGAAATAGAGCACGAACATGTGGGTGTGGACGATCGGCACGCCGAGTTTCTGCAGCGACGGGCCCATCACCAGCACGATGATCAGGTAGGCCGGCACCGTCGGCATCCCCATGCCGAGCAGCAGGCAGGCAATGGCCATCAGGATCAGCGAGATGATCAGCTGGTCTTCGGCAAGGCTCGACAGCAGCGAGGCAAAGCGCAGTCCCACGCCGGTCAGGTTCAGCACGCCGATGACGATGCCCACGGCGCCGACGATGACCACCAGCTGGGCGGAAATCAGGCCGGCCGAACGGACGAACTTCAGCCAGGCGGCACCGTTGAACAGCAGGTCGGGACGCACGGCAAAGCCCAGAAGCGCGGCCAGCGCGACGCCGACAAAACCGGCATAGGCGGGCGACGAGCCACCGACCATGGTCACCACGATCCCGGCGAGCGCGAGGACAAAGATGCCCATCTGCACCAGCTCGCGCCAGTTGAAGCTGATCTTCGGACGCGGCTCTTCGGCCAGGTCCATGTTGCGGGCAGCGCTGGAAATGGCGACGAAAAGCCCGCCGTAGTACAGCAATGCCGGCACCGCGGCGGCGGCACAGATCGTCAGATAGGGCACGCTCGTCACGTCTGCCATGATGAAGGCGACGGCCCCCATGATCGGCGGGGTGATCTGGCCGCCGCTCGACGCCGCGGATTCCACCGCCGCTGCGAACCGGGGCGAGAACCCGCGTTTCTTGATCAGCGGAATGGTGATGACCCCGGTGCCCACCACGTTGGCCACCGCAGAGCCCGAAATCGTGCCGAACAACCCGCTGGCCACGGTGGCCGCGGCAGCGGGGCCGGAGCGCATCCGCCCGGTCGCCGCCATCGCAAGCCGCACCAGCACGAGGTCGATGGCCAGCAATTCAAGCAGCGCGCCGAAGACGATGAAGATCAGGATGGTCGAGACGACCGTCGCCATCGGGCGGCCGAAGACGCCGTCGAAGGAATACCACAGCACGGTCATCAGCTCTTCGGTCGAGATCCCGGCATGCCGCAGGAACCCCGGTGCCAGATGGCCGAAGGCGCCATAGGCCAGCAGAAGGCCTGCAACCACCGCCATCACCAGACCGACCGAGCGTCGGGTCAGCTCGATCACCGCGATGAGCCCCAGAACACCCATCCAGATATCGGTCGAGGTCAGGAAATAGAGCCCGGTCTCGATCTCTTCGGCGGCGCGAAAGTACTGGTAGACGCTTAGCGACAGACAGATGGCAACGACCGCCAGAAGCCCGCGATCCACAAGGCTGTCAGAGCGGGACACCGCGGTCAGGATGATCAGCAGCCCGCCCGCCAGCAACATGCCGACCCGCAGGTAGGAATCCGAGAAAACGCCGAAGACCGAGACGTAGAACACCACGCCGATGACCATGAGTGACAAAGCCGTCACGACGTGATCGAGATAGGCAGATTTCCTGAAGTCCGACACGGTATCCTCCCCGGTGTAATGCCCCGCCGCTCAGCCTCCGATTCCCAGGTCGAAGCGCGGGGTGCATCACAAAGGGGTATCGCATCGCCGCGGATTTTGCGAAGTTGCGTTACACCAGGTGAAACGGAGAGGCAGGGTGAAACTGAACAGATCCATCGAACGCGGGCTGACGGTGCTGGAGGTCATCCATACCTCGGGCGCCAGTTCGCTCCCATTTCTGGCAAAGCAGACCGGGCTGTCTAAGCCGACGCTGTTGCGGATCTGTGCGACGCTGGAAAAGCGGCGCTGGCTGACCCGCAGAAGCAGTGACGGCTGCTTCCAGCTCGGCTCGGCCTTCCCGCAGGCTGGCGGGATGGCGGATCTGGTCGACAGGCTCGTGGCGGTCAGCAAGGAGGAAATCGTTCAGCTGTCCAGAGAGACCCGGCTTGGCGTCGATCTGGCGGCGGCGATTGGCGGCGGCCGGACCGAGATTGTCGATACCACCCGGGCCTTCAGAACCCACGGCGTCTATCCCGATGCGGTCGGCTTCCGACCCTCGCCGGTCCTGTCGGCACTGGGGGGCGCGTATCTCTCCGGCCTGTCAGGGCCGGAGCGCGCGACGGTGCTGAAGGAGCTGGTGCCAAGACTGCCGCGAGAAGACGCATCCGCCTTGCTGCAACTGCCGAAAATCCTGAAATTCATCGCAAGGAATGGCTATGCCACCCGCGCCGAGGGGCACTGGGGCCGGGCGGTGGACTACGGCGAGCTCCCGGCGGCCATAGCCGTTCCGATCCTCGCCGGCTCCGAGGTGGTCGGCGCGATCAACCTGGTCTGGAACGCCAGTGATCAAGCCGTCCACGCCGTCGCGAAACGCCACCTCTCCCGTCTTCAGGCCACGGCGGATACCATCGGTCGGAAATACGCCGCCCTGTCATGATCGGAGGTGCTTGATGCCACAACGCCCCGCCGTTCCCGATACCCCCGCCGAGCGCATCCGCATCAAGCGCATCTACCGCGCTGCCCGGGTGTCGGATGGCAGGCGCATCCTCGTCGACCGGCTCTGGCCTCGCGGCGTGGAGAAGGACCGCGCGCGGCTGACCGAGTGGTTCAAGGAGATCGCGCCGAGCGACGATCTGCGGCATTGGTTTCACGACTCCCCCGGCCAATGGGACGCGTTTCGCACAAGGTACGAGGCGGAACTGGACGCGCATGACGATTTGGTGCGCGCCCTTGCCGGATATGCACAGGACGATGTGGTGACTCTGCTCTATGCCTCGAAGGACGAGGATCACAACAATGCCGTCGTGCTGCGCGACTACCTGCGCCGATGGCTGGAGCAGGAGGCGTGACATGACGGCCCAATCGCAGCACACGCCCACCGGCGACCCGAAGGCTGTGGCGCTCTTTGCCGGTCAAGACACCTCCGACAGTCACGGTATCCTGCCAGGCGCCTTGCCGACAAGGTCGACCGGGCGCGACACATTCCGGACACCGAGGCATTGCCATGACCGACGAAAATGACAGCTTCCGCTGCCAGAGCGGCTTTTCCTCTCCGCCGTGTTCTGCCGCGGACATCGCGCCGGATTACTTCGATCCGCTGGGGGTGCACCCGGAACAGGCGCGCGACGTCGCGCGCTGGCGCACGGCGGAACGCAGGCGGCTGCGCGATGCGCGCCGGGCGTTGTCGGTGGCCGAACGCCAAGAGATCGGCAACGCCCTCGCGGGACACCTGAGGCAGGTCCTGACCGACCGCTTTGGCGGCGCGCGCGGCATGATCCTGTCCGCCTATTGGCCGATCAAGGGCGAGCCCGACCTGCGCCCCCTGATGGCCGAGTTGCACGCCGCGGGCGTGACCGTCGCCCTGCCGCTGGTCGAGGTCAGGGCCGCGCCGCTCACCTTTCGCCGCTGGACACCCGAGACGCAAATGGTGCGCGGCGACTGGGATATCCCCGTGCCTCCCCCCGACGCGGCCATCGTGACACCCAAGATCACGCTGGCGCCACTGGTCGGCTGGTCGGCGGACGGCTATCGGCTGGGCTATGGCGGAGGGTATTTCGACCGGACGCTGGCGGCCCTGAAGCCCGCACCCTTTGCCATCGGCACAGGATTCGACGCGGCGCAGCTTCAGACGATCTATCCGCAGCCGCATGACATTCCGCTCGATCTGATCGTGACCGAGGTCGGGGTGCGCGCGGCGCCCGCTGCCTGACCCCGGGCTCCTGTCAGCTGAACACCACGGTGCGTTTTCCATTCAGCACCACCCGCCCCTCGAGGTGCATCTTGACGGCGCGGGCCAGCACACGGGATTCGATGTCGCGGCCGACCGCCACCAGCGCCTCGGGCTCCATCGAATGGGTGATGCGCTCGGCCTCCTGCTCGATGATCGGGCCTTCGTCGAGATCGGCGGTCACGTAATGCGCCGTCGCTCCGATCAGCTTGACCCCGCGCTCATGTGCCTGATGATAGGGTTTCGCCCCCTTGAAGCTGGGCAGGAAGGAATGGTGGATATTGATGATCCGGCCCGAAAGCCTGCGCGAGAGATCGTCGGACAGAACCTGCATATAGCGCGCCAGCACGACAAGCTCGGCGCCGGTCTCCTCGACCAGCTGCAGCAGCCGGGCCTCGGCCTCCGGCTTGGTGGCGGCGCTGACCGGGATATGGTGAAACGGCAGGCCTTCGTGATCGGCCACGCGCCTGGCGTCGGGATGGTTTGACACGATCGCCACCACCTCGGCATCGAGCCAGCCAACCCGGACCTGATAGAGCAGGTGCAGCAGCGCGTGGTCGAAGCGGGACACCATGATCAGGACACGCGGCCTGCGCGAGGTATGGGTGAGGTGCATCTCCATGCCGAACCGGGCCTTGACCGGCGCCAGGGCGGTCTCGAGCCCCGCGACATCGATGCCGTCCCGCCCCAGAAAGGCCAGCCGCAGGAAGAACCGGTCGCTCTGACGATCCCAGAACTGCGCGGTCTCGACGATATTGGCGCCCTGCTCGGCCAGCACCGTCGTGACCGCGGCCACGATCCCGGGTTCGGCGGTACAAGACAGCTTCAGAACGAACTGACGCTCCGGCGCCTCTGGCACCTGGGTCCGGCGTTCAGCATTCGGGAAGGTTGACTGCAAGGCCTCCAAGGCTTGTCTCCTTGTATTTGATGAGCATGTCATGGCCGGTCTGGCGCATGGTTTCGATGCAATTGTCGAGCGGCATGAAATGGCTGCCGTCGCCGCGCAGGGCGAGGCTGGCGGCCGAGACCGCCTTGATCGCCCCCAGCCCGTTGCGTTCGATGCAGGGTACCTGCACCAGCCCCGCCGCCGGGTCGCAGGTCATGCCGAGATGATGTTCCAACGCGATCTCGGCGGCGTTTTCGATCTGTTCATTGCTGCCACCAAGGGCCGCGCAAAGCCCCGCCGCCGCCATGGAAGAGGCCGAGCCGACCTCGCCCTGACAGCCCATCTCGGCCCCCGAGATCGAGGCGTTGTGCTTGATCAGCCCGCCAATCGCCGCCGCGGTCAGAATGAAGTCGCGCACGCCCTCGCGGCGCGCACCAAGGCAATGGTCGCGGTAGTATCGGATGACGGCGGGCACCACGCCGGCCGCGCCGTTGGTGGGCGAGGTGACGACGCGGCCGCCGGCGGCGTTCTCTTCGTTTACCGCCATCGCGTAGACCGACAGCCAGTCATTGGCGACATGCGGCTGGCTCAGGTTGCGGCCGCGCTCCGCCAGAAGCTGTTCGTGGATCGCCTTGGCGCGGCGTTTCACCTTCAATCCACCGGGCAGAATACCGTCCATGCGCAGCCCCCGGTCGATGCAGGCGTCCATCACCTCGCAGAGGTGGTCGATGCGCGTGTCCAGTCCACCGCCGGAATGAGCCTCCTCATTGGCGCGCTTCATCTGGGCGATGCCGAGCCCCGATCTGCGGCCCATCTCCAGCATCTCGGCGGCAGAGCCGAAGGGATAGGGATAGCCCAATGCGGTTTTCTCTTCGCGCAGATCGCCGGACGCCGCAGCCTTCTCCTGCGCCAGTTCGGCCTCGGTGACGACAAAGCCGCCGCCGACCGAGTAATAGGTCTGCGTCATGTAAGGCGCGCCGCGCTCGTCAAAGGCACGCAGCACCAGACCGTTGGCATGGCCGGGCAAGGCGGGGCCGTAATCGAACACCAGATCGCTGTCGGGGTCGAAATCGAGCGTGCCCAGCCCAGGAGGGCTGATGCGTCTGCAAGCCCGCACCTCGGCCTCGAGCCGTTCGGCAGCGTCCGGATCGAGCGTGTCGGGCAGATAGCCGATCAGCCCGAGGATCACCGCCCTGTCGGTGGCATGGCCCTTGCCGGTGAACGCCAGAGACCCGTGCAACGAGGCCCCGAGGCGGGCGAGCCTGCCCGCCCCGGGAATTTTCTCGGCGCCGCCGCGCAGATCGTCAAGAAAGCGCGCCGCCGCCGTCATCGGGCCCATCGTGTGCGACGACGACGGGCCGACGCCGACCTTGAAGATATCGAAGACCGACAGGAACATGGGCCTACACGCCGTCCGCATAGATCGGGTGCGCGGCGCAGAGCGCCTGCACCTCTTCGAGCACGGCCGCCTCGACCGCCGGATCGCCTTCGGGCGTATCGGCGAGCGCGTCGATCACCTTCAGGATCAGCTCACCGACCTTGCGGAACTCGGCCTCGCCGAAACCGCGCGTGGTGCCGGCCGAGGTGCCGAGGCGCACGCCGGAGGTGACAAAGGGCTTTTCCGGATCGAAGGGAATGGCGTTCTTGTTGCAGGTCAGCCCGGCGCGTTCCAGCGCGATTTCCGCCACCTTGCCGGTGACCCCCTTGGGCCGCAGATCGACCAGAACCATGTGACAATCGGTGCCGCCCGAGACCACGCCCAGACCACCGGCGACCAGCACTTCGGACAGCGCACGCGCATTGGCGATGACGTCATTGGCGTATTGCCTGAACGCCGGTTCCAGCGCCTCGCCAAAGGCCACCGCCTTGGCCGCGATCACATGCATCAGCGGCCCGCCCTGGTTGCCGGGAAAGACGGCGGAGTTGAATTTCTTGGCCAGCGCCGCGTCATTGGTCAGGATGAGGCCGCCGCGCGGCCCGCGCAGGGTCTTGTGGGTGGTCGAGGTCACCACATGCGCATGCGGCATCGGGTCGGGATAGGCACCGGCGGCAATCAGCCCGGCGTAATGCGCCATGTCGACCATCAGGTAGGCCCCCACCTCGTCGGCAATCGCGCGGAAACCGGCGAAATCCATGTGGCGCGGATAGGCCGAGGCCCCGGCGACGATCAGCTTCGGACGGGTCTCCAGCGCCACCTTGCGAACCTTGTCCATGTCGATCAGGTGATCCTCTTCCGACACCTCGTAGCTGACCACGTCGAACCACTTGCCCGACATGGTGACCGGGGAGCCGTGGGTCAGGTGGCCGCCATGCGCGAGATCCAGCCCCATGATCCGGTCGCCCGGCTGCAGCAGCGCAAGGAACACCGCCTGGTTGGCCTGGGCCCCGGAATGCGGCTGGACATTGGCAAAGCCCGCGCCGAACAGCGCCTTAACCCGGTCGATGGCAATCTGCTCGACGGTGTCAACATGTTCGCAGCCGCCATAGTAGCGCCGGCCCGGATAGCCCTCGGCATATTTGTTGGTCAGGACAGAGCCCTGGGCGCGCAGCACGTCGCGGCTGACGATGTTTTCCGAGGCGATCAGTTCGATCTGCGACTGCTGGCGGTCAAGCTCGCGGCTCACGGCATCGGCAATGGCGCTGTCGGTGATCGCGTTGGGGGTGACGGTCTTGAGCATGGAAAGGGTCCTTTCAGACAGGGGGAGAGGGTCGCGTCCCGACAGCGGGACGCGGCAGTCAGAAGAAACAGGGCCGGATCAGAGGCCGACGGCGAACTCTCGCGTGGCGACGGTCAGGATGCCGTGGACATGCGGGAAGAACGACCGCCAGACCTCGAGCCGGAAGGCATCGTTGCCATCGCGGATCAGCACCACCTGCGCATAGTCGAAGACGGTGCGCTTGGCAGAACCCACCGCTATGCGCGACAGGTCGAGAGGGCAGCCGACCGAGAGCAGCTCTGCCGCCGCGGGCCCGGTGATGCCAAGGCTCAGCTCGCGGTCCGAGACCACCACCAGGCTGTGCGGGGTCCGGGCGCGAACCGCGTCGAAGGCGGCGACGATGGCCTGCTGGTCGGCCGCGTCGGCGTGCAGCAGCCACTCGTCCGGCCCGAGGCAATAGGCCGCGCGGTCGCCGTCCCGGGCGCCCCGGCCAATCGTGTCAGGCAGGTCCAGGCCAAAGGCCTTCGACGCAACGGCCAGGTCGGCTGGCGCAATCCGCAGGTTGAAGCGTGCCACCGGCGGCAGGATCGCCACGTCGACGGCGTCGAAGGATGTTACGGGAGCATTCATGATCGATTTCTCCTCATGCGACCTTCAGGCGGTCGCCCGCCGGGTCGTAGAACTGGGTTGAGGTTACTTTTGCGGGCGCGGTCCTGCCGTCCTCGGTCGGCACGTAGAGCACCGTGTCCATGCGGTCGAAGCCGTCTTCGATGACTGCCATGGCAATCGACCGGCCCAGTGTTTCCGACCAGTAGGACGAGGTCACGTGACCGATCATCTTCATCGGCCTCGGCTGGTTCGGATCATCGACGATCTGCGCACCTTCGGTGAGCACGGTCTTCGGATCCTCGGTCAGAAGACCGACCAGCTGCTTGCGCCCCGGCGCCACGATGTCGGGCCGGTCGAGCGAGCGTTTGCCGACGAAATCGGCCTTCATCTTGCCGATCGCCCATCCGAGGCCGGCATCCTGCGGGGTCACCGTGCCGTCGGTGTCCTGACCGACGATGATAAAGCCCTTCTCGGCGCGCAGGACGTGCATCGTCTCGGTGCCATAGGCGCAGATGTCGTAGCGCTGGCCGGCCTCCCAGAGCTTTTCCCAGAGCGCCTTGCCATGGCGGGCGGGTACGTTGATTTCGAAGCCGAGCTCGCCGGTAAAGCTGATCCGGAACAGCCGCGACGGGAACCCGGCGACGGTGCAGTTCACCACCGACATATGCGGCATCGCCTCGGCAGAGATGTCCGCCCCTTCGACGAAGGGCGCCAGCAGCTTGCGGGCGTTGGGGCCGTTCAGGGCGATGGTCGCCCATTCCTCGGTGGTCGAGGTCAGCCATACCCTGAGATCGGGCCATTCGGTCTGAAGGTAGTCCTCCATCATGTTGAGCACCCGCGCCGCGCCACCGGTGGTGGTGGTGACATGGAACAGATCATCGCGCATCCGGCCGATGACGCCATCGTCGCGGATGAACCCGTCCTCGCCCAGCAGCAGGCCATAGCGGGCCCGGCCGACGCCCAGCTTGGTCCAGGGATTGGTGTACATGCGGTTCATGAACTCGGTGGCATCCGGCCCCGAGACCTCGATTTTGCCCAGTGTCGAGGCGTCGAAGATGCCGACGCTTTCGCGGGTCGATTTGCACTCCCGCGCCACGGCCTTGTGCATGTCTTCGCCCGGTTTCCGGAAGTACCAGGCCCGCCGCCACAGGGCCACCGGCTCGAAGACGGCGCCGTTTTCGTCGGCCCAGGCATCGATCGGCGTCTTGCGCGTCACCTCGAAATGCGCGCCCTTGTGATAACCCGCAAAGGCCCCGAAGGTGGTCGGCGTATAGGGCGGCCGGAAGGTCGTGAGACCGACCTGCGGCGCTTCCTTGTTCAGCGCGTCGGCGGCGATGGTCAGCCCGTTCATGTTCGACAGCTTGCCTTGATCGGTGGCCATGCCGTTGGTGGTGTAGCGCTTGACGTGTTCGATGGACTTCATGCCTTCGCGCACGGCAAGGCGGATATCCTTGGCGGTCACGTCGTTCTGGAAATCGACGAAGGCCTTGGCCTTGCCGGGCCGGCCATCGGTGGGCAGCTCCTTCTGGGTGATGCCGGTACCGGTACGGTCGTGCATCACGTCAAAGGTCGCGGCCCCGGTCTGACCACCGAGCGCGCGCACCGCCGCGACCCCTGCCTTGGTGCCGTCGTCCAGCGCCGCGGCTATGCCCCAGAGCCCGCGCCCGGCGCCCGCGATATGCACGTCTTCGGTCTTGTGACCGGGCAGATAGACCTTGGCCTCGGGGTCCCAGTGCAAGGATCCCTTGGTGTGCGAAAAGAGATGAAGCGACGGCGTCCAGCCACCGCAGACCAGCACCGCGTCGCAGTCGAGCCACGCGGTTGCACCGACCTTGCCATGCCGGACCGGATTGACCCGCAGCGCCTTGATCCGGAGCCGGCCCCTCGTGCCGGTCGCGGTGTGGCCGAGACGGATGGCGATGCCGCGCGCTTGGGCCGCCTCCTGCAGATCCTGTGCCACGGTCTCCCGGGTGTCGACGATCGCCACCACCTGCGCGCCGGCATCGGCCATGTCGAAGGCAGAGTACCAGGCGCTGTCGTGGCTGGTGAGCACGACGGGCTTGCGCCCGACCAGAACCCCGAACCGGTTCAGAAAGGTCTGCGCCGCGCCGGCCATCAGGATACCGGGCGTGTCGTTGCCGTCAAAGACCATCGGGCGCTCGATGGCGCCCTGCGCCAGCACCACTTCCCTTGCGCGCACCCGCCACATCCGCTCGCGCGGGGCCCCTTCGGGCACCTCGCCCAGGTGATCGGTCAGCTTCTGCACCAGCCCGATCATGTTCTGATGGTAATACCCCATTGCCGTGGTGCGCGTCATGCGCGTGACGTTGGGCATCGCATCCAGCTCGGCCATCGCTGTGTCGAGCCAGTCCCACGCGGACTGCCCGTCGATCGAGACCGAGGGCTCCGACAGCAAGGTGCCGCCCATCTCGGCATTCTCGTCGACGACAACCACCTTCGACCCGGCCCGCCCGGCGGTCAGCGCCGCGGCAATGCCCGAAGGCCCGGAGCCCACGACCAGCACGTCACAATGCAGGTAGCGGCTGGCATAGCTGTCGGGGTCGACCTTGGTGGGCGCCTTGCCCAGACCGGCGGCCTTGCGGATCATCGGTTCGTAGACCCGGTCCCAGAAGCTGCGCGGCCACATGAAGGTCTTGTAGTAGAAGCCTGCGGAAAACAGCATGTAGAGCCGGTCGTTGATCGCGCCGAGATCAAAGGCAAGGCTCGGCCACTTGTTCTGGCTCTCGGTGCTCAGGCCGGGATGGATCTCCTGCATGGTGGCGCGGGTGTTGGGCTCGAACCGGCCCTCGCCGCGGCTGGTCCCGATCAGCGCATTGGGCTCTTCCGAGCCGGCGGTGACCACGCCGCGCGGGCGGTGGTACTTGAAGCTGCGGCCCATCAGGTGCACCCCGTTGGCCAGGAGCGCCGAGGCCACGGTATCGCCCTCGAACCCGGTGTAGGACTTGCCGTCGAAGGTGAATGTCACCGGAGCCTGGCGGTTGATGCGGCCACGGCCCTTGATACGAAACCCGGTCATTCTGCAGCCTCCAATGCGGTGATGTCGGGACGGGCAACGCCCGCCTTGTAGGTGGTCAGGAAACGGTCGCTCACGGTGTCGCGCAGCGCGTTGAAGAACCGCCCGCAGCCATTGATGTGACGCCAGCGCTCGGCATGGACGCCCTTGACGTTGGTGCGGATGAACAGGAAATCACGCCACTCCTCGTCGCTGAGCTTCGACGGATCTGCCGGGCGATCGATATGCGCCTCGCCGGCATAGGCAAATTCCAGCTCGGGCAGCGTGTCGTCGCAATAGGGGCAGTGGATCAAAAGCATCTCGGGTCTCCTCAGTGTGCCACCGCAGCCGCAGCGGCCTCGTCGATCAGACGACCGGTGGTGAAACGTTCCAGCGTGAAGGGCGCGTTGATCGGGTGCGGCTCGTCCTTGGCGACCGTATAGGCCAGCGTATGCGCCGCGCCGGGCGTGGCCTTGAAGCCGCCGGTGCCCCAGCCGCAGTTGACGTAGAGCCCCTTGACCGGGGTCTTGCCCAGAATGGCCGAGCGGTCCGGCGTCACATCCACGATGCCGCCCCATTTGCGCAGCATGCGCATGCGGTTGAAGATCGGGAACACCTCGCAGATCGCCGCCACGGTGTGCTCGATCAACGGCAGACCGCCGCGCTGCGAATAGCTGGTGTACTGGTCGGTGCCCGAGCCGATCACCAGCTCGCCCTTGTCGGACTGGCTGATATAGGCGTGCACCGTGTTCGACATGACGACGCAGGGAAAGACCGGCTTGACCGGTTCCGACACCAGCGCCTGCAGCGGGTAGCTTTCCAGCGGCATCCGCACCCCGGCACTGTCCATCACCACCGAGGTATGACCAGCGGCAGAGACCGCGACCTTTTTGGCCTTGATGAACCCCTTGGCGGTGTCGACCCCCTCGACCGACCCATCGGCGCCACGGCGGATCGCGATCACCGGACAATTCTGGATGATGTCGACGCCGCGTTTCGCGGCGGCCCGCGCATAGCCCCAGGCCACCGCATCGTGCCGCGCGGTGCCGGCGCGTTTCTGCAGCGCCGCACCCATCACGGGATACCGCGCGTCGGGCGAGATATTGAGCGGCGGGCAGAAGGCCTTGGCCTGCTCGGGCGTCAGCCACTGGTTGTCGACGCCGTTCAGCCGGTTGGCATGGATGTGCCGCTGAAAGCTCTGCACGTCATGCACGTTGTGCGCCAGCATCATCACGCCGCGCTTGGAATACATCACGTTGTAGTTCAGCTCGGTAGACAGGTTTTCCCACAGGTCGAGCGCGTGATCGTAGAGCCGCGCGCTTTCATCATAGAGATAGTTGGAGCGGATGATCGTGGTGTTCCGCCCGGTGTTGCCACCCCCCAGCCAGCCCTTCTCGATCACCGCGACATTGGTGATGCCATGCTCCTTGGCAAGGTAATAGGCAGCGCCCAGCCCGTGCCCGCCCGCGCCGACGATGATCACGTCGTATTCGGCCTTGGGCGGTTTGTCGGGCCATTGCTCGGGCCAGTTCTTGTGGCCGCTGAGCGCGTTCTTGAGCAGGGAAAAGGCAGAATAATGCGTCATCTGGCAGGGCCTCTCAGGTGTCAGGAGCAGTCCTTGCCTATGTGCCGCATCGAGGGAAAATCACATTGTACCTTTGCGCCAAAATCCTATGATATATGCGTCACACCCATGCATCTGGAGGCGCCGATGCCCCCCGCGCAGCCCGCCCTGAAAGTGGGCCTCATTCTGGCCCGGCAATTCACGCTTTCGGCCTTTGCCAATTTCGTCGACGTGCTGCGGCTGGCGGCGGACGAAGGCGATCGTTCGCGGCCGATCCGGTGTTCCTGGCGGGTGATTTCGACGACGATGGATCCGGTGGCGTCAAGCTGCGGCATCCCGGTCCAGCCCGACGAACGCCTAGGGGATCCGCGCGATTTCGATTACGTCGTGGTGGTCGGCGGGTTGATCCCGGCCATCGAGCGGCTCGACCCCGCCTACATCGCCTATCTCAAACGCGCGGCCGCGGCCAATGTGCCGCTTGTGGGGGTTTGTACCGGGGCCTTCATCCTGCACAAGGCAGGGCTGATGGAGGGCCACCGCTGCTGCGTCAGCTGGTTTCACCATGACGACTTTCTCGAGCAGTTCGAGGGGCTTATTCCAGTGTCCGATCAGATATTCGTAGTCGACCGCAACCGGCTCACCTGTTCGGGCGGCGCAAGCTCGGCCCATCTGGCGGCCTTTCTGGTGGATCGGCACGTCGGATCGGGGGCCGCGCGCAAGAGCCTGAACATCATGATCATCGACGAAGCCCAGTCCCAGGAAAACCCGCAGCCCGGTCTGCCGCTGGAGTTCACGACCTCCGACAAGCTGGTGCGCAAGGCGCTGCATCTGATGCGGCAGAACGTGGCGACGCCACTGACCGTCGATCAATTGGCACAGCGGCTGAAGATCAGCCGCCGCAAGCTTGAACGTCATTTCGGAGAGGCGCTGCAGATGTCGCCGGCAGAGGCCGGCATCTCGGTCCGGCTGAGCGTGGCGCGCAATCTGCTCACGAGCACCGATCAGACCGTCACCCGGATCGCCGCCGCGACCGGGTTTTGTGATGCGTCGCATTTCGGCAAGGTGTTCCGGGCTCGCGAGGGCGCGCCGCCCGATGCCTGGCGCAGCACGAAACTGGCTTAGGCAGAGGTGTCTGCGACGGGCACCCGGGCGCCCGCCGCATGGGGGGTCACTGGGTCGCGACGACCCCGTCAACCGCGTCCTTGTGATGCTCCCGGCTCAGGCAGCGGACGATGGCCACGCACATCAGCACCATGATCACCGAGAACGGCAGGGCAGCGATGATGGCCGCGGTCTGCAAGGTGCTGAGCGCGGCGCTGCCGCCGACCACCAGCAAGACCGCCGCCACGACGCCTTCGAAGGTGCCCCAGATCACCCGATGGCGGAACATCGGGTTCTCGTTGCCTTCGCTGAGGATGGTGGCCACCACCAGCGTGCCCGAGTCCGAGGAGGTGACGAAATAGGTGGTCACCAGGATCGTGCCGAGCACACCGGCGACCACGCCGATCGCACCGACCTCCATCGCCTCGAAGGTGGCAAAGAGCGCCATCGAGACGTTCGCACTGACCGCCTCGCTCACGCCGCCCGGTCCCAGAAGCTCGGCCCAGAGCGCCGTGCCGCCGTAGGCCACGATCCAGACGAAGGACAGCAGGGACGAGACGCCGACCACGCCGAAGATGAACTCGCGCACCGTCCGGCCCCGCGACACCCGGGCCACGAAGACACCGACGAAGGGCGACCAGGAAATCCACCAGCCCCAGTAGAAGGTGGTCCACCAGCCCTGCCACATGTCGCCCCAGCCGGTCGCCTCATGGGGCACGCTTTCGACGAAGACGTTCATCGCGAAGAGACCTTTGACATAGGCCATCGTGGTCTCGCCGAGACCCAGGATCAGGTACCGCGTCGGCCCCCAGGCCCCGCCATCGGAAATCGCAGCCCCACACAGGCACTGCGCAAACCCGAAAGGCCCCGCTGCATGCGGGGCCTGCGCCGGGTCTGAAGGATGCCGGAGCGTCTGGTTCGGGCGGGCCCGGGGACAGGCCCGCCCGGGCCAATTCAGTGCGCGGCGCTGGCGGTCTCGCCGGGCGCAAAGAGATGCGCCTGTTCGGGGGTGAACACCAGGTCGATGCTCTCTCCCTGCTGAAACACCTTGTCCTCGTCGAAGGCGGCGATGAACTTCGATCCGTCCTTCAGGCTCATGTTGACCACGGTTTCGGTGCCCAGACGTTCGGCCATGTTCACCGTGCCGTGCAGCATGCCCTCGCCCGCCGGAACCGCGCTGACGTGCTGCGGGCGGATGCCCAGGACGGCCTTGCCGGGGCCGTCGATGCGGCCCTTGTGCGCCACCGAAATCGGCTCGAGCGCGGCATTGGCAACACGCGCCGCGGCGGCGTCGCGGTCCGACACGTCGACCTCGAGAAAGTTCATCGACGGCGCCCCGAGAAAGCCCGCAACGAAGAGGTTGGCCGGCTCGTGGAACAGCTCCATCGGGGTGCCGACCTGCATCACCTTGCCGTCCTTGAGCACCACGATCTTGTCGGCCAGGGTCATCGCCTCGACCTGATCATGCGTGACATAGACCATCGTCGCGTCCAGCGTGCCATGCAGCCGGCCGATCTCCATCCGCATGTCCATGCGCAGCGCCGCGTCCAGATTGGACAGCGGCTCGTCGAACAGAAAGACCTTGGGCTTGCGCACGATGGCGCGGCCGATGGCCACCCGCTGGCGCTGGCCACCCGAGAGCTGCGAGGGGCGACGGTCAAGCAGATGCTCCATCTGCAGCACGCGCGCGGCCTCGGCCACCTTCTCTTCCTTCTCCTTCTTCGAGGCGCCGGCGATGGTCAGGCCGAAGGCCACGTTCTCGCGCACGGTCATGTGCGGGAAGATCGCGTAGGACTGGAACACCATGGCGATGCCGCGCTCTTTCGGCGGCAGGTCGTTGACCACCTGGCCGTCGATCTCCAGCGTGCCGGACGTGATGTCTTCGAGCCCCGAGATCATCCGCAGAAGCGTGGACTTGCCACAGCCAGAGGGGCCGACAAAGACCACGAACTCGCCATCCTCGATGTCGAGATCGACGCCCTTGATCACATCGACGGAGCCATAGGACTTCCGCACGTCTCTGAGTTTCAGTGTTGCCATTGCTCTTACTCCGCCGCCAGCGACGGGCGCACGACCTTGAGCAGCCCGTCTTCTTGATGCACCACCGGGTCGGGGTCCATGACGAACCCGCCGAACGCCCCGTCAGGTGCGGTGTGGTTGAACCCGAGGATCATCAGACCGTCGTCGGTCGGAACGATCCGCGCCGCGTAGCGCAGGCAGGGCTGCGCGCCGTCGAGAAAGGCGCCGGGGGCGATCTTCCACGGACCGCGCGGGCCCTCGCCGATCAGGTAGTGGTTGCCGGTCACCGGACCGCCGGGCGTGGCCTCGGCCTGCGCCTTCGAGAAATGCTCGTCGGCGGTGCAGAACAGGCAGTACCACTGGCCCGCGTGGTTGAAGACCTGCGGCACCTCGAGCTGGCCGAAGCCCCCCGAGAACACCGGCGGTTGCAGCGTCCAGGTCACAAGGTCGGGCGAGGTGGCAAACCCCACCGCGCCGCCGTTGTTGGCCTCGGCCTCGCCCGGCACCCGGGCGGTAAAGAACATCAGCCAGCCGTCACCCTCGGGGTCGCGCATCACCCAAGGGTCGCGCATCGCCCGGTCATGCCAGAAGCCTTTCCTATGCTCGGCTTCGTAGAGCGCGGCATTCGGCCCGGTCAGGTCGAGGCAGAGCCCGTCGCCGACACGTTCCCAGCTGTGCATGTCGGAGGATGTCGCATGGCCCACGCGCTGGTACAGCCCGTCCTCGGCGCGCGAGGTGCCGGTGTAGAACAGGTGCCAGAGGCCGGCGTCATCCTGCACCACCGATCCGGTCCAGGTGGTGTAATCGTCCCAGGCCGGGCCTTCGGCGGGCGCGAAGCAGGTGCCGAGATGCTCCCAGTTGACCAGATCGTCGCTGACCGCATGGCCTTGGCTGACGTTGAAGTGGCGCAGCTCCGGGTCGCCAAGGCTCTTGGGGGCCTTGAGGAAATAGCCGTGCCAGCGCTCGCCGTCATGGGCATACCAGCTGTCCCAGATCCAGTCGTTTTCGAGTTTCAGTGTCATGTTGAGATCCTCAGCCCTTCACGCCGGTCGAGGCAATCGACGAGATGAAGGCGCGTTGCAGAACAAGATAGAAGGCGATGACCGGGACCGAGATCAGCGTCAGATAGGCCATGACCTCGCCCCAGGCGATTTGCAGTTGGAAGAAGTACCCGAGGCCGACCATCACCGGGCGGTGCGCCTCGTCCTGAACCACGATCAGCGGCCAGAGGTACTGGTTGTTGTACATGGTCAGCGACTTCAGGATCGCGGCGGTGGCAATCACCGGGCCGGACAGCGGCATGACGATCTTGCGATAGATCAGCATCCAGCTGGCGCCCTCGACGCGGGCGGCCTCGATCAGCTCTCGTGGCAGGTCCTTGAAGAACTGCACAAAGAGGAAGATCGTCAGCGCGTCCACCATCCACGGGATGATCTGCACGCGGTAGGTGTTGAGCCAGCCGATCTCCAGGCCTTCGAGCCCGATCCACGGCAGCTTCGACACGAAGAGCAGGAGCGGCACCGCGATGGTCTCGAACGGGATGATCAGCGTCGCCACGATCACCGAGAGCAGCACGCCCCGGCCCTTCCACTCGAGAAAGACAAAGCTGAACGCCGCCAGCGAGCACAGCAGGATCGACGCCACCACCGTGACCACGGTGACAAAGACCGAGTTCAGCATGAACCGTCCGATCGGCGCGCGCTCGAACGCCTTGACGTAGTTATCGAGGCTGATGTCGCCCACCGGCAGGAAGGCCCGGATGCTCGAGGTGTCGGCCAGCAGCTGCTGGTCGGGCTTGAGACTGGAGACCACCATGAAGACCAGCGGGAACAGGAAGATGAAGCCCACGAGGATCAGGGTCAGGTAGCGCACGGCAAGCCGCAGGCCCCGGTTGTCGGATGTAACAGCAGCCATTACTTGCGCTCCCGTGTGAGATAGCCCTGGACGGCCGAGATGGTCAGGACCATGAGGAAGAGGATGACCGAGATGGTCGCACCGCCCGAGATGTCCTGCTTGCCGTAGCCGCGTTCGACGGTCTGGAAGACCAGCGTCTGCGTCGAGTCGAGCGGGCCGCCATTGGTCATCACGTCGACCTGGGCAAAGACCGCAAAGCTCTGCATGGTGATCACGATCAGCACCAGCACCGCGGTGTTCCTGAGCCCCGGCCAGGTCACATAGCGGAAGGTCTGCCATTTGCTGGCGCCTTCGATGGCGGCAGCCTCGTAGAGCGTCGGCGAGATCGCCTGCAACCCGGCGAGCCAGATCACCATGTGAAAGCCCATGCCCTGCCAGGCCGACATGGCGATGATCGAACCGAGCGCCGTGTCGGTGCGGCCAAGCCAGTCAATCGGGGTAAAGGCGCCGAAGGTCAGCACTTCGAGGATGTTGTTCAAGAGCCCGTCGTTGCCGGAGTAGATGAACCGCCAGAGCAGCGAGATCACCACGATCGAGATCACCACCGGCATGAAGTAGACGGTGCGGAAGACGTTGATCCCGCGCAGTTTCTGGTTGATCAGCAAGGCCAGCAACAGCGCCCCGCCGCCCTGCACCGGCACGATGAACAGCGCAAAGGTCAGCGTGTTGACCAGCGCCTTCATGAACAGCACGTCCGAGGCGATCACCACCTTGGCGGTGTCACCCCACTGCCAGCGGAACCACTCGCCCATGCCCTTGTACTGCGGGAACGCGTCGCTGCGGGTGATCGAGCGGACGCGGGGATATTCGATCTCGCCGTCCTCGTCGCGCACCACCTGGCCGGCGTCGTCGCGCTCCGGCTCGAGCGTCACAACCGCGAGGCCGAGCAATTCGCTGTAGTTCTTCAGCCCGACGAATTCCGCCTCGTTGGGCGAGACCAGCCGCTGGTTGGTCAGCGACAGCCAGAAGGCAAAGAAGAACGGAACGATGATGAAGAGAAACAGAAGAGAGAACCCCGGCAGGGCAAAGAGCCACCCCGCCCGGTTCGATCGGGTCAATTTGCTGGACATGTGATTTCCTCGGCAGTGCGGGGGCCGCCGCCGTGGGCGGCCCGCCGTCTGCGCTTAGTGGCCGTAGCCCTGGTTGCTTTCGATATCCTTGTCGATCTCGTCGACCGCGGCATCGAGCGTGTCGGCGACATCGGCGCCATTGGCGATGTCGGCCAGCGCCTTCTCAAACACCTTCGCCGCCACCACGTAGCCGGGCGTCACCGGACGCACCAGCGCCTGCTCGGCCGAGAGATCGAAGAACACCGCCAGCGGGCCGCCGTCGGCGTATTTCTCGGTCATCTGCGCCGCTTCCTTGGAAGCGGGGATCAGGCCGATACCGTCGGAGAAGGCTGCCATGTACTTGTCCTGCAGCGCATGTTCGACAAAGGCCGCCGCGCCCTCGGGATGCTCACAGGCGCTCGACACGCCGAACTGCCACGAACCCGCGCCGATCTTGGGGCCGTTGCCGAAATCCGGCGCCGGCAGGAAGCGGACATCGTCGACACCCGCCTCGAGCGTCGCCGCCGCGGCCCAGTTGCCGTTCCACGAGAACGCGTATTTGCCTTCGTTGAAGCCCACATCACGATCCGCCGGGTCCTGGCTGGTGCCGGGGGCATAGCCTTCGGCAAAGAGCGACTGCCACCATTCACCGAATTCGATCGCCTCGTCGCTGTTCAGCACGTCTTCTGCGCTGGCATAGGTCGAGCGGTCGATGATGTCGCCGCCAAAGCTCTGCAGGAAGGGCGAGAAGGCATAGGGATACCATTCACCGGTCCATGCGGTGCCGAGATCGAGCGCGTAGTCATACTTGCCGGATGCCTTGGCCGCATCGAGCGCCGCCATAAACTCGTCGCGGCTCCACGGCTCCTCCAGCGTCGGGGTGCGCAGGCCAAGCTCGTCGAGCGTCGACTGGCGGGCATAAAGCGCCACGGCGGCATCCCAGAGGCCGACCGAATAGATTTCGCCATTCCAGCGGCCGATGGTGGCGTCGAGATGGCCTTCGATGGCGGCGTCGCTGACGGGCAGCGGCTGCAGATAGCCGGCCCAGGCCCAGTTCGGCATCACCGGACCGTCGACGTCGAGGATGCAGGGCAGGTTTCCGGCCAGCGCCGAGGCGACAACCGACTCGTTGTAGCTCTGCTGCGGGAAGCTCTCGACCGAGACGGTCCAATCGGATTGCGCGCCGTTGAAATCCTCGATGATGGTATTCAGGATGCCGCTTTCGACATCGTTGCCGGCCCCATGATACCAGAGCGTCAGCTCGGTCTGGGCCGTGGCCGCCCCGGCCAGGGCAGTGGACGCCGCCAGGGCGCCGAGGATGGTCTTGGTCAGTTTCACGTTGATGTCCTCCCGTGAGATCAAGTTTGAACAGAATTTCGCGCGGTCACCGAGGACCGCCAGACAACTGGCCCGCGCACCAGCGACGGACCGGATGATGTCGGGGTCTTCCCCCCGATCATTTCGAGCATGTCCCTGGCCGCCTGCCGCCCCATCTGGGTGTAGGGCAGTTCGACCGTGGTCAGCTGCGGGTAGAGCATTTCCGAGATCGCGCGGTGATCGTCGTAGCCCGCGACCGAGATATCCTCGGGCACCCGCAGGCCCCGGCTGCGCAACAGGCCGTAGACCCGCATCGCCATCTCGTCGTTGCCGCAGCAGATCACCGTCGGCGGCACCGGCAGCGACAGCAACTGGCCCAGCGCCTTTTCCAGCACGTCGCCGGTCTTGTCTGCGCCTTCGACAAAGCCCTGCACCACCAACGCCGGATCAGGATTGACGCCCGCCGCCCGGTGCGCCGCCATGTAACCTTCGAGCCGCAGCCGCGCCGCCGGCATCGCCGGGTCGAGGGTCAGAAAACCGATGCGCTCATGGCCGGTCTGCAGAAGGCGCTCGACCAGCTCCCTCCCGCCGGTCCGATCGTCGGGCAGCACGCAAGGCGTGGCGGCCGTGTCGAAGCAATTCACAAGGATCACCGGGCAGTCGGCGTTGCCGAGGTCGATATCCACCTCGCTGTGGTGGTCGGCCACGTAGATCAGCCCTTCGACCCGGTGCTGCGCAAAGGTCCGCGCCAGAAGCGGCACCGCCTCCGACGTCCCGCCGGTATCGGCGATCATCAGGATCTTGCCGTGCTCGGCCATTTCGCGCTGGACGCCCTGGACGATATAGAGATCCGGCAGGCCCGAGGGCATGGCAGGCTCCGGCGCCTGCGAGATCGCCCCGGTGATCAGCCCGATCAGCCCCGACCGGTTCGAGCGCATCATCCGCGCCGCCTGCGACGGCACGTAGCCCAGGGTGGTGATCGCCTTGGTGACGGCTTCTCTGGTTCTGGCATTCACCGGCGCATCGCCATTGAGCACGCGCGACACGGTCTTCGGGGAGACGCCCGCCAGCTTTGCAACATCGTAGATGGTTGCCATTTTCCCCTCCCCCCGAGCTGTCGGCACCACAGGCCGACTGCATGCACCGATCTTATGACACCGATGTCATGACACCGTTGTCATACGCGATTCCCCTGAGGTCTGTCAACGGGCTTCCAAAGCGATTTGGAAAGGAAACGGCGGCAGCCGCTCGGGAAGAGCCCCGCCACAGGCATCGGCCTTCGCCTGTTTGGCAAGCCGCTGCGCGACAGGATGGATCGGCATGCTGCGTCAGGGGATCGACAGGTCGCTCGCCCGTACCGGGACAACTGCGCAAGTCATTGCGCAGACGGTCCCGTGCGCCAACATCGTGGCCTGCGGGCCGGATCGGGCTGAATGCCGGCCCGACCCGGCGATATCAGCTGCGCATTCGCGCGTAGGACGGATCATAAGGCGACGGCGCGATCACCTCGGTTCCGACGATCTCGCCGCAGAGGTCGAGGTCGATCTTCGTGCCCTCTGCCGCCAGTTCCGGCATGACGAAGGCATAGGCCAGGTTCAGGCCCGTCCGGTGCCCCCAGTCGCCCGAGGTGACGGTGCCCACGACCTTGCCGTCCCGCATCAGCGAGGCGCCGCCGTGCGCCGGGGCGTGGGTGGCCGCGACCTTGAGCGTCACCAGTTTCCTGCGCGGGCCTTCCTCGATACGCTTCAGCAGCGCCGGTTTGCCGATGAAATCGGCTTTTTCGGGCTTCACGAACCGGTCGAGCCCGGTCTCATAGGGATCGAACTCGTTCAGGAGGTCGGCCTTCCAGTGCAGGAAGCCCTTTTCCATCCGCATGGAATCCACCGCGCGGGCCCCGAAGAGCTTCAGCCCGTGCGCCTCGCCCGCCTTGCGCAGGGCAAGATAGGCGGCATAGAGCGCATTGTTGGGCACGTGAATCTCATAGGCCAACTCGCCCGAGAAGCTGACGCCGAGGACGGTGGCGGGGGCGAAGCCGATGAAACATTCCCTGACACTGAGCCAGGGAAAAGCGTCTTTCGACCAGTCCCCGCGGGAACAGGCAGAGAGCACGTCGCGCGCCTTGGGACCGGCCAGCACGAGGATGGTCAGATCATTGGTCAGGCTGCGGATCTGCACGTCCTCGGCCGGGTCCAGATGCATCCGCAGCCAGTCCATGTCGTGATATTCGCTGGCCGCCGCCGACCCGTACCAGACACGCGCCGGCCCCCGGTCCGAGGCCGGGATGTTGGCGATGGTGGCCTCGCCCTTGACCATACCGTGGTGGTTCAGCAGGTAGCCGAGGCCGACACGGCCGTCCCGCTTCGTCACCGCACCGCAGAACATCCGGTCGAGGAAAGCGTGACGGTCGGCGCCGGTGATCTCGAACCGGTTGAAGCCGTTGACTTCGCAGAGGCCGACGTTCTCGGCGACGTTCGTCACCTCCGCCGCAACCACGTCGAAGGCCTCGTCGAAGGTGAAGCCCAGCGTCGGGTGAAAATCCGGCGCGGGCTTGAGGTACTCCATTCGCTCCCAGCCGTTGACCACGGTGAACTCGGCCCCCTCGGCCGCCAGCACCGGCGTCAGCGGCGTCGTCTTGGCGGGGCGCGCGGCGGGGCGATGCTCATGCGGGAAATGAAAGCGGAACTCGTTCTGATAGTCCTCGATGGCCTTCAGCGCGGTCAGTTCCACGTTGGCATGGCCGGTAAATCGGCGCGGGTCGATCACCCAGGTGTCATATTGCGCCTCGCCATGCACGATCTGTTGCGCCAGCAGCCAGCCGTGGCCGCCGCCTTCGCCCAGACCGGCGCGCAATCCGATGATGCAGAAGGCGTTGCGCTTGCCCGGGATCGGACCGACCAGCGGCGCGCCGTCGATGGTATAGGTGATCGGGCCGTTGACCACACTGCGGATGCCGGTCTCGGCCAGCGCGGGCATCCGCTCGAAGGCGCCCTCGAGCACGTCCATCACCCGGTCGAGATCATCGGGGCAGAGCGCGTTGACGAACTTCGGGTCGATCCCGTCCATGCCCCAGGTCTTGCAGCCCTGTTCGTAGAACCCCACCAGCAGGCCGTTCTTCTCCTGCCGGCTGTAGTAGTCGCTGATCGGGCAGCGCAGCAGCGGCATCCGGTGGCCGGCTTCCTTGATCGCGGGAATGTCCTCGGTCAGGAAATACTGGTGCTCCATCGAGGCGACCGGGTGATGCACCCCCATCATCGCACCCACCTCGTTGACGCGGTAGCCGCAGGCGTTGACCACGATATCGCAGTCGATGTCACCCTTCTCGGTATGCACCGTCCAGGTGTCGTCCTTGTGCTGGGTCAGCGCAGTGACCGGCGTGTTGCGATAGACCTCGGCCCCGGCCTTGCGCGCATGATAGGCCAACGCCTGACAGAGCTGCGCCGGGTCGATATCACCGTCCAGCGGGTCCCAGAGCCCGCCCAGCAGGTTGTCGGTCGAGATCAGCGGATGCCGTCGGGCGCATTCCTCGGCGTCGATCACCTCGAACTCCACCCCCATGCCGCGCGCCATCGAGGTGAAATGCCGATAGCCCTGCATCTGCGCCTCGGTATTGGCCAGCCGGATGCCGCCGTCGGCGTGGTGGTAGTTGATCGGGTATTCCGGGTCCTCGGCCAGCCGCTTGTACAACTCGATCGAATGCGTCTTCAGCCCGACCATGGTCTGGGTCATGCCGAAGTTCGTGACCTGCGCCGCCGAATGCCAGGTGGTTCCGCTCGTCAGCTCGTTCCGCTCGACCAGCACCACGTCGCTCCAGCCTTCCTGGGTCAGGTGGTAGAGCGTCGAACACCCGGCGATGCCGCCGCCAATGACAACAACCTTGGTCCGAGTTTTCATGCCGCGCGCCTCCGATACATGTTGAAGTGAGTAGGCGGCCAAGCCGGTGTCCCCGCAACACCGATATGTCTTTGCGTCAAAATATCAAAACTGGCTTTCGATAAATTGAGACTGACACGGAAGCTGTTGCCAGCGGCCAGAAATTGCACCTCTCCTGCTCTCTGCGAAGCAGGGAGGGACGCCATGACGACCGGACCGCGCAACAGGCGCAGTGGACGCCAGGCTCGCATGGCGCTGCGCGCTGCCAAACCGATCTTCGATCCCTGTCCGCCGGGGCAGACCGGCGGCAGCTACAGGCCGCTCTCTGACGAGGACCTCGGTCGCATCCACGCAACCGCCCTTCGGCTTCTGGAAGAGCTCGGAATGGGCGAGGTGCCGCCGCGGCTGCGCGACGATCTTGTGGCGGCGGGGGCCGTGGACGATGGCGCAGGGCGGGTGCTGATCCCGCCGGCGCTGGTCGCGCAGGCGCTCGACCGGGCGGCGCGGAGCTTCGTGCTGCACGGGCGTGACCCCGAACGGTCCATAGAGGTGGGCGGCGCCCGGGTCTATTTCGGAACCGGCGGCGCGGCGGTGCAGACGCTCGATCTGGACAGCGGGCTCTACCGGCCCTCGACCCTCGCGGATCTGCACGACTTCACCCGGCTTCAGGACACTCTGGCGAATGTGAGCTGGTTCACCCGCTGCTGCGTGGCGACCGACGTGCCGGACACGCTCGATCTGGACGTGAACACCGTCTATGCGCTGGTCCGCAACACCTCCAAGCCGGTGGCGACGTCGTTCACCCTGGCCCGACATGTCGCGCCGATCGTCGAGATGCTCGATATCGTCGCGGGTGGGCCCGGGGCGTTCGCGCAGCGGCCGTTCGTGAAGGCGCATATCAGCCCGGTGATCTCGCCGATGCGCTACGGGGCGGATGCGGTGGACGTGGTCTACGAATGCATCCGGCACAATATCCCGATGTCCTGCATCACCGCCGCGCAGGCCGGCGCCACGGCTCCTGCGACCCTGGCGGGGTTCCTTGCGCAATCGCTGGCCGAAACCCTGGCGAGCCTGGTGATGGTGCATGCCATCCGCCCGGGGCATCCGATGGTGTTTTCGAACTGGCCGCTGGTCGTCGACCTGCGGACCGGCGCCTTCTCGGGCGGGAGCGGCGAGACGGCGGTGCTCAACGCCGCCTCGGCGCAACTGTCGAACTGGCTCGGGCTGCCCTCGGGCGTGGCCTGTTCGATGACCGATGCCAAGGCGATCGACGCGCAGCACGGGATGGAGAAAGGCATCACCTCGCTGGCGGCGGCGCTGGCCGGGGGGAACCTGATCTACGAAAGCTCGGGCATGACGGCGTCGCTTCTGGGCGCCAGTTTCGAAGCCTTCGTGCTGGACGACGAAATGCATTCGCAGACCTACCGCGCCCTGCGCGGGATCGAGGTGAGCGACGAGAACCTCGGGTTCGAGGCGATCTGCAGCGCTGTGCTGGGCGAGGGCCATTTCCTCGGCACGCAGCAGACCTTTGCGGCGATGGAGCGGGATTATTTCTATCCCACCCTGGCCGACCGCGATGCGCCCCGGACCTGGGCCGAGAAAGGCGCCGCGGATGCCTGGACCCGGGCAAAGGCGCAGGCGCGCGCGATCCTGCGCGATCACCATCCCGCCTACCTCACCGAGGCGCAGGACCGCGAGATCCGCGCGCGGTTCAACATCCTCTGAGCGGCGTCAGTCGAGCAGGCGGAAGCTGTCCTGCAGCCATGGGTCGCTGTCATGAAGCGGCGCGATGGCATACTGGCGGATCAGGCTCCGGACCTTCCGGTCCACCAGCTCGATCACCGAGCGCGAACAGTCCGGCGTCGTCACCAGCGCCAGGGTCCGGGCAAAGGCCTTGCCGGGAAAGCGGTGCATCTGCAGTTGCGGATGGAACCCCTTGGCGCGGGAAAACAGCAATGGCGTGGTGATCGTCCAGCCGGCGCCAGCAGCAACCATCGCCATCAGCGTCTGGTTGTTGCTGCACTCGAAGCGATGCGGCGAGGTCACGCCGATCCGTCTCAGCTGCGACTCGATCTGGCGGGCAATCATCAGGTTGCCGGAAAACCGCAGGAACGGCAGTTTCGTCCTGCCTTCAACCACATCTGACAGCGATTGCGGCGTGAGGCGCGGCAGCACCACCACGAAGGGGTCGCGCAGCAGCGGGCGATCCTGCAGATCGCTCAACGGCTCGTCCGGAGCCGTGGTGATGCCGAGGTCGAGCTGGCGATTGCGCAGCATCTCGATCAGATCGTGGCTCGATCCGGTGTAATACATGAAGTCACAGGCCGGCATGGTCGACGACAGCGAGACGGCAAGCCCGGGGACGATATCGCTTTCGAAATCCTCGATGGAGCCGATCCGAAGGTAGGAGGCCTCGGCCACGCTGCCGGCAGAGGCCTCGGCCCGGGCCTTGCGGATCGCGCGCAGCGCGTCGTCGATATTGCGCAGAAAGGCCTGCCCCTTCGGGGTCAGCACCATGGGCCGTCGGGCATGGTTGAAAAGCTCGACGCCCAGCTGCTCTTCGAGGCCGCGCAGGTGATGCGAGACGGTGCTGACCGTCAGACCGGATTCACGCGCGGCGGCCTGAAGCGAGCCATTGACGGCGCAGATCTGGAACAGCTCGAGAGACTTGAGGCTGAGATCGCGGGAGCTTGTGGAACGGGCCATCGGAACGTCTCGGCGATTGCATCAACTCCGACAGGTTACTCTCGTTCGTTCAAAGTATGAATATCATATTTTCCAACTCTCGGTACGTCTGTCCGCTCCTGCGACGCGTTAAAAAAACGCGCCTTCTGTCGCCGCCCTTCCGGGAAATTCGTCAGGCCATGGCCATCGCCCGGGGGCCGCCCCGGGCGCGAAACGGCGCGGCGGGACGCTGTGTCAATGCGTCAGGACCTGGTCAAGGAAGGCCCTGGTGCGCGCGCTTTTCGGCGCCGAGAAGAAGGTTTCGGGGTCGTTCTCCTCGATGATCGCGCCGGCATCCATGAACAATACCCGGTCCGCCACCTTGCGGGCAAAGCCCATCTCGTGGGTCACGCAGACCATGGTCATGCCCTCCTGCGCCAGCGTCACCATGACGTCGAGCACCTCGCCGATCATCTCGGGGTCCAGCGCCGATGTCGGTTCGTCGAACAGCAGGATCTGCGGCTTCATGCAAAGCGCGCGGGCGATCGCCACGCGCTGCTGCTGGCCGCCGGACAACTGGCCGGGATACTTCTGCGCCTGGTTGCCGATCTGGACCTTGGTGAGGAACCGCATGGCTGTGTCCTCGGCTTCCGCCTGCGGCATCCGGCGCGCCAGCATCGGCGCGAGCGTGCAGTTCTCGAGGATGCTGAGATGCGGAAACAGGTTGAAGTGCTGAAAGCACATGCCCACCTCGCGGCGCATCGCCTCGATGTTGGGCGCATCGGCGCTGATCGGCTCGCCATTGACGAGGATTTCGCCGGACTGGTGCTCTTCGAGCTGGTTGATGGTGCGGATCATCGTCGACTTGCCCGACCCCGATGGGCCGCAGACAACGATCTTCTCGCCCCTGGCGACCTTCAGATTGACGTCCCGCAGCGCGTGGTAGGTGCCATACCACTTGTTGACGTTGCGCATTTCGACAGCCGGTGTCATTGGCGATCTCCCTCAAGGACGGGTGTCTCTGCCGCGGTGATGATGATCTCCACCTTCAGCGCATCCCGGGCCAGCCGTGCTTCGCCGCAGGCGCGCGCCGGGGCGTGGCCCTCGGGCACCCAGGCATCCCAGACCGCGTTCATCTCGGCGAAATCGGCCATGTCGGCCAGCCAGACGATGGCCTGCAGGATGTGGTTGCGGTCCGAGCCCGCCTCGGCCAGCAGGGCGTCGATCCGCGACAGGCAATCGCGGGTCTGCTCGGTGACGGTGTCGCCGGCACCGACCTGACCGCACAGATAGACGGTGCCGTTGTGCTTGACGATCTTGCTCATGCGGGTGCCGGTGTGAAGACGGTCGATCATGCGGGTTCTCCGATCAGGGCGCGCGCGCGCAGCGCCGCGGCGATTTCCTCGAGGATGGCGGGATCGTCGATCGCCGCCGGCATCTTGTAGCTGGCGCCATCGGCGATCTTCTGCACCGTGCCGCGCAGCACCTTGCCAGAGCGGGTCTTGGGCAGGCGTTTGACCTCGATGGCGGTCTTGAAGGCCGCCACAGCGCCGATCCGCGACCGCACCAGCGCCACCAGTTCGCGCTCGAGCTCGGCCGGGTCGCGGCGGGCGGCGTCGTTGGTCACGAAGAGCCCCAGCGGCATCTGCCCCTTGAGCGCATCGGCCTTGCCCACCACGGCGCATTCGGCGACGTCGGGATGGCTGGCGATGACCTCTTCCATCGCCCCGGTCGACAGCCGGTGGCCGGCCACGTTGATGATGTCGTCGGTGCGCGCCATGATGAAGACATAGCCGTCCTCGTCGACGATCCCGGCATCCGAAGTGGCGTAATAGCCCGGGAATTCGGCGAGGTAGGACGAGACAAACCGCTCGGGCGCATTCCACAGCGTCGGAAAGCCCGAGGGCGGCAGCGGCAGCTTGCAGACGATATTGCCCAGCGTGCCCGCCGGCACCTCATGGCCCGCGTCGTCGAGCACCCGGATGTCATAGCCCGGCATCGGCTTGCCGGGCGAGCCCGGCTTGACCGGAAAGGCGCCCAGGCCCACCGGGTTGCCAGACATCGGCCAGCCGGTCTCGGTCTGCCACCAATGGTCGATCACCGGGCGATCGAGCTTTTCCTGCGCCCATGCGATGGTGGCCGGGTCAGAGCGTTCGCCGGCCAGGAACAGCGTGCGGAAGCGGGAGAGGTCGTAATCCCCGATCAGCGCGCCGGTGGGGTCCTGCTTGCGCACCGCGCGCAGTGCGGTCGGCGCGGTGAACAGCGCCACAACCCCGTGATCCCGGATCACCCGCCAGAAGGCGCCGGCGTCGGGGGTGCCGACCGGCTTGCCCTCGTAGACCACGGTGGTCGCGCCAGCTAGCAGCGGGCCGTAGCAAATGTAGGAATGTCCCACGACCCAGCCCACATCGGACGCCGCCCAGAACACCTCGCCCGGCCGGACGTCGTAGTGATGCTGCATCGTCCATTTCAGCGCCACCATGTGGCCGCCGGTGTCGCGCACCACGCCCTTGGGCGCGCCGGTGGTGCCGGAGGTATAGAGGATGTAGAGCGGATCGGTGGCCGCGACGGAGACGCATTCGGTGCCTTCGCCCGCGGCCAGCGCGGCGCCAACCGCGGCGGCATAGTCCACGTCGCGACCCTCGGTCAGATCGCAGCGCAGGGTGTCACGCTGCAGGATCACGCAGACATCGGGCTTGTGCGGCGACAGCGCAATCGCCTCGTCCAGCAGCGGCTTGTAGGCGATCACCCGCCCCGGCTCGATCCCGCAGGAGGCCGAGATCACCGCCTTCGGGGCGGCGTCCTCGATCCGCGTGGCCAGCTCGGCGGCGGCAAAGCCGCCGAAGACCACCGAATGCACCGCCCCCAGCCGGGCGCAGGCCAGCATGGCAAAGAGCGCCTCGGCGACCATCGGCATGTAGATCACCACCCGGTCGCCTTTCCCCACGCCCCGGGCCCGCAGCACCGCGGCCAGGGCGCTGACCTTCGCCTGCACTTCGGCGTAGCTATGCCGCGTCACCTGCCCCGTCACCGGGCTGTCATGGATCACCGCCAGCCGGTCGCCATGACCGGCCGCCACATGGCGGTCGATGCAATTGTAACAGGTGTTGCATTCAGCGCCTTCGAACCAGCGGCCATAGGCGCCGCTTTCGGGGGAGAAGACGGCCGGCGCCGGGGTGAACCAGTCGATCTCGCGGGCTGCCTCGGCCCAGAAGCCCTCGGGGTCGGTCTGCCAGGCGGCATAGGTCTCTTCGTATCGGGACATGGGGGGAGGTGCCTCTAACAGGTGTAATTCAGGCCCAGCCGGCCACCGTCGACGTAGATCGTCTCGCCGGTGATGTAGCTGGCCTTCTTCGAGCAGAGAAAGGCCACCACATCGCCGATCTCGCGGGCGGTGCCGGGGCGGCCCAGGGGCGTGCGCGACATGGCGGTCTTGAAGGCCTCGGGGTTGGCATTGACGCCGGCCATCATCTCGGTGTCGATCGAGCCGGGGCCCACGGCGTTGACGCGGATGTTGTGCTTGGCCAAGGCCAGCGAGGCCACCTTGGTAAGCTGCATTACCCCGCCTTTCGAGGCGCAATAGGCCGGGATCGCCGGGATCGCCACCTGGGCGTTGATCGACGACATGTTGACGATGGCGCCTTCGATCTTGTGGTCGACCATGACCCGCGCCGCCATCTGGGTGGCGAGGAACACGCCGCGCAGGTTGATGTCGATCACCCGTTCCCAGGTCTCGAGATCGTAGCTCAGGAAATCGCCCGGCATGGCGACGCCGGCGTTGTTGACCAGCGCGCTCAGCGGGCCGTGATCGCTGGCGATCTGCGCGAACATCGCCTCGACCTGGGCGACTTCGCCCATGTCGCAGGTGAGGCTGGCCAGCGCGCCGAGCTTTTCGCCCGCCGCCTTGACGCCATCCTCCTGGATGTCGGCCAGGATCACCTCAAAGCCGTCTTCCTTCAGCGCCTCGGCAGAGGCATAGCCGATGCCCTGGGCGCCGCCGGTGATCAGTGCGATAGGTTTCTGGGTCATGTCTTCAGTCCTTCAATCCATAGTCCTGTTGGGCCTGCTCGGCCGTGATCAGCCCGGCGCGCAGATCCTCTGCCACGCGCTGCGGGTCGCGGTCCTGCGGCGCGCCATAGCCGCCGCCGCCGGGCAGGCTGAGCCGCAGCCGCTGGCCGTTTCTGACCAGTTGCCGGCCCTTGCTGCGCAGCGGCGTGCCATCGGCCAGTTCCACCCGGCCCGGCGCACCCGGACCGCCACCGTCGCGCCCGCGCGCGGGATGTTCAACCCGGTCGAACATGGCATTGAACCAGAAGTCATAGCCGGCGCGCGGTGCGATCTCGATCACCTGCCCCAGCCCGCCGCGCTGCGCCCCGGCGCCGCCGGAGCCTTCGCGCAGGTCCTTGCGCCAGACGGTGATCGGGCCGACATGCTCGGTGGCCTCGACGCTCATGGTCGAGACGCCCGAGGGAAAGGCGGTGGCCGAGAGCCCGTCGAGCGCCGGCCGCGCGCCGGTGCCGCCGGAGTTGAACATCAGCACCTCGCGGTTGGGCAGGCCGGCCTCCGGATCGCTGGGGCGGGCCGAGATCTGGATGTTCCACAGCGCGCTGGCGCCTTCCGCCGGCACGGTGCCCGGCAGCGCCTGATGCAGCGCACCCAGCACCACGTCGGGCACCAGGTGGCCCAGCACATGGCGCACCGAGACCGGCGCCGGGCGGCGGGCGGCCAGGATGCAGCCCTCGGGCGCGGTGATCTCGAACGGCTCCAGCGAGCCCGAGTTGTTGGGCACCTCCGGCGCGATGGCGCATTTCAGCCCGTAGCAGGCATAGGCGCGGGTATAGACCTCGGGGCAGTTCACCCCGAAACGGCTCATCCCCGAGGTGCCGTCGAAATCGGCCCTGAGCCGGTCGCCGTCGATGTCGAGCCGCACCTTCATCAGCACCGGCGCGTCATAGCCATCGACCTGCATCTCGTGGCGGAAGCTGCCGTCGGGCACCTTGGCAATGGCGGCATGGGTGGCCTTGCGGCTGGTCTCGATGATGAACTCCGACAGCCCCTCGAGATCGGCAATGCCGAACTCGCCCATCATCGCCTGCAGCCGCCTGTCGCCGGCCGCGTTGCAGGCCGCCAGCGAATAGAGATCGCCGACCACCTGGTCGGGCTCGCGCACGTTGGCGCGCACCAGCCGGATCAGATCGCGCGCCACCTCGCCGCGCTCGGCGAACTTCATGATCGGGATCAGCAGACCCTCCTCGTAGACCTCGCCGGCATCGGGACCGAAGCCGCGCCCGCCGATGTCGACCACATGCGCGGTGCAAGCGAAGAAGCCGATGTGCCGGCCGTCGCGGAACGCGGGCGAGACCACGGTGATGTCATGCAGGTGGCCGGTGCCCATCCAGGGATCATTGGTGATGAAGACATCCCCTTCGAGGATGTTCTGCGGCCCGATCTCGCGCACGAAATGGGTCACGCTCTCGGCCATGGCGTTGACGTGGCCCGGCGTGCCGGTCACCGCCTGGGCCATCATCCGGCCCTGCCGGTCGAACAGCCCGGCAGACAGGTCGCCGGCCTCGCGCACCGAGGTGGAAAAGGCGGTGCGGATCAGCGTCGTGGCCTGTTCCTCGACCACGGCAATCAGCCGGTTCCACATGATCTGATAGTCGATCGACGTCGGGCTCATGACTTGTCTCCCTTGCGGATCAGCCGCAGGCTGCCGTCGCCCTGGCCGACGCAGCGATAGGCCGAGGTGACGATGGTGGTGGTTTCGCGTTCGACGATGATCGCCGGGCCGTCGACGGCGCAACCCGGGGCCATGGCGCTGCGCTCGACCTCCGGGGCCTCGACGGTGCGGCGCAGGGCGGCGTCGTAGAACTGCCGTTTGCGGAGGCCTGCGACCGGCGTGCCGCAGTCGTGGCGGGTGACGGCGGGGGTGTCCGGCAGGACCGAGGCCACCACCAGCGACCAGTTGGTGACCTCGACCCCCAGCCCCTCGATCACCCGGCCGAAGAGCGTGCGATAGGCGGCATCGAAGGCGGCGAGGATCTCGTCGCGGTCACCATCGACAAAGGTCTTGTAGGGCAGCGGCACCGGGATCTCCCAGCCCTGCCCCGAGTAGCGCATGAAGGCGGTCAGCCGGGTCGTGGTTTCGGCGCTGGCGGCACCGGCCGCGACGAAGTCCCGCGCCTCGGTCTCGAGCTCGGCCAGCGTGGCATTGACCGCGGCGGCGTCGAAGCCGTCGAGCCGCTGGAACAGTCCGCGCGTCGCCTCGTAGCTGAAGGCCGCCTTGAGGAACCCGATGGCCGAACCGACGCCGGCGCCGGGCGGGATGATTAGCTCGGCAATGCCCAGCTTCTCGGCCAGCCGGCAGGCATGCAGCGGCGCGCCGCCGCCAAAGCCGATCATGGTGAAATGCTCGATGTCGCGGCCGTTCTCGACGGTGTGGACGCGGGCGGCATTGGCCATGTTCTCGTCGACCATCTCGGTCACGCCAAAGGCCGCCTCCGAGGCGTCGAGGCCCAGCGGCGTGGCGAGCGTGTCGGTCACCGCGGTCTCCGACGCCTCCGGCAACAGCGGGATGGCGCCGCCGGCGAAGTTGTCGGGATCGAGCCGTCCGAGCAGCAGGTTGGCATCGGTCACCGTCGGCGCACGGCCGCCGCGGCCGTAACAGGCCGGACCGGGTTCCGACCCGGCCGAGCGCGGGCCCACCTGGATGCGGCCGAGGCTGTCGATCGAGGCGATCGAGCCGCCCCCTGCCCCGATCTCGACCATCTCGACCACCGGGGTCGAGACCGTCATGCCCGAGCCTTTCTTGAAACGATAGGTCCGCGCCACCTCGAAGGTATTGGCGGTCTTGGGCTCGGCATTCTCGATCAGGCAGATCTTGGCGGTGGTGCCGCCCATGTCGAAGGACAGCACGCTGTCCAGCCCATGGCCCCGCGCGAAATCGGCAGCAAAGATCGCCCCGCCGGCCGGCCCGGATTCCAGCAGCCGCACCGGCTGTTCCGCCGCCACCTCGACCGAGATCAGACCGCCGCCGGAATGCAGCATGAAGACCGGCGCGCCGACCCCCGCCTCGCCCAGCCGTGTCACCAGACGACCGAGGTAATCGGCGACCTGCGGCTGCACATAGGCATTGGCAATAACCGTGTTGAACCGCGGCAGCTCGCGCATCTGCGGCGAGATCACCGAAGACAGCGAGATCGGCAGATCGGGGGCGGCCTTGCGCAGCGCCTCGGCCATTTGCACCTCATGCGCGTCATTGGCATAGGAATGCATGAGACCGATGGCCACCGCCTCGTAGCCGCCGTCGCGGATCGTCTGCACCATGCGCGCCACCTCGGCCGGGTCCAGCGGCAGCAGCACCTCGCCCGCAGGCCCCATGCGTTCGGCCAGCGTGTAGCGATGCTCGCGCGCCACCAGCGGCACCGGCAGCGAGAGGTTCAGGTCATATTGCTCGAAGCGGTTTTCCGAGCGCATCTCGATCACGTCGCGGAAGCCCTCGGTGGTGATGAAGGCCAGCTTCGCGCCGCGCCGCTCGATCAGCGCATTGGTCACCAGGGTGGTGCCGTGGATCACCTGGCCGATTTCGCCCAGGCCGATGCCGGCGGCCTCGGCGGCCTCGGCGATCCCGTCAAGGATCGCCTGTTCGGGCGCGGCGTAATTGGTCAGAACCTTGCAGGTCGCAAGCCCGCCCTCATGGGCAAGCGCGACATCGGTGAATGTGCCGCCGATATCGACACCGACGCGGATCAGGGGAGTGGTCATGGGTCAGATGGCCTTGAGTATCTGGTTTGCGGTAAAGGCGGACTGGTAGAGCCGCGACATGATCGGGGCCGACGGCACGGGTCTGGGGCTGGTCATCGGCAGGGGCAGATCGGCGCGGTCCATGCCGGTCAGAAGCCCGGCCATGGTGGCCCCGAACATCGTGCCCGTGGTGATGCCGCGACCGTTGTAGCCTATCGGGGTGAAGAGGTTGGTGTCCAGTTCGTGGATCCGCGGCAGGTGATCCGGCGTCATCGCGATCTGGCCGTGCCAGGCCTCTTCAAAGGCCACCGGGCCCAGCCGCGGGAACAGCCGCGCGATCTGCTTGCGCGCCCAGCGGTGCGACAGGCCGCTGTCCTTGGTGCCGATCACCTTGCCCATCGAGCCGATCAGCAGGCGGTCAAAGGCGTCACGCCGGAGGTTGAACATGATCTGCCCGGTATCCCAAAGACCCTGCCGCCCCGGCAGGATGTAATCGGCCTCGCGGCCCAGTGGCGTCGTCGCCAGCTGGAAGTAGTTGATGATGGTGAACTGGCGGTCGAGGTCGGGCCAGAGCCCGTCGGTATAGGCGTTGGTGCCCAGCACGACGGCCTTGGCGGTCAGCACGCCCCGGTCGGTCTCGACCTTCCACAAATCGCCGTCACGGCGCAGTTTCGTGGCGCGTGTCCCGGTGCTGATCGTGGCGCCGGCGGCCAGCGCCGCGCGTGCCAACCCGCGACAAAAGCCCATCGGGTTGATCGTGCCGCAGCGGTGATCCACCAGACCGCCGTGGAAATGGTCGGTGCCGATCAGCTCCGAGACCTCGCGGCGGCCCAACAGGTCCACCGGTTCGCCCAGACGCTGCCATTCCTCGTGGCGCGCCTGCAGGTCGGCAAAGCCCCTGGGCCCGTGGGCGGCGTGGATGGTGCCGGTGCGTGTCACCTCGCAGCGGATCTGGTGCTTCTCGATCAGCGAAAAGACATACTCGGGGCCGCTGCCGAACTTCTTGATGAACCTCGGGCCATAGGTCTGCCCCAGCTTCTCGCGCACCTGCTGCGGCGGCAGCCAGAGCGCGGCGTTGACCAGACCGCAGTTGCGCCCCGATCCGCCATAACCGATCTGCTCGGCCTCGAGCACATGCGCTCTCAGGCCGGTCTCGGCGCAATGCAACGCGGTCGACAGGCCGGTAAAGCCGCCGCCGACAATCACCACGTCGACCCGGGCCTCTTCGGTCAGCGGCGCGCGATAGTCGGCCTCCTGCGCGGAAGCGTCCCAGAGCGATATTGCGTCCCGTGCGGTCATTCTCGAATCTCCCGTGCCCGATGGTCGTGTGATGCAAGGGGGAGGTTGCACAATCGCGTTTAGTGTGTCAACATACGAAATAGATGTTCTATATAGCAACACGGAGTCCTTGATGACCAAGCTGAAAACCACCGCTGCGCAGATGGTCGCAGATGCCCGCGCGCGGATCGAAGAGATCGAAACCGCCGACCTGATCGCCATGCTGGACGATCCGAACCTGGTGATTGTCGACATCCGCGACGTGCGCGAACGCCAGCGCGCGGGATACATCCCGGGCAGCTTTCACGCGCCCCGCGGGATGATCGAATTCTGGGTCGATCCCGACAGCCCGTATTTCAAGGAAGTCTTCGGCCAGCCGGACAAGAAATTCGTGTTCCACTGCGCCTCGGGCTGGCGCTCGGCGCTGACCACGGCGACGTTGCAGGACATGGGATTCGAGGCCGCGCACCTGAAGGAAGGCTTCTCCACCTGGGAAAAGCAGGGCGGCCCGGTGGAGCATGCCGAACCGAAGGCCTGAGATCGGCCCGCGGGCGTCCCGGACCTGATCCGGGACCTCACCGCCGGCAGCCCCGGACCCCCTCCGGGGCCCGGCTCTCACGGCTGTCGCGTCAGTTGTTGCGCAGCTTGTCCGACACCGACCGCGCCGCATGCGCCACCAGCGCGCCGTATCTGTCCTCGCCGCCCTCCGGCAGGTTGATGTCGGGCAGCGAGATGCCCAGGGCGCCCACCGGCTCGCCGCCCGGCAGGGTGATGGCCGCACCGAAGCTGAGGATGCGGTCGCGGAATTCGCCGGTGTCGAAGGCAAAGCCGCGCTTGAGCGTGGCCGCGAGGTCTGCCTCCAGCGCCTCGAGATCGGTCAGGGTCCGGTCGGTGTGCTGCGTCAGCGCGCCGGTGATCTGGTCGCGCAGCCTGTCGTATTCCGCCGCGAGGATCGCCTTGCCGGTGCCGACGCAATGCAGCGGCGCGGTGCCGCCGATGGCATTCCACGACCGGATCGGCTTCTGGCTGTCGACCTTGTCGATATAGACCACCGACAGCGCTTCACGCACCGCCAGGTAGACCGTCTCGCCGGTTTCCTGCGACAGGAACGACAGTTCCGGCGCCGACAGTTCCCGCAGGTTCAGGTTCTCCACCGAGGCGCGCCCCACCCGCCATGTCTTGAGCGTGGCGGCATAGGTCTTGTCGGCCTGGTGCTGGACATAGCCCAGCGTGGTCAGCGTCTGCAGCAGGCGAAAGGTGTTGGACTTGGTCAGACCCAGCTCTTTGGACAGCTCGGTGACGCCCTTGCCCTGTTGCGAGGCAACCAGGTTTTCCAGGATGGCCAGCCCCTTGGACAGGGTCGAATCCACCTTGGGTTCTTTCGGGGCGTCGCTGCTCATGTCTCGTCCTGTCCTCTTTTGCGCCTTGGTAGCATCTACGCCCCCGCTTCGAAAGCCGGCGGGTCATGGGCCTCGACCGGCGGCGGCGGGGTCGCCTCGAAGCGCTGCACCTCGACCAGCGCGGAATGCGCCGCCGGGCTCTGGGTCAGTGACGAGGTGCGTTGGTCGTGGGTCAGCGCATTGGGGTTGCCGTGCCGGTCGCGCGCCTGCGGGGCGGCAAAGTCCGGATCCCACCACGCGCCGGTCCACAGGAAGACGCAGCCCCGCTGCACCTCGTCAGTGATCCGCGCGCCGGCAAGGCAGCGGCCACGGTCGTTGAACAGCTCCACCACCGTGCCCTCCTCGATGCCGCGCGCGCGGGCATCCTCGGGGTGGATCAGCACCGGCTCCCGCCCCGCCACCTTGTGGCTCAGGCTGAAGGCGCCGTTGTCGAGCTGGCTGTGCAGCCGGGTCTTCGGCTGGCCCGAGAGCAGCGCCAGCGGATAGGTCCCTGCCCGTCCCGCGGCCTGATCGCGCGGCGGAAACCATGTGGCATGGCCCTTGCAGTCCGGCAGGTCGAAGCCGGCGATGACCTCCGAGAACAGCTCGATACGGCCACTGGGGGTCGGCAGCCGGTTGGCCTCGGGGTCGGCCCGATACTCGGCCAGGAAGACCTGCTCCGGGCTCGGGTCAGGCAGGAAGATCACGTCGCCGGCGAGGAAGGTGTCCCAGTCCGGCAGGTCGATCCCGGTGTCGCGCGCACGGCCGCGCGTCACCTCCCAGATCTCGCGCAGCCAGTCGTCACAGGTCTTGCCCTCGGTAAAGGCCTCGGCCGTGCCCAGCCGGGCCGCCAGGTCGGCGTAGATGTCATACTCGATCCGCGCCTCGCCCTCGGGCGCCACAAGCTGCGGCATCGGCACCAGCGCATTGTCGGACTTGCCGGCGCCGAAATCCGTGCGCTCCTGCGCGGCCGCCACGGGCAGCACGATATCGGCGTGGCGGGCGGTGGCCGTCCAGTTCACTTCGTTGACGATGACCGTCTCGGGCGTCTGGAAGGCGCGGTGCAGGCGGTTCAGGTCCTGGTGGTGATGGAACGGATTGCCGCCCGCCCACCAGACCAGCCGCGCCTGCGGAAAGCGGCGCGTCTGCCCCTGATAGCTGTAGCTGCCGCCGGGGTTCAGAAGCATCTCGCTGATCATCGCCACGGGGATGAAGTCCTGCACCGGGTTGACGCCCTGGCCGAGGGTGCCCCAGCGGAACGGCCGTTCGATATTGCCGATATTGGCATTGACCCCGTAGCCCACGGTATAGCCGCCGCCGGGCAGGCCGATCTGGCCCAGCATCGCGGCGAGGGTCACCGCCATCCAGATCGGCTGTTCGCCATAATCAGTGCGTTGCACACCGGCGGCGAGGCTGATCATCGTCCGACCCCGCGCCATGCGCCGCGCGAGGGCGCGAATGCTGTTGGCGTCGACACCGGTCAGACCGGCGGCCCAGGCGGCGTCCTTGGGCTGGCCGTCGTCCTCGCCCAGCAGATGGCTGCGGACCCGGTCGAACCCGGTGGTGTACCGCGCCAGAAAGGCCGGGTCGTGCAGCCCCTCCGTCAGCAGCGTATGTGCCAGCCCCATCATCAGCGCGGTGTCGCTGCCGGGCCGGGCCGGCAGCCATTCGGCGTTCAGCACCTCTGCCGCATCGCTGCGCAGCGGGCTGACATTGACGAAGGACACGCCGTTGCCGACACAAGCCTCCAGATTGGCCGTCATGCGATGCCGGGCGACCCCGCCGTCGCTGACCTGGGTGTTGCGCAGCGCCATGCCGCCGAACATCACCACCAGGTCGGTATGCTGCGCGATCACCGGCCAGCGCGTGGCCTGGGCCACATGGGTGCGATACGACCCGACGATATGCGGCATCAGACCCAGCGCGGCGTTGTAGCTGTAGTTCCCGTCGGACCGCACGAAACCGCCGATGGTGTTCAGGAACCGCTTGAGCTGGCTTTGCGCATGGTGGAACCGCCCGGCGCTGGACCAGCCATAAGACCCGGCGTAGATGGCGGTATTGCCATGGGTCTCGCGGACGCGGGCCAGCGCGTCGGCGATCAGGTCGAGCGCCTTGTCCCAACTGACCTCGACAAAGCTGTCCTGCCCGCGCGGCACCGCGCCGGGGGTTCCGTTCAGCCAGCTCCTGCGCACCGCCGGGCGCCGCACCCGCGCCTTGCCGTGCAGGCTGCCGGGGATGTTGGCGTTGATCGCGGACGCCTCGGGATCAGTGGGATGGCCCTCGACGGCAACAACCTTGCCCCGCTCGATGGTGGCCAGCCCGACACCCCAGTGGCTGGCTGTCAACTTCCTGGTTTGCTCGCTCATTTGCCGACCCATGTGCTGCTATACAGTACGATTATTTCGTATATTGACACACGTCAGCGATACTGTCATCTCTAAAATGCACAAGTCATCGCGAGGCTCACATGGCGAAGTCTGCCCCCGGCATTGCCGACCAGCTGGTTCAGTCCGGACGTCCCGACCGCATCGAGGGGCGCCATGTCAACATGCCGCTCGAGCTTGGCTCGACCATGGTATTCGACACCCTGGCGGCGTTCGAGACCGCCCGCGATGCAAGGTACACCCCCGGCACGCTGTATTATGCCCGCTACGGCAATGCAGCTACCTTTCAGCTGGAAACGGCGCTCGCCGGGCTCGAAGGCGCCGATGGCGTGACGCTGACCTCGTCGGGCGTCGCCGCGATCACCCTGACGCTGATGCATTTCGTCCGCCCCGGCGCGCATCTGCTGGTGGCCGACCATGTCTACGGCAACACCCGCGCCTTCTGCGACACCGTGCTGGCGCGGATGGGGGTCGAGGTCGAGTATTTCGACCCGATGTGCGGTGCCGACATCGCAGCTCTGCTGCGCGACAGCACCTGCGCGGTGATGTTCGAGGCGCCGGGCTCGGGCACCTTCGAGGTGCCGGACATCCCGGCGATTGCCGCCGCGGCCAGGGCCGCCGGCGTGCCGTCGATCCTCGACGGCACATGGGCCACGCCGATCAACTGCCGCCCGCTCTCGCTGGGCGTCGATGTGGTGGTGGCCTCGCTGTCGAAATATCTCAGCGGCCATTCCGACTGCATGATGGGCATGATCGCCAGCACCTCTGACCACGCGACGGGCCTGCGCAAGACGGTCATGGCCGTGGGCGACAAGACCGGCGGACAGGAGGTCTTTCTGGCGCTGCGCGGCCTGCGGACGCTCAAGATCCGCATGGAGCACGTCGACCGCGCCGGCCGTGAGATCGCCGGCTGGCTGGGCCGCCAGCCGCAGGTCAGACGCCTGCTGCACCCCGCCTTTGCCTCCTGCCCCGGCCACGACCACTGGGCCCGTGATTTCACCGGCGCGGCGGGTCTTTTCGCGGTGGTTTTTCACCCCTGTTCCGACGATCAGGTCCGGGCCTTTGTCGACGCGCTGCATCACTTCGGCATCGGGGTCAGCTGGGGGGGCTACGAAAGCCTCGTGCTGCCGGTCAAACCGCAGCGCAGCGCCGGCACCTGGACCGAGGACGGCCAGCTTGTCCGCTTCAACATCGGGCTCGAGGAGACCGGGACACTCATTGCCGATCTCGCAGCCGCCCTGCCGCTTCTCAACACCGCACCGGAGTAACCATGCACAACAAGATCGACCATTTCGCCATCGGCGCCGAGACGCTCGAGCAGGGCGTCGCCGCGCTGCAGGAGACACTTGGCGTCACCGTGCCGCGCGGCGGCAAGCACGACGCGATGAGCACCCACAACTGCGTGATGCAGGCCGGAAACGAAAGCTTCCTCGAACTGATCGCCATCGACCCCGAGGCGCCGGCGCCCGGCCGGACCCGCTGGTTCACCCTCGACGATCCCGACACCCGGGCGCGGCTGGCCGACCGTCCGCGGGCGCTCTGCTGGGTGGTGGGCACCGATGATCTCGACGCGGTGATCGCCGCCAGCCCGGTCGACCTGGGCGAGGTGGTGCTCTTTACCCGCGGTGACCGCTCCTGGCGGTTGACCGTGCCCCGCGATGGCAGCCTGCCGATGGCGGGCCTCCTGCCCGCCTTCATCGAATGGTCCCCCGGCCCGCATCCCAGCACCGGCCAGCAGGACCTGGGCGTGCGGCTCGACAAGGTGCAGCTGTCCCACCCGGAGCCCGAGGCGCTGCGGTCGGTACTGCAAGCGCTGCAGGTGGATCATCTGGCCGAGGTCGGCCAGGGCGCGCCGGGCCTGTCCTTTGCCCTGTCGTCCCCCAAAGGCCACGTCGTCCTCGACTGAGCCCTCGTCCGTCTGAACACAAAGCGCCCGAAGTCCCGCATGGCACTTCGGGCGTTTGCTGTTCCGGGCGGCCGGATCAGCGCTCCGACAGCGCCATCCGGCCCTTGAGGTACTCGCCGTACTGACCGAGCGAGAAGATGAAGACCCAGTAGATCGCCGCAACGAAGAGGTAGACCTCGATGTAATAGGGCGCCCAGTCCGCCGTGCCGAAGGCAGTCTTGCCCGAGGCGAGGATGTCGAAGAAGCCGATGATCGTCACGATCGCGGTTTCCTTGAAGGTCACCACCACCATGTTGACCGTGCTGGGCAGCGCATGGCGGAAGACCTGCGGCAGGACGATCCGCCCGAGGATGCTCCAATAGCCCAGCCCCAGCGCACGGCCGGCCTCGAACTGGCCCTTGGGGATCGCCTGAAAGCCGCCGCGAAAGACCTCGGCCTGGTAGCAGGCAAAGAACAGCGCGAAGGCGAAGATCACCCGCCAAATCTTGTCGCCCTCCAGCCAGCTTGGCAGGAACAGCGGCACGACCACGGCGGCGGTAAAGAGCGTCGTCACCAGCGGCAGCGACCGGATCGTGTCGATGAGAAGGACCGCACCCCATCTGACCACCGGCATCCGTGACCGGCGCATCAGCGCCAGCCCCAGCCCCATCGGCATGCCCAGAAGCACCACCGCGGCAAACAGGAACAGGGTCAGCGACAGCCCGCCCCAGCCATCGGTCGTCACCTGCACCAGCCCCAGAAGGCTGCCCTCCATCAGCAGGTAATAGCTGGCAAAGCCCGCGATCCAGAGAAGCGCCAGCCGCCGCGCCGCCCACATCGCCGGCACGCAGGAGGCCACCACCGTCACCACGATGGCCAGCGCCGCCAGCGTCGAGCGCCAGTGCTGGTCGTAGGGATAGGTGCCGAACAGGATCAGCCGGTGCCTGGCATCGATCACCGCCCAGCAGGCGCCCCCATGGCCGCAGCTGTCGACATTCTCCTTGCTCCAGACCGCGCGGACCACCGCCCAGTCGAGAAAGCTCCAGGCGATCCAGCCCAGAACCGCGAAGACCAGCACCGAGATCGCGGTCGACAGCGGCGAGCCGAAGCCGCGTTTGACAAACAGTTTGCCCAGGGCCTCGAACCGGCCGGGCGGAATGGTTTCGGCGACGGCCATCTCAGTGCTCCTTCAGCTGCAGGCGCGCATTCAGCCAGTTGGTGAACAGGGCGATGGAATAGTTGATCGCCAGGAAGGTCAGCATCAGCAGCAGGATCAGTTCCAGCGTCTGGCCGGACTGGCTGATGGCGTTGACGGTGATGTAGAACAGATCGCTGAAGCCGATGGCGATCCCGATGGTGGTGGCCTTCATCATGAAGATCCACTGGTTGCCGAGCGGCGGAATGATGCTGCGCAGCGCCATCGGCACCTTGATCCGCAACCAGATCGACATCGGGCTCAGGCCCAGCGCCTGCCCGGCCTCGATCAGGCCACGCGGCACCTGTGACAGGCCGCCCCGGACGATCTCGGCCACATAGGCGCTGCCGTAGAGCGTGATCGAGGCGATCAGCGCGAACAGCTCGATCGGCACGGAGATGCCGCCGGCAAAGCGCAGGCCCTGCAGCACCGGGATCGACAGCAGGCCCTCGCCCTCCGGTCGCAGGGCCAGCGCCCCGAGCAGCGCGATCCCCAGGCTGCCGCCACACCAGATCGCCAGACCCCGCCACAACGACGTTTTCGCCACGATCAGCCCGAGGCCCAGGGCCAGCGAGGCCAGCAACAGCGCCACGGCACTGCCCGGACCGACGTTGAGCCCCGGCAGCATCAGGCCGCGCCCCGACAGAAAGGCGACATCGCCAAGGCTCATCGCCTGCCGCGGGCCGCCCAGGTGGATCAGGATCGCATAGAGAAAGATCGCCTGAAGGATCAGCGGAATGTTGCGGAAGATCTGCACATAGACGCTGGCCGCGAAGTTCAGCGCCGGGTGGCGGGCATCCCTCAGCGTGCCGATGAGAAAGCCGAAGACCGTCGTCGTGACGATGCAGGTGACGCCCACGAAAAGCGTGTTCAGAAGGCCGATGAACAGCGTGTAGGAATAGCGGTCATTGATCGATCGCTCCACCAGCGAGAAGGAATAGTCCCATCCCGTGCCGCGCTCGAGAAAGGCAAAGCCGCTGGTCATGTTCAGCCGCGTCAGGTTGTATTGCGCGTTGGACACCGCGCCCCAGACCGCCAGCGCCGCCACGATGAGGATCACCGCCTGAAGTCCGAGCCTGCGGTACCTGGCCCGTGCACGAAGTTGTTCTGCCGCCGTCATGTCGCGCCCCCACACTGCGCTGGAAGAAAGGCCGCCCCGCAGGGGGGCGGCGCAGGATCCTGCCCCGGGCTCAGTCGAGGATCGGCGCATAGAGCACGCCGCCATGGCTCCAGAGATTGTTGAGGCCACGCTCTAGCTTGTACGGGCTGTCCTTGCCGAGGTTGCGGTCGTAGATTTCGCCGAAATTGCCGACCGCCGCAATCATCTCGCGCGCCCAGGTGTCGCGCATGCCCAGGCGTTCGCCCATCCCCGGCTCGACGCCCAGCAGGCGGGCAACGCGCGGGTTCGGCGGGGTGGCGGCCATGTCCTCGACATTGGCCGCGGTGATGCCTTCCTCCTCGGCGATCAGCAGCGCCGCCAGCATCCAGTTCACCACGTCGACAAAACCCTCGTCGCCCTGGCGCATCGCCGCCGCGATCGGCTCGGCCGACAGCTGGTCGCCCAGGATCACATGCGCCTCGGGGTTGTCGATCTCGGTGGCCCGCAGAACCGCCAGAAAGGGGCCCCAGGCGGCAAAGGCATCACAGCGGTTGGCAAGATAGGCCGAGCGCAGTTCCGCCGCGCTCTCGTAAGAGACCATGCTGTGTTCGATGTTCTCGGTCTGCAGATAGTTCGCGACCAGACGCTCGATCGTCGTTCCGGCCTCGACGCAGATCGTGCCGCCGGCCAGCCCCGAGGCATCGGTCACGCCCAGGTCGCCATGCGCCATCAGCTGCGCCCCGCCGAAGAAATACGGCAGGCTGAACTGCAGGCCCTGCTCGGTGTCGCGCCCCATGGTCCAGCCGGTGGCCTTGATGATCACGTCGACGTCGCCGGACTGCAGCGCCGGAAACCGCTGCGCCCAGCTCAGCGGCACGATCTTGTTCTTGTCGGGATCGCCCAGGATGGCCGTGGTCAGAGCGCGGCAGAGGTCGATGTCGAGCCCCTTCCACTCGTTGTTGTCATTCACTTCGACGAAGCCGAAATAGCTGCCGTTGTGCCCCGAGCAGAGCAGCGTTCCGCGCTCTTCGATCTGCTTCACTGTCTCGCTTTGTGCCGCGGCCATCTGCGGCGCGGTCAGGCTTGCTGCCAGGATGGCGCCAACCGCCAGAAACTTGGTCATCGGTCATTTCCCTTTGTTCTATATAGCGGCACGTGTGTTCTGATATAAAATATGCGCTCATCCTGCGCCGCGAGTCAACAATTTTGATCGGACAGGTCCTCGTCGGCGCCGGAGACGCGTCGCTGTGCCGTGAAATCGGGCAGAAAACAGATGCATTTTTCAGGGGAGCGCAGACCGGGCGTCACGACTCGTCGTAAATGACCGCGCGGCGCAGCCCGAGGCCTGTCAGGCCAATGCCCGCAAAAAAAGATGCTGCTGGAACGCAACAACGGAGCGGCCGCCGCCGGCCGCCCGCGTCAAGGGCCCCCGGCGCGTCCCGCGCCGGAGCGATGGTCAGCCGCCTACAGGTCGAGCTCGATCACGCCGTCCGCCTCGGCGGCCCGCGACTGGCACAGGATGATCCCGGTCTCGCGCTGCTTCTTCGACAGCACGAAATCCCGGTGCTCCACCGCGCCTGAAACCAGCCCGCAGCGACAGACCCCGCAAATCCCGTCAGAGCACTTGATGTCGACGGGATAGCCCTTCTCCACCAGCACATCCGCGGCGGTCCTGTCAGCGGGCACGGTGAAGCTTTTGCCGGACTTGGCCAGCCTGATCTCGAAGGCGTGGTTCACGTAATCGGGCTGCTCCGGCACCGAGAAATACTCCAGGTGCCGCGCCTCTTCCGGGAAACCCGCCGCCTCGGCAGCCGCCATCACCGCGCTCATGTAGCGCTCGCCGCCGCAGGTGTAGACGTGCCAGCCGGGCTGGTAGCCCTGCAGGATGGACCCAAGATCGAGGCGGGTGCCTTCGTCAGAGACATGCAGCCGGACCTTGTCGGCCCAGGCAAAGCCCGCGATATCCGCCAGAAAGCCCATGCCGGCGCGCGACCGGCCCGAGTAATGCAGCTCGAAGCTTCGGCCCTGCGCGTGCAGCTCATGCGCCATGGCCAGCATCGGCGTGATGCCGATGCCGCCGCCCAGCAGCACCGTATGCGTGGCCTCGGGATCGAGCGGAAAGTGGTTGATCGGTTTCGAGACAAAGACACGCCGGCCCTCGGTGAAGATCCGGTGCATCAGCTTCGATCCGCCGCGGCCCTCGTCCTCGCGCAGCACGGCGATCTGGAACCGGTCGCGGTCGGCGGGATCGCCCGAGAGCGAATATTGCCGCAGGAAGTCCGGTGCCACCACGATATCGAGATGCGCCCCGGCCTGCCAGTCCGGCAACGGCTGGCCATCGACCGGCATGAACTCGTATTTCGTCACCCCCTCGGCCATCCGCTCGACCTTGGAGACGACCACCTGGATCACCGGGCTCTCGCCATCGGCGGTGTAGCGGTGCAGGAACGGCTCCAGCGTGCCCTCGGCGGCGCGGCGCTGGTATTCCTCGGCGGTGATCATCGCCTGATAGGCCTCGATCCCGGCCTCGCGGTCCATCGGGAAGGGATAGGGATGGGGCGGCGGCGCCAGCGGCGCGGGATAGACCGCCAGCGTCTGGTCCTCGTACTTCAGGTCGAGGTCCTTCTGCAGCGACCGCGCATTGACCGGCTTGTCAGTCGGGCGATAGGCGCCGTCGGCCTGAAGTTCGAGGTCCCACCACCATTTCTTGACCGGGTTGAGGGTGCCGTTGTCCACATAGTCGTCGAGCTTCGCCAGCAGCGGCGCGGCCCCCGGCATGTTCATCGCGGCCCAGCGAAACGGCTTTTCGGCGAACAGCCCCTCGAGGTTCCACGGGCAGGTCTTCATGCAGCGGCCGCACATCGCCCCGCCGGGGGTGGTGATGCGGTAGGTGGTGCATTTCTGGCTGTCGCTCTTCCAGATCTCGTAACCGTTGAACATCAGCTTCGGCCCGGCGGTGATCGCCCCCGAGGGGCATTCGCGGGCGCATTTGTTGCAGCTCTCGCAGAACTTCTGCAGGCCGAAATCAATCGGCTTGTCAGGTGTCATCGGCAGATCGGTGGTAACCACCCCGGATTTCAGCCGCGGACCGAGAAACGGGTTCAGGATCACCTCGCCGATGCGGGACACCTCGCCCAACCCGGCCAGCAACAGCAGCGGCGGCTGCAGCACCTCGCCATCCATGACCGAATGCGCCTTGGCCTTGTAGCCGAGGTTGCGGATCTGCCGCGCGATGACGCCGCCCAGCAGCGAAAACCGCAGGTAGGCGCGCATGGATTGCGCCACCGCGATCCAGTCATCGCCCGAGGAGCCTTCCATGGTCTCGTAGCCCTGGTCGACGATCATGCTGATGGCATGGCCATGCTCGGGCACGATGGGCTCGCCGCGGGCGTCGTGGCTGTACCAGGTCCACTCCGGGCAGCGCGAGATACCCACCGCGTCGAGCCCGAGGAAATAGCTGGTGGCCTTGACCAGTTCGGCCGCCCTGTCGGGGTCGAGCCGCACCTTCTCGGCCGCCGGATCCCCGTCCTGCAGCAGGGTAAAGGCGCCAAGCGCCCGGCGCTGCGCGGTCGAGGGCGCAGCCTTGAAGACGTATTTCCCGCCGCGCGCCCCATCCTGCACGTGCTTGCCGAGATCGCCGAAAACCGAACGCGCGAACATGTCGGCGCGCTTGGGCACCCGGGCCACGTTGGGCTCGTCGATATAGGTGGTGGGCCTGTCGACCCGTTTCAGCGTCTCGAAGGGATGCGCGCCGTCGACAAAGCGCCGCTTGCGGAAGGGCACGGCGTTCGAGGCCGACTTGGCAAACCCCCGACCCAGTTTCCAGGCGGTGCCGAAGGCGCTTTTGGGCTGCTGGCCCAGCGGCACCAGAGGCAGATCGGCGGCCAGATCAAAGCTCGTGGTGATGGCCGCAAGGCCGAAGCGCGTGCCGATATAGGGGTGTGTCAGCACGCCGTCCTCGACCGTCACCAGCCCCGCCGCCACGGCCAGCCGGTTCAGATCGACGTCCGAGCAGGACACCGTATGCGCCCGCGCCGGATGCCCCAGAACCCGCAGGTAATTCGCCAGAACCGTCGCCGTCTCCGCCGCCAGAAGCCCGGCGCGATGGGCATAGGCCTCGGCGAACCATTCGGTGCCGGGCTCGTCCGGCAGCGGATCGCGCGGGTTCTCGTAGAGGAAAACCACCGCGTGGGTATGGCCGTCGATCGAGGTGGGCGGCGCCTCGGCCGATTCCTTCAGATCGGCCATGATCTGATCGATCCCGGCGGCCAGCGTCTTGGTCTGGCGGGTCTTCAATTCCTCGGCCAGTCTTGCCACATCGGGGTTCAGGTGCGGCGCGTCCAGACGCGCGGCGGCGGGCAACAGGCAGACCCCGGTGACGGCGGCGTCGGAAAAGTAGGAAAACGCCTTGATGTGGTTGGCCCGCTCCAGGGGATCGGTCGGGCAGTCGGCCGTGGCCGGGTTGACGATCCCGTCGCGGATCACGTCCAGCATCGCCTGATGTTCGCGCATGGCGTTGACGATCGAGGCCGGCGTGTCGGACCGATCGAAGGACAGCGGCGCAAAGGGCGGTACCTCGCCCAGGTCCGGCGGGGTGGACGTCCGCGCCAGCAATTCCGAGGGATAGGGCCCCATGTGAACCGGACGGGTCTTGTCGGAGAACAGACGCATGGGAGCCTCGCATGTCGGATAGATGATTGCCTGAGTTTATAGTTGCCTGAGTTAATCAAATAAAGCAAACTGAAAACACTAGGGACCACAGGATGCGAGCAGATGATGACCGACATGGCAGACGACAGGGGCCGGCCGTCTCGCGACGCCGACTATGCCCTGCGGCAACAGACCGGCTTCAAGCTGAGCCGCGCCTCGCGGCTCATGCAGCAGCGGCTCGAGGCCGCTCTGGCGGCGCAGGGGGTTTCGCGGCTGACCTGGTGCGTGCTCGCCAGCATCGGGCTGGAGCGCATCTGCACCCCCTCGGGCATTGCCGACAACCTCGGCGTCACGCGGCCCATGCTCTCGCGGTTGATCAAGACCATGAGCGACGACGGGCTGATCACCGTCACGCTCGATCCCGACGACGGCCGCAACCGGCAGCTTCATCTGACCGACACCGGCCACAGGACGCTCGCCGCCTGTCAGCCGCTGGTGCGCGCCAACAACCGGCACTTCGCCGCCAAGCTGTCGCCCGCGCAGTTGCACCACCTGCATGACGTGCTGGACCTGCTGATCGATGGCGAAACACCTTATCTCGACGCCCTCTAGTCCCGCCGCACCCCATCACCGGCCGCCCGGACCCCGCCCGGCATCTTGACCGTGCCCCCGGCATCGGCAGGATGGACCCGCGCGCACCCCAGGGAGGACGATGGTGTTCAACGGCTTCGAGACGATCGACATCCCCCTTCCCGAAGCGACCATTCACGCCCGGGTCGGCGGCAGCGGCGCGCCGCTGCTGCTTCTGCACGGCTACCCGCAAACGCATGTGATGTGGCACGGCATCGCCGAGGACCTCGCGCAGACCCATCGCGTCATCGCCGCCGATCTGCGCGGCTATGGCGACTCGCTTGCCCATGACGGCGATTTCACCTTCCGGGCCATGGCCCGCGATCAGGTCGCGCTGATGCGGCAGCTGGGTCATGACAGCTTTCACGTCATCGCGCATGACAGGGGCGCGCGCACCGCGCACCGGATGGTGCTCGACCACCCTGATGCCGTGCGTTCGGTTGCCCTGATCGACATCCTGCCGACACTCGACGTCTGGCGTACGATGGATGACTGGCTGGCCAGGCGCTACTACCACTGGATGTTCCTGTCGCAGCCCGGCGACATGCCGCGCCGGCTGATCAACGGCAATCCGGTGCTGTTCCTGCAGGCGGCGCTGAGCGGTCTGTCTTCCGGCGAGTCTGCCTTTCACCCCGAGGCGATGCGCGCCTACGAGACCGCCGCGCGCAAGCCTTCGGTCATTGCGGCCTGGTGCGGCGATTACACCGCGGCAGCCACCACCGATCTCGACCATGACCGCGCAGACCTTGGACGGCAGAGCGATCTGCCCTGCCTCGTGCTCTGGGGCGCCAGGGGTGTGGTCGCGCATCATGTCGATCCGCTCTCGGCCTGGCAGGCCTGGTTCCCCGGGGCGACCGGTCGCGCCATCGACGCCGGGCATTTCCTTGTCGAGGAACGCCCGGGCGAGGTGCTCGGGCACCTCGCCGCGCATCTGGCCCGGAGCTGACGGGCGGTCAGCCCGAGAGCGCGACCCGCTCCACCGGCACCGGCATCGGGCTGCCTGTCACCGGGTCTGCATGGATCTCAACGGGCAGGTGCCAGACCCGCTCGACCAGATCCGCCGTCAGCACATCCCCCGGCCGCCCGGTGGCGACAATGCCGCCCCGGTCGAGGATCACCAGATTGTCCGCAAAGCGCGCCGCCTGGGCGATATCGTGCAGAACCGCGATGCAGGTCCGGCCTTCTGCGGCAAGGGCGCGGAGAAGGCGCAGAACCTGCACCTGGTGTTGCAGGTCGAGCCAGTTGGTCGGCTCGTCCAGCAGCAGCACCGGCGTGTCCTGCGCCAGCGCCATGGCGATGAAGCACCGCTGCCGCTGACCGCCCGAGAGCGCGCCGACCTCGCGGTCGGCAAACCCCTGCAGCTGCATCCGCGACAGCGCCCGCGCGACGTGGTGCCGGTCCTCCGAGGTGCGCAGGCCCAGCAGGTTCTGATGCGGCGCCCGGCCATAGCCCACCAGATCGGTGACAGTGATCCCCGGCGGCACGACGTTTTCCTGCGGCAGCAGCGTGACGCGCCGTGCCAGGGCCCGCGCCGAGAGCGTGGCGATGTCGCTGCCCTCGAGGAAAACCTCGCCGCGCGCAGGCCGAAGCTGCCGCGACATGAGCCGCAGCAGCGTCGATTTCCCGCACCCGTTGGGCCCGATCAGCGCGGTCACCTGCCCCGCGGGAAAGGCGAGGTCCCGGGCGGTCAGGCGAAAACCGCGATAGCCGGCCTCGATATCTCTCAATGCAATCATCGGTTGGCTCCGGTGGTGGGGCGCTGGCCGGCCAGCAGCCAGAGGAAGAAAGGCGCGCCCAGAAGCGCCGTGAGAATGCCGGCCGAGATCTCGAGCGGGGCCGCAACCCACCGCCCGGCCACATCGGCCCCCGTGCAGAGCAGGGCCCCGACCAGGGCCGCCACCGGCAGCAGGGCGCCGTGCCGCCCGCCGACCAGCCGCATGGCGATATGCGGCGCCATCAGCCCGACAAAGCCCATTACGCCCACCACGCTGACCGACAGCGCCGCCAGCAGCACGCCCACCAGCATCAGCACCCCGCGCTCGAGGCCGAGGTGCACCCCCAGCGTGGCGGCGCGCTGCGGGCCGAGGTGTTGCAGATCAAGCCGGAAGGCCAGCAGCAAGGCCAGCGCCATCAGCCCGATCAGCGCCGGCGCCACCGAGGCCAGATGGCTCCACCCCCGGCCCCAGAGACTGCCGGTCAGCCAGATCAGCGGCGCCGAGGCCTCCGGTCCGGTGCGGGTGACCAGCAGGAACTCGACACCGGCCTCCATGACAAAGCCCACGGCGATGCCCACAAGCGTCAGCCTCGCGGCGTCGACATCGGCCCGCCCCGCCAGAAGCCAGACGGTCCCGCCGGCCAGAATGCCTCCGACCGCGGCCGCATAGGGTGTCAGCTGCGCCGCCCCCGCCGGCGCGGATCGGCGCCAAGCCCGTGGCTCGCCGCCTGTCCCAGCGCCATCAGGTTCAGCCGCTGCGCCAGCGCCGCGCCGAGGCCAAGCCCGGCAAGCGCCATGGCCCCCAGCCGCAGCGCCTCGGGCATCCGCACGTCAGAGATGTCGCCGACGGTCCAGCGCACGACCTGCCGCGCCAGATCATCCTCGAGCGTATAGCCCAGCCGCACCGCCGCAAAGCCCAAGGCCCCCACCGCCACGCCGCCAAGCACCAGCCGCAGGCTGTCGATCCGGCCCGCGAAGGCCCCGGAGATCGCGAATGTCAGCGTCACCGCGAGCATGCCGGACAGCGCCGCCAGAAGCGCCTGCGGCAACAGGGCAAAGGCCGGCACGGTAAGGCCCAGGACAATGCCCAGGGCCGCCCCCTGGTTGATCCCCAGCAGGCCGGGCGAGGCCAGCATGTTGCGGGTGACCGCCTGAAGCATCAGCCCGGCCAGGCCGAGGTTGGCACCGAGAGCCATCGCCGTCAGGGTACGCGGCAGGCGGATCTCGCGCATGGTCTGCTGGGCGATGCTGGCGGTCTCGCCGGCCCAGAGGCCGGAGAGATCCGCCAATCCGACATCGCTGCGCCCGCCGGTGGCCAGCGACAGGGCCGCGCCCCCCAGCACCGCCAGCACCGCGCCGACCACAAGGCCGCGGCGCCGCCACGCGGAGCCGCCTGCGGCCCCCGGCGCGACATCCAGGGTCAGCGCCTTCATTGCAGCTCTTGCACGATGCCCCGGATGTCGGCGGCGGTGACCTCGGCGGTCAGCATCCCGCGCGACCGCGACCAGAGGTCCGACGAGACGTCGAAGACATGACCCTTCTGCACCGCGTCGATCTCCTGCCAGAGCGTCTCATCGGCCCAGGCCTCGTCCAGCGTCGGCGCGCCGCCGCTCTTGCCCAGGATCAGCAACCCCGGATCAAGCTCGGAAACCTGTTCCAGCGTGACCTGCTGGTAGAGATCGGCGTAACCGTCCTGCCCCGAGGCCGCGAGCACCGGCGAGAAGCCGAAGTAATCAAGCAGGCTGCCGACATAGGACTGCGGGCTGTGCAGTCACAGACCGTTGGCATTGATCACCCCGAACTGCGCCGCCTGCCCCTCTGCCACGGCGGCCACGTCCTCGCGGATCTCGGCCATTCTGGCGGCGTGGCCGGCCTGGAACTCCGCCATCTCCGCGGCCTTGCCCACCGCCGCGCCGATCCGGGTCGCTTCCTCGATCACCGCCGCGTAATCCCCGGTCAGGCTGTCATAGACCACGGTCGGCGCGATCTGCGACAGCGTCGGATAGATCGCCTCGTGCCGGGTCTTGTCGGCGATGATCAGGTCAGGCCGAAGCGCGGCGATCACCTCGAGGCTGGGCGTCTTGCGCGAGCCGACGCTGGTCCAGTCGTCGCCGATGATGTCCTGCAGGACCGGTTGGATGCGCGCGCGGTTGCCGTCATCGGCAATGCCCACGGGGGCAAGATCGACCGCCGCCAGCGCATCGGCAAAGGAAAACTCCAAGGCCACCACGCGGCTCGGAGCGTCAGGCACCTCGGTGGTGCCGATGGCATGGGTCACGTCGCGGGCAAGGCCCGCCGTGGCAGACAGGCTGGTGGCGACAAGAGCGCAGATCAGGAGGCGCATTCGGGGTCCCTTCGTATAGCTGAGTGTTTTTGTCGGCTTATAATCCGCGCCGCAGATAGTAAAGTGTTTTTGTCGGGAATAATCCGGACCGTCCGACCGCGTCTCCCGCAACCCCGCCGGCCCGGTAAATGTTTACACCCCCTCGGAAATTTGGTTACGCTGCCGGTCATGCGATCCCATGCCAAACCCGCCGCACCCCCGACACATGCCTGCCGGAGCCCGCTTGCCGGCCCGGGTGCCTTGCCCGCATGACCGCGATATTTGCCAGCGTCGAGATCCTCGACATCGACAGCGGCGCGGTCGAAACCGTCCTCGCCACCGACCGCCATGTCGAGGCGCCGAACTGGACACCGGACGGCGCGGCGCTGATCGTCAACGCCGACGGGCGGCTCTATCGCATCGCGCTGTCGGACCCTGCGCTGGAAGAGATCGACACCGGCGATCTCACCCGGCTCAACAACGATCACGGCATTTCCCCGGATGGCCGGCAGCTGGTCGTCTGCAACTCGCCCGGCCGCGGCACCGCGCTGATCCATGTGCTGCCGATCACCGGCGGCACGCCCACCCGGATCACTGATCAGGCGCCCAGCTGGTGGCATGGCTGGTCGCCTGACGGCGCGCGGATGGCCTATGCCTGCATCCGGGACGGCCAGTTCGGCATTGCCACCTGCCCGGCCGTCGGCGGCGCAGAGACGCTGCTGATCACCAGCCCGCACCACTACGACGGCCCGGATTACACGCCGGATGGCCGGTGGATCTGGTTCAACTCCGACCGCGGCGGCGCCATGAAGCTCTGGCGGATGGCCAGTGACGGCGGCACGCCCGAACAGATGACGACAGGAGACAGCGTCGACTGGTTCCCGCATCCTTCGCCGGATGGGCGCCACGTCTGCTATCTGGCCTATCCGCCGGGCACCGAGGGCCACCCCTTCGGCTGCGATGTCGAGCTGCGCCTGTTGCCGGCCGAGGGCGGGCCGCCGCGCCGGCTCCTGACGCTCTTTGGCGGGCAAGGCACGCTCAACGTGCCCTCCTGGGCGCCCGACAGCCGCCGGTTCGCCTTCGTGCGCTATGCCGACACCCGCTGAGGAGGCACGCCGCGCCCAGCCGCGACTGGCGCCGCGGCACGCTCTCTGGCAGGATCACGGCAGCCTCTTTCAGACCCAGCGCCGGAGCAGACCGTGATCATCACCAGGCACGACATCGACATCGAGACGCCCACCGGCCCCATGCGCACCGGCATCTGCCAGCCGGCCGCGCCGGGCCGCTACCCCGCCGTGCTGTTCTATTCCGAGATCTTCCAGCGCACCGCGCCGATCCTGCGGGCCGCGGCGACCATGGCCGGGCATGGCTTCATCGTGCTGGTGCCAGAGGTCTTTCACGAGCTCAATCCGATCGGCACCGTGCTGGGCTATGACGAGGCCGGCAAGGACAAGGGCAACAGCGACAAATGGACCAAACCGCTGGAGTCGCATGACAGCGACACCGCCGCGATGCTGGACCACCTGGCGACGATGGATGCGCACAACGGCCGCACCGGCAGCATGGGCGTCTGCATCGGCGGCCATCTGGCCTTTCGCGCGGCGCTCAACCCGGGGATTGCGGCGGCGGCCTGTCTCTATGCCACCGATCTGCACAGCGACACCCTGCCCGCCGCGCCCGGCAACGGCAGTCTCGAACGCTGCGGCGAGATCGGCGGCGAGGTGATGATGGTCTGGGGCCGTCAGGACCCGCATGTGCCGCTGGACGGGCGGCGAAAGGTCCACGACGCGCTGACCAAGGCCGATGTCAGCTTTGCCTGGCACGAGGTCAACGCCCAGCACGCCTTCATGCGCGACGAAGGCGACCGCCATGATCCCGAACTCGCGGCGCTGGTCTATCAGCAGTCGGTGGCCCTGTTCCGCCGCTGCCTGACCTGAGGCCACCGACGGCAGGGACCGGCCCCCGCACCACATCGCCCTGCCGCGCGGGGAACCGAACGGCCGCCGGGGCCGTTCGTCTGTGTCACCAGGCGGGGCGGCAGGCAGAGCCGCGACCGCAAGCGGGACACGAGAGGGGGTGACGGGCGTCCCCGTGGCAAGGTAGCATCGACCCCGAAACCGAGCGGTAAAGAAGAATTCATGGCAACAGCAGAGACTGCCGGGCTGGCCCCGGTCCTTGCATTCACCCTTGTGGGGGTTCTTGGCGTGGGCAGCCAGTGGCTGGCCTGGCGATTGCGCATGCCGTCGATCGTGCTGATGCTGCTGGCCGGGCTGATCGTCGGGCCGGTCCTGGGCCTGCTCGACCCCGCGGCGCAATTCGGTGACATGCTCAGGCCGATGATCGGCATCGCGGTGGCGATCATCCTGTTCGAAGGCGGCCTGACCCTGAACTTCCACAGCCTGCGCGACGCCGCGGTGGGGGTAAAGCGGCTGGTGGTCTTCGGCGCCCCGCTCGGCTGGCTCGCCTCGGCGCTGACGCTGCATTACGTGGCCGGTCTCAGCTGGGCCGCCTCGGCGGTCTTCGGCGGCATCATGATCGTCACCGGTCCCACGGTCATCGCGCCGCTGCTGCGCCAGGCCAAGCTGCAGAAACGCTCTGCCGCGCTGCTGCAATGGGAGGCGATCGTCAACGATCCGGTCGGCGCGCTTGCGGCGGTGCTGGCCTTCGAGGTCGTCGTGGTGCTCGAGACCGCCACCTCGGTGGGGGCGGCGGCGCAGGACCTGGTGATCGGCATCGGCCTCGCCACCCTGCTGGGCGTTGCCGGCGGCTGGGGCATCGCGCGGGCCTTCCGCCGCGCCTATGTGCCCGAGTTCATGAAGGTGCCGGTGCTCTTCGTGGTGCTGCTCGCGGTCTTTGCGCTGTCGGACTACGTGCTGCATGAATCCGGCCTGCTGGCGGTGACGATCATGGGCATCTGGATCGCCAACGTGCAGCTGCCCAGCTACGTCGAGCTGCGGCGCTTCAAGGAACATGCCACCGTCCTGCTGGTCTCCGGTGTCTTCATCCTTCTGGCGGCGGGCATGAGCCGCGAGGCGCTGGCCTCGCTGAACCTGACCGCGCTGTTCTTTGTCCTTGCGGTGGTCTTCATCGCCCGCCCGCTGCCAGTCCTGGCGGCGCTGTCGTTCTCGGACCTGCCCTGGCGCGAGCGCCTGCTGGTGGCCTTTACCGGGCCGCGCGGGGTGGTGCTGGTGGCGGTGGCGGGCCTCTTCGGCGAACGGCTGGTCGAGATCGGCATCAGCGACGCCGACCGTATCGCGCCGCTGGCCTTTGCGCTGGTCGCGGCGACCGTGGTGCTGCACGGCTTCACCCTGACGCCGATGGCGCGACTGCTCGGCCTCACCGCCTCGTCGAAGTCCGGCGTCCTGCTGCTGGGCGGGTCGCGCTGGTCGGTGGCCCTGGCCGAGGCGCTCAAGTCGATGGAGCTGCAGGTGATCATCGCCGATCCCAACCACGCCCATCTGCGCCGCGCCCGCGATGCCGGGGTGCAGACCTTCTTTGGCGACATCCTGTCAAAGGCCGCCGAGGAACAGCTCGATCTCGTGGCTTATGACAAGCTGATCTGCGCCACCGACAACGATGCCTACAACACCCTGGTGGCCACCGATCTGGCGCCGGAGTTCGGCCGCGAGAACGTGTTCCAGCTCAAACGCATGCGCGAGGCCAGTTCGCGCCACGCCCTGCCCGCGACCCTGGGCGGGCAGGAGATCGGCGACGGTCGGACCTATTCCGAGGCCAATGCCCTGATTGCCGAGGGCTGGAAATTCCGGGTGACCGGGCTGACCGAAGAGTTCACGCTGGACCAATGGCGCGAGATGAACCCCGAGGCGATCCTGATCGCGCAACTCGACAAGAGCGGCACGCTGCGGTTCCTGGGCCCCGAGGCCGAGCCGAAGGATGCCGTCAACGTCGAGCTTCTGTCGCTGCAGCCTCCCAGACCGGCCAAGGCAGACACCGTCGCCGCCTGAGCCGCCCCGTCCCGTTCGCGTGACCCGACCGCCGGCCGTCGCGCCTGCGGTTTTCTGTGGCGCGTGGTCCGGCTGCAGGCCCGGCGACGTGGCCTTCGAAGACACCATCATGTACCGGGAAGACACCTCGACGAATGCCTTCAATGTCGCGAGCAACGTCAGGTTCGGCGCGGTGGATTCCTGCGCTCCGGGCGGCAGCGCCATGTTCGTGACACGCGGCGGCATGAGCGTGGCCTCCGGCTTTGCCCTGCACGGCAGCGCGGCGGTGGCGGCCGGGCCGATCGACTTCGCCGCTCAGGCCGGAGACCTTGAAGGCGCCGTCGTGATCTCGGGCGACGAGTTGCGCGGCACGGCCAATTCCCGCTTCGGCACCTGCGATCAGGACCTGGGCCTGGGGGTCTACGCCTATCACATGGTGGATTGATCCACCCTCGGCCCTGCGCGCGCGCACCCCGCGTTCAGTGCAGGCCCCACCACCCTTTATCGTTTGCGGTAAAATGCCTCATCTTCTGCCCCCTGCGAGGTCACTTTTACCGCAAACGATAAAACGATTGCGAAACCCGGCCCGAACGGTTATATCTTATCGTATACGGTAAGGATATTGGCCATGACAGCCGGTGACCCCCCTGACATCCTCGCCCGGACCGGCGCCGGAATCCGCCGCCACCGTACGGCCGCACAGCTGAGCCTGCAGGAACTGGCGCGGCTGTCGGGGATCTCCAGCTCGGCGCTGTCGCTGATCGAGACCGGCAAGCGCGACGCCAGGCTCAGCACGCTCGACAGGATCGCCCGCGCCCTGAACACCGAGATCGCCGGCCTCGTCAGTCCATCGTCAGCCCCCAGCCCCAAGGCCGCCCACGGCCCCGGCTATGACCTGAGCGACCTGGAATGACCACGGTCGAGGTCTATTTCGCCCGCTTCCGCGTCGGCCGCATCGACGTGCGCCAGGACGGCGCGCTCGGCTTCACCTATGACCCCGCCTGGCTGGCCACCGAGGGGGCCTTTCCGATCTCGCTCTCCATGCCGCTCCGGCCCGAGGCCTATCCTTCGCAGATCATCTCGCCCTGGCTTGCCAACCTCCTGCCCGAGGAAGAGCAGCTCGACATGCTCACCCGCTCGCTGGGGCGGTCACGGGCGGATGTGCTGGGCCTTTTGTCGGACATCGGCGGCGATACCGCAGGCGCGCTGTCCTTCGGCACGCCAAGCGATCCCGCCGCCTGGCGCTGCACGCCGCTGACCGACTTCTACGACACCGACGATCCGGGCGAAGCGCTCGACCGGCATTTCGCCGACCTCGACCAACGCCCCTTCCTCGCCGGCGAGGACAGCGTGCGACTGTCCCTCGCCGGCGGCCAGAAAAAATCCGCTCTGGCGGTGCTCGATGCCCAGGGCACCCCGGTGCTGCGCCTGCCGCGCAAGGGCGACCAGCTGGCGATCCCGCAGGCCGGCGCGCCCTCGACGGTGATCCTCAAACCCGACAATCCGCGCCTGCCCGGCATCGCCGAGAACGAAGTCTATTGTCTGCGCCTTGCCGCGGCCATCGGCCTGCCCGCCGCCGAGGCCGCAACCCTCGTCACCCCGACCCGCACCGCGATCTGCGTGCTGCGCTATGATCGCCGGCTGGCCCGGTCCGGCAGTCTCCAGCGCATCCACCAGGAGGATTTCGCCCAGGCCAACAGCCTGCCGCCGGGGCGCAAGTACGAACACGGCACCGTGCCGGGCCTGTCGCTGCACCAGCTGCTCGAGACCGGCCGCCGCCTCGGCCCGCGCAGCGCTCTGGGGCTGCTCGACCAGGTGATCTTCAACATCCTCGTCGCCAACACCGACGGCCACGCCAAGAATTACTCGCTGCTGCTGCCGCTGCGCGACGGCCCCCGGCTCTCGCCGCTCTACGATGTCTCTACCGTGCTGATGTGGCCGCATGTGGTGCAGAAGTTCGCCCAGACCCTCGCCGGCAAACGCCGCAAGCCCGGCAAGATGGCCGCCCGCCACTGGGAGACCCTCGCCGAAACCTCGGGCTTCAGACCGGCCGACGTGATGGACCGGGTGCAGCAGCTGGTCGACCGGATGGTCGCGGCCCGCGTGGCCACCACCAAAGGCGTCAGCGCCGGCCCCGGGGTGACGCCGGGCTATGTCGAAGAGACCGCAAGGCTGATCGAGAAGAACGCCCTGCGCATTGCGGGCCGGTTGTCGCGCCCCGCCGCGCGCCTGCCCGACTAAGGCCGGAGCGGCAAGGGCCAGCGGTCTGACGGCGCGCCCGCGGCCGGTTCCTCAGCCCCAGACCGTGGCCAGTTGATCGAACAGCGCCACCACCACCGGCGCCCGCCGGCGCTCTTCCAGCGTCAGGATCACCAGGCTGGCCGGCACGCTCTGCGTCTCGCACAGGCTCAGGCCGTAGGAATGCCGCTGGTCGATGGCAATGGTCTCGCGGCACAGGCACAGGCCGACACCGGCGCGCACCATCTCCAGCATCGAGGCCTCGTGATCCACCCGCGCCACGACGTTTTGTTGGCAGCCGTGATCGTCGAATATCCGGCTCAGCAGCCGGTTGTGCACCGACACCGCCGTCGTCCCGATCCACGGCAGCGCGGCCAGCTCGGGCCAGCTGGCCCGGGCGACCCTGGCGTCCCAGCCGATGGGCGCGATCACCCGGTAATTGAACGTCGCCAGCACCCGCGCCTCGACCGGCTCTTCCGAGGCGATGTCGTCGACCGCGCCGGGATCGGTCAGGTAGAAACCGGCGTCGATCTGGCGGCGGCACAGCTTTTCCAGGATCTCGCCGCTGATGCCATGCACCAGCTCGGTGGTGATCCCCGGACAGGCCGCGCCAAGCTGGCTCAGCAGGCGCCCGAGGCGGATGAACTCCGGATCGACGATGGTCCCGATCCTGAGCGTGCCCGAGACCCGGCCCACCTGCCGGCTGGCGCTCTGCCGGAATTCGGCCATGGCGGCCAGCACGGCCTCGGCCTTGGGCAAGAGCGCCTGTCCGTCCGGTGTCAGGTCAAGCCCGTGCGGCGCGCGCTTGAAGAAGGTCACGCCGGTGTCCTGGCTCAGCCGCCGGATCTGATGGCTGATCGCCGGCTGCGTCAGGTTCAGCACCTCGGCGGCGCGCGACACGCTGCCCTCGCGGGCGACGGTCACGAAGGCCAGGATGCAGTTGGTATTGGCGAGTCTCTCCATATGACGGATTCTAATATCAGTCAGAGAGATAAGTCATTGGGATTATCCGTCCGGCGGCCCTAAACCGGACGGCATCGATGGGCAGGGAGGAGCCTTCGTCACGCCAGCGCCGGCATCGCCGGGGCGCGGCGCGGCGGTCTCCGGCCGCCCGAAAGCGCGAGGAGACGTCATGGCCGAGACCGCGACAGAGTTCGACTTCATCGTCATTGGCGGCGGCTCCGCCGGCTGCCTTCTGGCCAACCGGCTGAGCGCCGATCCGGGCCACCGCGTCCTGCTGCTCGAGGCAGGCAAGCCCGACACCTACCCGTGGATTCACGTGCCGGTGGGCTATCTCTACTGCATCGGCAATCCGCGCACCGACTGGATGTACAACACCGAGGCCGACCGGGGCCTGAACGGCCGCACCCTGCGCTATCCGCGCGGCAAGACGCTGGGCGGCTGTTCCTCGATCAACGGCATGATCTACATGCGCGGACAGGCGCGCGACTACGACAACTGGGCCGCGCTCACCGGCGAGGACGACTGGTCGTGGGACGGCGCGCTGCGCGATTTCAAGGCGCATGAGGATCACTACAAGCTCGACGGCGGCGCCGATCCGCAGACCGGCGACAACGAACGCTTTTCCGACATGCACGGCCATGGCGGCGAATGGCGGGTGGAAAAGCAGCGGCTGCGCTGGGACGTGCTCGACAGCTTTGCCGATGCCGCGGTCGAGGCCGGGATCCGCAAGACCGAGGATTTCAACGGCGGCGACAATGCCGGCGTCGGCTATTTCGACGTCAACCAGCGCTCGGGCTGGCGCTGGAACACCTCCAAGGCGTTCCTGAAACCGGCGAAATCGCGGCCCAACCTGACGATCTGGACCGAGGCGCAGGTCGAGAAGCTGACCTTCGAGACCGGCGCCGACGGCGCGCTGCGCTGCTCCGGTGCCCAAGTGGACCACAAGGGCCGCAGCCGCCGCGTCACGGCCCGGCGCGAGACGGTGCTCTCGGCCGGGGCGATCAACTCGCCGCAGATCCTGCAGCTCTCCGGCATCGGTCCGGCGGCCCTGTTGCGCGACCACGGCATCGAAGTGCTGCGCGATGCGCCGGTGGGCGAGAACCTGCAGGACCACCTGCAGATCCGCGCGGTCTACAAGGTCACCGGCACCCGCACGCTCAACGCGCTTGCCGGCACGCTCTTCGGCAAGGCGATGATCGGCGCCGAATATGCGCTCAGGCGCACCGGCCCGATGAGCATGGCGCCCAGCCAGCTTGGCGCCTTCACCCGCTCCGATCCGGGACGGCCGCATGCCAACCTCGAATATCACGTGCAGCCGCTCAGCCTCGAGGCCTTCGGCGAGCCGCTGCATGCCTTCCCGGCGATGACGGTCAGCGTCTGCAACCTGAACCCCACCAGCCGCGGCCATGTGCGCATCCGCTCGGCCAGTTTCCGCGATGCGCCGATGATCTCGCCCAACTACCTCGCCACCGAGGACGACCGCAAGGTCGCCGCCGACAGCCTGCGCCAGGTGCGCGAGATCATGTCCCGCCCGGCGATGGCGGCCTACAAGCCCGAGGAATTCAAGCCCGGCCCGCAGTACCAGAGCGACGCAGACCTCGCCAAGCTGGCCGGCGACATCGCCAACACGATCTTCCATCCCGTGGGCACCGTGAAGATGGGGCATGACGACGATGACAGCGCCGTGCTCGACCCGCATCTGCGGCTCAAGGGCGTGACCGGACTGCGGGTGGTCGATGCCAGCATCATGCCCGAGATCACCAGCGGCAACACCAATTCCCCGACCTTGATGATCGCCGAGAAAGCCGCGCGCTGGATCCTGGCCGGTCAATGACACGCGCGTCCGAACCAGGAGGAACCATGCGCAATTCGTTCTCCAACCTGCCCCTCACCGGGGTCAAAGTGGTCGATTTCGGTCAATATATCGCCGGCCCCGCCGTGGCGATGCTGCTGGGCGATCTGGGCGCCACGGTGGTCCACATCGACCCGCCCGGCGGCCCGATGTGGGACAGCCCGGCCAATGCGACCCTGATGCGCAACAAGCTGATCGTGACCCTCGACCTCAAGTCCGAAACGGGCCTCGCCCAGGCCCGCGCGCTCTGCGCCGAGGCCGACATCATCGTCGAGAACTTCCGCCCCGGCAAGCTCGCCGCGCTGGGGATCGACTTTGCCGCGATGCGCGCGGAGCGCCCCGAGCTCATCACCATCTCCCTGCCCGGCTTTGCCTCCAACGACCTCGAGCGCCGCGAACAGCGCGCCTTCGAAAGCGTCATCGCCGCCAGTTCCGGCGTCTTCACCGACATGGGGCTGAACCGCGTGCTGATGGGGCTGAACCCGTCGTTCTCGCCGCTGCCGCTGTCCTCGGCCTATGCCTCGCAGATCGCCGCCTCGGCCACGGTGCTGGCGCTGCAGTCGCGGCAGGTGACCGGCCTTGGCGACCAGATCGAGGTGCCGCTGGCGGCGGCGGTGATGGAGGGGCTGTGCTACAACTCCATCAAGGTGTCGGACATGCCCGAACGCTACCTGACCCAGCGCGAGATCGAGATCGAACGGCGCCGGGTCGAAGGCCTGCCGATGAACCTGCCCTACGAGGACCTGCAGGAACTGCTCGACCCCTTCTTCCGCAGCTACATGTGCAAGGACGGGCGGATGTTCTACGTGGTCTGCCCCAGCCACAAGCACCACGCCCGCCGCTGTCTCGAGGTGCTGGGCCTCTATGACGAGATGATCGCCGAGGGGCTGCAGGAAGAGGACGACACCTACAAGCCGCAGAGGGAATGGGTGTCGGACACTTCGCTCGGCGTCTACCCGATGCCCAAGCTCTGGGCCGACAAGCTCGCCGCGCGGATGAAGGAGGTCTTCATGACCCGCACCTCGCACGAGTGGAAGCGCATGTTCGGCCGCGCCGGCATCCCCGGCGCGCCGCAGCGCTGGCTGCAGGAATGGATCAACGACGAATACGCCGAGACCTCGGGGCTGATGATCGATGTCGTCGACCCGGAATACGGCGAGATGATCCAGCCCGGCCCGGTGGTCTGGATGGAGGAGAGCGGCGAAGAGGCGCTGAGCCCCGCGCCGCGCCGCTGGGTCGGTTTCGACGAGGCGCTCGCAACGCTGCGCAAGCTGCGGACCGAGATCCCCGACGCCCGGGACGGCCTTGACCAGGAAGGCTGGCTGTCGGGCGTGCGCGTTCTCGACATGTGCAACGTCATCGCCGGGCCGCATTCGGCCAGCTACCTCGCCCGCTTCGGCGCCGAGGTGATCAAGATCGACCCGGCCCAGCCGCTCTACGACAGCTGGAACACGGTGATCTACGGCCTCTCGCAGGGTCGCGGCAAACGCTCGATCCTCGCGGATGTGAAATCCGAACATGGCCGCAAGGTCTTCGAGGACCTTGTGAAATCCGTCGACGTGATCTTCTGGAACGCCCCCGACAGCCAGATCAGGCGGATGGGGCTGGACGCCGAGAACCTGCGCAAGCTCAACCCAGAGGCGATCTTCTGCAAGCTCGACTGCTTCAGCGGCGTGCGGCGCGGCACCCGCACCGACTACATCGGCTACGACGATCTGGTGCAGGCCACCACCGGCATCATGCTGCGCTTCGGCGGCGCCATGGACCGCCCCGAGGAACACGCCCATGTCGGCACCATCGACGTGATGTGCGGCTTTGGCGGCGCGCTGGCGGTGGCCTCGGCGCTCTATCAGAAGCGGCGCTTTGGTCGGATCGGCCGCGGCCGCACCTCGCTCTCGGCCAACAGCGGGCTGCTGCAGGTGCCCTTTGCCTATGACTTCCGCGGCCGCGGCCTGTTCGACGAACCCTCGGGCCCCGAGGTCAACGGCTGGGATTCCCTCAGCCGTTTCTACAGCACCGCCTCCGGCGTCTACATCCTGCTCAGCGCCTACCCGTCGGATCTGCCGCGGTTCCGCGATGTCGAAGAGCTCTCCGAACTGCCCGACCTGCCCGAGGACGAGCGCGCCGCCTATCTCGCGGGCGCCTTCCAGCGCCATCCCGCCACCGAGTGGATCGCCCGCCTGCGGGCCGCCGACATCGGCTGCGCCATCTGCAACAACATCGACGCCCTGCGCTCGGAGAACCTGCGCGAGCCCGACGGCACCCCGGGCACCGACCGCGGCAGCTACTCCTTCTCACGCTACGCCGATCACCCCAGCGGACACGAGGTCATCCAGCTCGACCCCTATGCGGTGCGCCCGACCCGCGGCAAGGTCTTTGCCCTGCCGCCCACCGAAAAGTTCGGCACCTCGACCCGGGCGATCCTGAGCGACCTCGGCTATTCCGAGGCAGCGATCGACAGGATGCTCGCCTCCGGTCAGCTCAGCGAAAGCTGGAGCGCCGAATACCTGCCCAGCTGAGGGCCTTTGCGGCGGGCTTGCCAGAGCCCGCCGTTTTTCTTGCGGTGCGCCGCATCCACCCCCCGCTCGGACCAGTCCTGTCGCGCAGCCTGCGCGGCAAACGGAGGAGGCTGGCCCGACATTGTGCCAGAACGGAGGAACCATGGCCAACAAACCCCCATTGATGGAACTGGACATAGAGACCGCGGATCGCGGTCTCTATTCCGGCTTTGCCAAGAGCGTCGCGATCCCGTCCAAGATACTGGTCTCGGCGCTGATCGTCTGGGCGATCTCGGTGCCCGACACCGCCGCGGCGGTGCTGAACGCGCTGAACGGCGCCCTGCTCAAGAGCTTTGCCAGCTGGTACATCTGGGTGGTGGCGCTGTTCCTCGTGGTCTGCCTGGTGCTGGCGCTGGTGCCGGCCACCGGACGGATCACCCTGGGCCGGCCCGAGGATCGCCCCGAGTTCTCGCGCTTTTCGTGGTTCTCGATGATGTTCGGCGCCGGGATCGGCATCGGCATGCTGACCTTTGCCACCGCCGAGCCGATGTACCACTTTGCCACCAACCCCAATGTCATCCTCGGCCAGACCAGCGCATCGGGCGCCGACAACGTGACCGCCGCCTATGTCTGGTCGTTCCTGCACTGGGGCTTTTCGGCCTGGGCCTGCTATGCGCTGGTCGGGCTGTCGCTGGCCTATTTCTCCTACCGCCGGAACCTGCCCTTGACCGTGCGCTCGGGCCTGATGCCGCTGTTCGGCAGACATCTCTCCGGGCCGCTGGGCCATGTGATCGACGTCGTCGCCGTCGTCGCCACCATCCTCGGGGTGGCGCAGACCCTGGGCTTCGGCGTCGAGCAGTTCGTGGCCGGCCTCAACCGCGTGGGGTTCGGCGACTGGATCATCGAGGCCGACGGCAAGCCCAGCACCGCCGGGATCGTCGTGGCGCTGGTGATGATCCTCGGCGCCTCGACGCTCTCGGCGCTCTCTGGCGTGGGCAAGGGCATCAAGTGGCTGTCGAACCTCAACATGGGGCTCAGCGTCTTCCTGCTGGCCTTCTTCCTGCTGTTCGGCTCCAGCCTCTTCGGGCTCGGCGCGCTGGCCTCGGGGCTGCTGGCCTATGTGACCGAACTGCCGGCGCTGCTGGTGACGGTCTGGCACGCCGACGGCACCGAGACAGGCGACGCCCTCGCCGCATGGCAAGGCGGCTGGTCGGTGTTCTACTGGGCGTGGTGGATCGCCTTTGCACCCTTCGTCGGTGTCTTCCTCGCCCGGATCTCGCGCGGGCGCAGCATCCGCGAATACGTGCTGGGCGCGATCGTGGTGCCGTCGCTGATGTGCTTTGTCTGGTTCACGCTTGTCGGCGGCACCGCCATCGACATGACCCTGAGCGGCACCGCCGGCGACGCGATCTCGGGTGCCGGCCAGGAGAGCCAGCTCTTTGCCACGCTTGACCTGATGCTGGGCAGCGGCCTGGCCTGGGCGATGGCCGCCGTGGTTGTCGTCCTGCTGTTGACCTATCTGGTGACAACCGCGGATTCGGCGATCCTGATCGTCAACACCATCAATGCCGCCGGCGAGGAAAGCCCCAAGGGCCGCGCCCATATCGTCTTCTGGGGGGTGGCGCTCAGCCTCGTGGTCGGCGGCCTGCTGCTGGTGGGCGGTCTGGGCGCCATCAAGACCGCCATGGTGATCGGCGCGCTGCCTTTCAGCCTGGTGATGTTCCTGATGTGCGTGGCGCTGACCAAGGCCGTCATCAAGGACGCGATCCGCGACCGCCGCGGCGTGCAGAACCGCCACCGCGAAGCCTGAGCCCTCGCACCGGCGGGGCAGGCCTGACCTGCCCCGCCCGCTTCGGATAACGCTTCCCCGGCTCTGGCTGCCTGTGGCCCCCTACCCCTTCAAATCCTGGAATATTCAGGTGGTCTCACAGCGACCGCCCGCATGACCTTCGCCCCTCGCCGCGCGGGGCGCCAAACCGTCCGGCCCCCTGCGAAGGGAAGGCCCATGGCAGCCGATGAAACCGCCGGTCCTGCGACGGCTCATTTCTTCGCGGCGCTTTTGGGAAATTTCTTACTGCAAAAGCGCCGCGCCCCGCTGTATGGGGTTATGTCCGATAATCTCAACATTTTGGAAGGTAACGGCCGCGGCCACGATCCCCTGCCGTCTGTCCCGGGAAACACGCCCGAGCGACCGCAAAATGGACCTGTGAACATCATCCAGGACCTCGCCCCGGGACGCAATGCCAAAGGTCACGCAATGGGCAATCAAACCACCCGGTGCGCCGTCCGGCCCACCGTCCGGCATGCCTCACCGAGGTTGCGGACCCCCGGCTGACCCCCGGCGCACAACCTGACCATCACCCACCGCCCCCGCCAGCCCCGACCCTGCCGCGCCGGCACCCGGAGTTCTTGCAGCGCGCGTCGCGGGCCCGGCCAAGGCACACAGGCGCCGCGTTTTACCCATGGATAAATCCCGTCGACAGGGGCCAGGCCCCCTGCCCGTTCACGCATCAAGCGCGGCGTAGAAAGCCTTGATCGCCTGTTCCAGCTTGCGCCGGTCGATGGCCGAGAAGTCGCGGTCCTCGCGCAGTTCCAGCCGGCCCTGCGACGCGCTGCATTTGGCAACCGCCTTGCCCTGCGACACCTGGAATGTCGTCTTGGCCTGGCGCTGCCGCGGCGGCTTCTGACCCGGGGTCTTACCCGTGGGTAAAACCGGACCTTCCTCGACAAAGCCGCGCAGGATCGCCACCTCGCGCTTGGCATCCCGCCCCGGCTCGGCCTTCAGCGCCTGGCTCACCCGCTGCACCAGCCCCGCGTCCCGATCAAGCGCGCGCTTCAGTTCGACCCCGACATTTCGCGGAATTTTCTGCGGATGCTCCAGCAGCTTTTCCAGCCGTGTCAGCAGCTCGGCAAAGGCGCGGATGTAGCTGCGCTTCTGGTCCGAGGCAGACTTGAACAACACCGATACCGCCTCAGACACCTCGGGGCATTGGTTCGCCGGGTCTTCGGCATAGCGCCGCGCCAGCGTCGCCATTTCCGCGAACGAGATATCCTTGCGGATCAGGTTCTCGTCCACCATCCGGCGATAGCTGGTGTGCAGCTCGTTCTCGGCCGGCACGATCCCCACCGGGATCGTGGCAAAGGCCGGATCGCCGGTTTCCGCGTGCAGCGCGCGAAAGGCCATCAGCCGGCGCATGCCCTGGATCAGCTCGTATTTGCCATCCTCCCGCGCCTCGACGCGCAGCGGATTGGACAGGCCGATCTCGCGGATCGACAGCATCAGCTCCTGCAGGTCCTCGTCGGCGCCGGGGGCGCGGTCGCGCATCAGCTTGTCGGCGACCACCGCCTCGAGCGGCACCCGGTCGGTGATCAGACCTTCGCGTTTCAGCCTGACAAACTCGGTGGCGAGACGGTCGTTCTCTTCGCGGATGGTCTCTTCCGCTGCCTTGCGGTCGCGCAGCGAATTGGCGTTTTCGTGAATCGCCGAGGCCATCGGCCCGCGTCGCAGCGCGCGCTCGGGTGTCTTGCCGACCTCCATGTCGCCCATTTCGGGCAGGTCGATGTCGAACATTCTCCGCTTCTTGCTCATTTGTCAGCCTCCATCTGCGCCCAGGCATCATGCACCGTCTGGCGGAACTCTTCATAGGCCGCATCGAATGTATGACGTGCTCTGCGCCAGGTCTCTCTGGTCATCTCCCGGTAATCCATCTCGTAGACCGAGTTCAGGAATCGCCCGGATTGTTCGACCGCGCGGGTCATCTCGACCGGGTTGTCGGTGACATGTTCGCCCCAGACCTTGCGAAAGGCCTCCTGCATGGCGCGGTGCAGATCGTTGCCGGCCTCGTAACGGGTCAGCAGGAAGCGGATGTCGTAGAACACCTTGGGCAAAGCGATTTTACCCGTGGGTAAAGTGCCGTCGAACCCGCCTGACAAATCCTCGAGCGCCTCCGAGAGCTGGCCGACGAAGGAGGTGGTGCTGTCGTATTCCCAGTAGCCGGGGCCAGAAGGGATATAGAGCACGTCGGCGGCAAAGACCGCGTTCATCGATTGGTAGCCGATGGCGGGCGGGCAGTCGAAGATAATGATGTCGTAGCTGTCGTCGGGGATCTGATCGAGATAACGCGACACCGCGGCAAAGAACGACCACTCGGGATTGAGGTGGCGATATTGTGCGCTGGCGAATTCGACAAAGGCGGCGTTGGCGCAAGAGGGGATGGCGTCGATCGTGGGCCAGGAGGTCGGCTTGATGAAATCACCGATGCGCAGATCGCCAAGGCCCAGCTCGGTGATCGAGGCGGGCAGGTGTCGGTGGGGCAGGGCGGCGCCGCTCTCGGCGCCCACCGGGCCCGCGTTCATCCGCTCGGTCTCGCGGATCAGGTCGCGCGCCATGATGCCCCAGACGGTGTGTTCCTCGGAGACGTCGGTCAGCCCCATGGAATGGCTGAGCGTGGCCTGCGGATCGAAGTCGACCACCAGCACCCGGTAGCCGTCGAGCGCGGCGGCATGGGCGAAGTGCAGCGCCACGGTGGATTTGCCGGCGCCGCCCTTGAAGTTGGCCACCGCTGCGCGCACCGCGCGTTGCCGCGCCGGGCGCACCGGCATCAGGCTGCGCTTGTTGACCTTGAGACGGCGGCGAAGCTCGTTGATCTCTTCGAGCGAGAACCAGCGCTGCCGGCCCTCCTGTTCGACCTCGCCCGACGGCAGCGAGGGATCGGCCGCCAGCTTGCCGCGGAAGGTCGACTGGTTGATGCGGAAGATCAGCTCGGCGACCTCCCAGCTCGAGAACCGGCGCAGGGTCTTTTCCAGGCCGGGGGAAAAGGTCTGCTGGCGGATCCAGCCTTGGAGTTTCAGGGAACGGTTCTGAAGAACGCTCAGGTCTTCGTGGGTATACATGCAGGGCCTCGCAGGACGGTTTTTGTCGCTTTTCCCCCATTTACGCTTAATTTGCCATTAGGGCAAAACCTATTATCATCTGAAGGCAAGGAAGCCGGTTTTTATCCACGGGTAAGAAAACCAAGGGGATCGGGCCCTGAAACCGATTCGGACGTCAGTCAGGGGCGAGAGGGCGATTCCCTTGATCCCGCTGCGATATATGGGGGGACACCATTGGCGGCTCCCCCACGGTTAGGGGGACATTTCCGGCAAATAGGGGGACGTACAGGATGTCCCCCTTCACCTTACACTTCACCAGATCTTTTTTTATTGGGGCAGAATTGCGGGACGAAACCGCCACGCTTCAGAGGATCGCTTGACAGAATCGCATCGTTGGACGCAAATTGGACAAAGTTCCGGAAAAGCGTTGGCAGGCGTTCACAAACCGGACAAAAGGGCCGGGACAGCCGGCAACGAGGCGGAGCAGGTCATGCAGGTGGCGAAACCGGTCGGGCGCAATGCCTCGGCCCAGAAATACGACATACTTTCGGCGCTGGGGGTCTCTGCTCTTTCGGGGGACAAGCACCGCCAGCGGCTGATCATGCGTCTGATGGTGCTGATCACCACCCGTTACAATTGGCAGAACAACGAGCTCTCGATCGGCCGGGCCGAGATCGCCCGGCTCTGGTCGGTGGATGAACGCACGGTCAAACGCGAGATGGCCAAGCTGCGCAGCGCCGGCTGGATTGAGGTCAAACGCGCCGGGGCCAAGGGCCGGGTGACGGTCTATGCGCTGAACCTCGCGAGCCTGCTGGGCGACACACGGCCGATCTGGGAGACGATCGGACCGGACTTCGTGGCCCGCATGCAGGAGCGTCAGGGCGGGGCAGGGGAGGCTTTGGTGCCGGATGACCCCAAGGTGATCCCGTTCCAGCCGCGGGGCAGCGCAGGGCCGGCCGAGGGGGCCTGGGGCCAGGTGCTGGCGCGGCTGCGTCAGGAGGCGCCGGCGCTGACCAATGCGTGGTTCGGGCAATTGTCGGAAATGTCGCGCGAGGGCGGGCGGGTGACGCTGGCCGCGCCGTCGCGCTTCGTGGCGGATTACGTCAGCACGCATTTCCTGCCGCAGTTGCTGACGACCTATGCCGGGATCGATCCGGGGGTGCGCCGGGTGGACGTTCTGGCGGTGGAGTGATGGTGCACGCAGGCCGGCTCTGCTGCAAATCGTTGTTGCAAGATCGTGCAAAAAACTTGCAATGCCCGGCCGATCCATGAAGAACGAACGGGAATGTGCAGGTCAGGGACGGGGCAGGGGGCAAGATGCGGCAATCGAGGGTCAGACAGGAAGACATCGCCAAGCTGGTCGGCGTGTCGGTTTCGACGGTGTCGCGGGTGCTGTCCGGCGCGCCGGGGATCAGCAGCGCCACCGCCGAACGGGTGCTCAAGGCCGCGGCCGATCTGGGCACGCCGGTGACCCTGCCGGCGGGGCAGGGGGCCCCGGCGGCCAGCCCGCGGATCAGGCGGGCGCTGCTGCTGCAGTCGCAGGCCGATCTGAACTCGGGCTCGGCCTCGATCTACCATTTCATCATGACGGGGCTGAAGAACGCTGCCGCCGAGGTCGGGCTGCGGGTCGAGCTGGCGCTGTTCGGCGATGACGGCGAGATTCCGTCGCAGATCCTTGGCGGCACCGAGACCGGGGTGCTCTTTGCCGGGGTCGACCCCGAGCCTGCGCTGTTGAAAAGCCTGCTGGATCAGGGGCATCCGACGGTCATGGTCAATGGGATCGACCTGACGATGACCCACGATCACGTGGCGCCGAACAATTATTTCGGCGGCTGGATGGCGGCGCAGCACCTGCTGGACATGGGCCATCGCCGCATTCTGCACCTCGGGACCCGGCGGCGCGAGACGCTGGCGGCGCGCGACACCGGCTTTCGCGCGGCGATCGATCAGCTGGGCGGCGCCGAGGTCGACTGCGATCATATCGAGATGGAGAGCGTCACCGAACAGGCGGCGCACCGGTTCCTGATGCCGATGCTGACGGAGGGGCGGTTTCCCTATACGGCGGTGTTCTGTGCGGCGGACACGGTGGCGCTGGGGGTGATGCAGGATTTGCGGATGCACGGGTATGATGTGCCGGCGGATGTGTCGATCCTCGGGTTCAACGGATTGCCGCTGGCAGAGTTCTCCTCGCCGCTGCTCAGCACCCTGCATGTGGACTGGGAACACCTGGGCACCGAGGCGATTCGTCTGCTGGCCGCGCGGAGTGCAAATCCGGAGGCGCCGACCCATCAAATTCTGACGCAGGTAAAGATGAAGCCGGGGGATTCCGTTCTCGATCTGAGAAAGTGACGGTATAACAGCGGGTTGCCGGGCGTTTCTGCCGCCAGTGCAAATTTATTGCATGAATGCACAAAAACTTGCGGCATTGCGCAAATCATGCAAGTATCTCTGCAAGTCACCGTTGCAGGGAGAACGGAATGCGCTTTTCATCGCTGATCCAGCTCGACACGCCAGAGTTCGAGATCCACTTTCCGGCCGCCTGCCGCGAGCGCAACATGGGCCGGTTGGGTACGCTGACCGACCTGCTGACGCCAGAGCCGATTGCCGATCTGCGCGACGACGAGGCGGCGCCGCTGCTGGCGGATGTCGAGATCCTGCTAACCGGCTGGCGGTCACGTCCGCTGGATGCCGAGCTGCGCCGGCGAATGCCGAAGCTGCGGATGGTGGCGCATCTGGCCGGGACGGTGAAAGGTGTGCTGTCGCCGGGCACCGCCGCCGAGGGGCTGACGGTGGTGAGCGCCGCCGACGCCAATGCCAAGCCGGTGGCGGAGTTCACCCTGGCGCATATCCTGCTGCATCTCAAACGCGTGCCGGAATGGCGCAAGGTCTATCGCGCCGAACGCTCGGCGATTGCCACCCGGCGCACGGTTCTTGCCGGGCCGGTGGGCAATTCCGGGCGCACCGTCGGCATCATCGGCGCGTCGCGCATCGGTCGGCTGGTGGCCGCCGACCTGCGCCATCACGGCATCGCGGTGCTGCTGCATGACCCCTTTGTCAGCGAAGAGGCCGCCGCCGCGATGGGCGCCCGCAAGGTCGAGATGGACGCGCTGCTGCGCGAGAGCGACGTGGTCAGCCTGCACCAGCCGCTGCTGCCATCGACCGAGCGCAGCTTTGGCGCGGCGGAGTTTGCCAAGATGCGCGACGGGGCGCTGCTGATCAACACCGCGCGCGGCCGGATCATCGACAACGACGCACTGGTGGCGGCGATGACGGAGGGGCGGATCTTTGCCGTGCTCGACGTCACCGACCCCGAGCCGCTGCCGGACGACTCGCCGCTCTGGTCGCTGCCCAATGTCACCGTCACGCCGCATATCGCCGGGTCCTTCGGCTGCGAGGTCTGCGACATGACCGCGATGGTGCTGGACGATATCGAGCGCTTCACCCGCAACGAGCCGCTTCAGCACGAGGTCATCATCGCCGACTGGGAGCGGGTGGCATGATCCGCGCCGGCCTCTGCTCGGTGACCTTTCGGGCGCTGACGCCCGAGGCGCTGGTCGACCTCGCGGCCGAGACCGGTGTCGAGGCGATCGAATGGGGGGGCGACAGGCATGTGCCGCCGGGCGATGTTGCCGTGGCGCAACAGGTCCGGGCGCTCTGCGAGGCGAAGGGCATCCTGCCCTCGTCCTACGGCTCTTACGTGCGGGCCGGGACGGAGGGCTGTCTGGAGGACTTCGCGGCGGTTCTGGTCTCGGCGCGGGCGCTTGGTGCCGGCAACATCCGCGTCTGGGCCGGCGACAGGATCCGCGCCGAGGCCGGTGTGGCGGGGTTCGAGGCCTGCGCCAAGGACCTGGCCGAGATGGCGCGCAGAGCCGCCGAACACGGGATCACCATCAGCGTCGAATACCACCGCAACACCTTGACCGAGGAGGCCGAGGATGCGCGCGACCTGCTGCGGACGGCGGATCACGCCAACCTCTTCAGCTACTGGCAGCCGGTGCCGGGGCGGGGGCGGGCGCGCTGGCTGGAGGAGCTGGCGCTGCTGCAGCCGTGGCTGGGCGATCTGCACGTCTTTTACTGGATCATGACCGAAAGCGGCCAGCAACGCCGGCCGCTGGCGGAGGGGCTGGACCATTGGCGCGCGCTTTTCGACGCCTGGCGCCCGGCACCGACCTGGCCGCATCCGCGCTGCGGATACCTCGAGTTCGTTCAGGACGATGACGCGGCCCGGTTCCTTGACGACATGCGCGACCTGCGGCGGCTTTGCCACCCGGTCGCGGCCTGACCTGACGAAAACAGCAATCCATTGGGAGGAGACAACATGCTGAGAACCAAATTCACCGGAGTGTCGCTGGCGGCGCTTGTCGCGCTGGCGGGGCCTGCCTTCGGGCAGGAGTATTCCGAGGCGCCGGACCTGAAGGCCGCGGTCGAGGCCGGCACGCTGGCGCCGGTCGACGAACGCCTGCCCAAGACCCCCTTCGTGGTCGAGCCGATCGAAGCGGTCGGCACCTATGGCGGCACCTGGCGCTCGGCGCTCAAGGGCACCTATGACACCGGCTGGATCCGCCGCACCGTGGGCTACCAGCCGCTGGTCGCCTATGACTACGAATGGACCAAGGTCGTGCCGAACGTGGCCGAACGCTTCGAGGTCAACGAGGATGCGACCGAGTTCACCTTCTACCTGCGCGAGGGCCACAAGTGGTCGGATGGCGAGCCCTTTACCGCCGAGGACCTGAAATTCGCCCTCGACGTGATGCGCAGCCCGGCCTACGGCGGGCGCAAGGCCAACGGCTTTGACTGGGAGGCGATCTCGAGCGAGGTGGTCGATTCGCTGACCTTCAAGATCACGCTGGATGCCCCCAACGGGTTGTTCCTCGAGCGGCTGGCGACGGTCGAAGGCCAGTTCATCGTCAATGCCGCCAAGCACTACTGCGGCAAGTATTTCCCCGAGGTGAGCCCTGACGCCAACGAGACCGCCAAGGCCGCCGGTTTCGACAGCTGGACCCAGGCGATCGAGCAGACCTGCTTCTTCAACTTCGTCGACGAGGACCGCCCGCTGCTCTTTGCCTGGCGCCAGGTCACGCCTTATGACGGGCTGAACCAGCTGATCGAATGGGAGCGCAATCCCTATTTCTTCAAAGTCGACCCCGAGGGCAACCAGCTGCCCTATATCGACAAGGTGCAGATGGTTCAGACCGAGAACGTCGAGGACATCGTGCTCAAGGTGGTCAACGGCGAGATCGATTTCTCCAACCGTCACTTTGCCACCGTCACCAACAAGCCGGTGATCTATGACGGCCAGGAAAACGGCGGCTATACGCTGAAATCCACCACCGATGCGCGGATGAACCACGCGATCTTTCAGCTCAACATGACCCATCAGGACCCGGAAAAGCGCAAGCTTTACAACGAAAAGGACTTCCGCGCCGCGCTGTCGCTGGGGATGGACCGGGAAGAGATCATCGACGTGGTCTTTGCCGGGCAGGGCGAGCCTTATCAGGCCGCGCCGCGCCCCTCGTCGCAGTTCTACAACGAGACTCTGGCCAAGCAGTTCACCGAATATGACCCGGACCGCGCCAACGAATTGCTTGACGGGCTGGGCCTGACCGAGCGTGACAGCGACGGCATTCGCCTGGGCTTTGACGGCGAACCGATCCGCATTCAGCTGTTCTCGCCTTCGGACCAGATCGAGTTCAACGACATCGCCCAGCTGGTGGCCGAGCAATGGCAGGAGATCGGCATCGACCTCGACGCCCGCAACGCCGAGCGCAGCCTGGTCTACGAGCGGATCCAGAACAACAGCCACGACATGCACATCTGGTGGGGTGACGGCGGGATGAGCGATGCGCTGCTCGATCCGCGCTACTACTTCCCGTTCAACCTGGAGTCCTCTTTCGCGCAGGGTTGGGCGCAGCACTTCATGAAGAGCGGCAGCACCATCGCCGAAACCCCGCCGCCGGTGGTTCAGAAGCAGATGGACCTGTACGAAGAGATGATCGCCACTGCTGACAAGGAAAAGCAGAAGGAGATCTTCGGCGAGATTCTCGATATCGCGGCAGAGCAGTTCTATGTGATCGGCACCGTGCTGCCGGCGGATGGCTATATCGTTGCCAACAAGAACCTCGGCAACGTGCCGGAGGGCCAGGTCTATACCTGGGTCTATCCGCAGCCCGGTCCGATGGAAACCTCGCAGCTCTACTACAAGAAGTAAGCGCATCCCGGGCGCGGGCCCTGTGCCCGCGCCCGATCTGCCGCGCTGTCTCAACGGGGGGAGAGACCCATGCTGACCTATCTGAGCCGCAGACTGGTGACGATGATCCTGACGCTTCTGGCCTTGTCGGTCGTGGTCTTCATCGTGATCCAGTTGCCACCGGGGGACTTCGTGACCTCCTATATCGCCGGGCTCTCGGCCTCGGGCGAGAGCGTCGATCAGGACACGATCATCGCGCTGCGCGAACGCTACAAGCTCGACTCGCCGGTGCTGGTGCAATACTGGGCCTGGCTGTCGGAAATCCTGCGCGGCAATTTCGGCTACAGCTTCGAGATGCAGCGCCCGGTGTCCGAGATCTTCTCGCAGCGGATCGGCATTTCGCTGGGCGTCGAGCTGACGGCGGTGGTGGTGATGTGGGCGGTGTCGATCCCGATCGGCATCTATTCCGCGGTCAACCAGTATTCGCTGGGCGACTACGCCGCGACGATCCTCGGCTTCCTCGGGCTCGCCATCCCCAACTTCCTGTTTGCGCTGGTGCTGATGTACATCTGCTACAACTGGTTCGGCGTGACCATCACCGGGCTCTTTTCGCCCGAATACATGAATGCGCGCTGGTCGCTTGACCGCGTCCTCGATTTCGCGAGCCACGTCTGGGCGCCGATCCTGGTGATCTCGACCGCAGGCGCGGCGCAGCTGGTGCGCGTGCTGCGCGCCAACCTGCTGGACGAGCTGAACAAACCCTATGTGCTGACTGCGCGCGCCAAGGGCCTGGCACGGCGCAAGCTGATCTGGCGCTATCCGGTGCGGGTGGCGATGAACCCGCTGGTCTCGACCATCGGCTGGGTGCTGCCGACGGTGATCTCGTCGTCCTTTGTCACCGCCATCGTGCTCAACCTGCCGACGCTGTCGCCGATCCTGCTGCGCGCGCTGCTCAGCCAGGACATGTACCTGGCGGGCGCGCTGATCATGTTCATGGGGCTGCTGACGCTGGTCGGCACCCTGATTTCCGATCTTCTGCTGGCCTGGATCGATCCGCGCATCCGGCTTGGCATGGTGGGAGCCAACTGATGACCCTCACAACCCCTGCAAATTCCCCCGACGCCCGCATCGGTGCGGTGCGCGACACGCCCGAGCCTTCGGTGGGCGAGGTCGATCCCCGCATCGACGCCAGCCACGGCACCGAGAGCCAGTGGCAGCTGATCCGGCGGCGCTTTGCCAAGCACCGGCTGGCCGTCATCAGCCTGTGGATCCTCGGGCTCTTCGTGCTGGTCGCGGTCTTTGCCGGCTTTGTCGCGCCGAACGATCCCGGCGACGTCAAGGCGCGCTACACCTATGCGCCGCCGCAGGCGCTGCATTTCATCGACCGGACCGAGGACGGCTGGTCGATCCGGCCGTATGTCTATGGCTACAAGGTGGAAATCGAGCCCGAGGCGCTGCGCCGGACCTTCGTGATCGACGAGGAGAAGAAGATCTATCTGACCTTCTTCAAGCGCAGCTGGGACTACAAGCTGTTCGGCCTGATCCCGACCGACATCCACCTCTTGGGGCCCGAGAAGACGCGCGATCCGTTCTATCTGTTCGGGGCTGACCGGCTGGGGCGGGACATGTTTTCGCGGCTGGTCTACGGCACGCAAATCTCGCTGTCGGTGGGCCTTGTCGGCGTGATCATGAGCCTGGTTCTGGGCGTGATCATCGGCGGCGCGGCGGGCTATTTCGGCGGCTGGTTCGATGCCGTCACGCAGCGCGCCATCGAGTTCCTGCGCTCGCTGCCCACCATCCCGTTGTGGATGGGGCTGGCCGCGGCGATGCCGTCGGATTGGTCGCCACTGCAGACCTATTTCGCCATCACCCTGATCCTGTCCTTCCTTGGCTGGACGGAACTGGCGCGGGTGGTGCGGGGCCGCTTTCTGGCGCTGAATGGCGAGGATTACGTGGCCGCCGCGCGCTATGACGGCTGTTCGCACCTGCGGGTGATCCTGCGCCACATGGTGCCGGCCTTCACCAGCCATATCATCACCGCCGCCTCGCTCGCCGTGCCGGCGATGATCCTGGCGGAAACCGCGCTGTCCTTCCTTGGGCTCGGGCTTCAAGCACCGGTGATTTCCTGGGGCGTGCTGCTGCAGGAGGCGCAGAACATCCGCACGCTCGCCACCGCGCCTTGGCTGCTGCTGCCCGGCGCGGCCATCGTGATCGCCGTTCTGGCGATGAACTTCATCGGCGACGGGCTGCGCGACGCCGCAGACCCCTATGCGAAGTGAGGAGACAGTCATGAACGATACGGTTCTCCAGGTCAGCGGCCTCTCGGTGGCCTTTCCGCACCGCAAGGGCGAGACGACGGCGATCTCTGACGTCAGCTTCGATCTGAAGCTGGGGCAGACCACCTGTTTCGTCGGTGAATCCGGCTCGGGCAAATCGGTGACCGCGCGGGCCGTCCTGAACATCGTCGAGCCGGCGGTGATCAAGTCGGGTGCGATCAACCTCGTCGACGTGAAGGCGGGGCAGAGGATCGAGCTCTCGGGGCTCGACCCTGACGGCGCCGAGATCCGGGCGGTGCGCGGCGCGCGCATCGCGATGATCTTTCAGGAGCCGATGTCCTCGCTGTCGCCGGTGCACACCATCGGCCAGCAGATCATCGAGGCGATCCTGCTGCACCAGGAGGTGACCCCGGCCGAGGCGCGCGCCAAGGCGATCGAGGCGCTGCGCGCGGTGCAGATCGCCAACCCGGAAGAGGCGATCGACAAGTACCCCTTCGAGTATTCCGGCGGCATGCGGCAGCGGGCGATGATTGCCATGGCGCTGGGCTGCGAGCCTGACATCCTGATCGCCGACGAGCCGACCACGGCACTGGACGTCACCACCCAGGCGGAGATCCTCAAGCTGTTGAAAGGCCTGCAGGAAAGCCGCGACATGGCGGTGATGTTCATCACCCATGACATGGGCGTTGTGGCCGAGATCGCCGATCAGGTGGTCGTCATGCTGCATGGCGCGGTGGTCGAGACCGGCCCGGTCGACCAGGTGTTCCACGCGCCTGCCCATGCCTATACGAAGAAGCTGCTCAAGGCCTCGATGGGGCTGGACGAGGCGCCGCATGGCCGCGCCAAGCCGGCCTCGGACGAGGTGCTGATCGAGACGCAGGACCTGTCGCTGGCCTTTCCCAACAAGAAGAAGCGGTTGTTGAAGAAACGCGTCGCCGGGGTGCAGGCGCTCGACCGGGTGTCGATCGAGCTGCGGCGCGGCGAGATCCTCGGCATCGTCGGCGAGAGCGGTTCCGGCAAGACGACGCTGGCGCGGGTGCTGATGGGCCGGTTCCAGCCGCAGGCGGGCAGGGCGGTCTATCACAGCCGCGACGGCGCGGTGAAGGACCTGACCGACAAGGCGAGCTTTCGCGACGGGCAGGTCTATCGCGAGATGCGGATGATCTTTCAGGACCCCTACGGGTCGCTCAATCCCCGGATGACGGTGGAGCAGATCATCGGCGAGCCGCTGCTGGTCAACGGGTTGCTCAAGGGCGCGGCGCTGCGCAAGCGCGTCGGCGAACTGCTGGAGCGTGTGGGCCTGCCGGCCAGCGCCATGGAGCGCTATCCGCATGCCTTCTCGGGCGGCCAGCGTCAGCGCATCGGCATTGCGCGGGCGATTGCGCTCGATCCGCGGGTGATCATCGCCGACGAGGCGACCTCGGCGCTGGATGGGTCGATCCGGGCGCAGATCCTCGATCTGCTGCTTGATCTGCGCGACGCGCTGGACCTGTCGATCCTGTTCATTGCCCATGACATCGGCGTGGTGCGCTATTTCTGCGACCGGGTGGCGGTGATGCACAAGGGCCGCGTGGTCGAGACCGGCACCGCCGTGCAGATCTGCGACGCCCCGCAGGAGCCTTATACCCAACGCCTGATTTCAGCGGTGCCGATCCCCGACCCGCGCAAACGACACCTGGTGGCCTGATGAAAGACCTTGTTTCCAACGCGCCGGCCAATCCGATGGCCGGCAACCCCTTTGCCACACGCGCCGATGCGGCGCGCGCCGTGGTCGATCTTGCCACGCCCTTGCTGGCGGCGGCCTCGCCGGGCTGCGCAAGGATCACTCTCGGGGCGACGGGGGCGCATTTCCATGTCGCTGCCGCCGATCTCGAAGGGCTGGTCCGACCGTTCTGGGGGCTGGCACCGCTCTTGGCCGGTGGCGGGCGGTTCGACGGGATCGAGACCTTTGTCACCGGGTTGGAGAACGGCGCCGACCCGGAACATCCGGAATACTGGGGGCCGGTCACCGACCGCGACCAGCGGATGGTCGAAAGCGCCGCCATCGGCTATGCGCTGGCGCTGGCGCCCGAGGTGTTCTGGGACGGGATGAGCCAGCGCGGCCGCGACTGCCTGCGCGACTGGCTGCTGAATTCTCTGCAGCAGACGCCGGCGCCCAACAACTGGAACTTCTTTCACGTGCTGGTGTCGCTCGGGCTGAGCCGGGTGGGGGTGGACCATGACCTGTCGATCATCGCGGCCAACCTCGACCGGCTGGAAGGCTGGGACATGGGCAACGGCTGGTACCGCGACGGATCGCAGCGTCAGGCCGATCACTACATCCCCTTTGCGATGCATTTCTACGGGCTGATCTATGCGCAATACGGCCCCGAGGCCGACAGCGCCCGGCGCGACAGGTTCCGCGAACGGGCACGCGCCTTTGCGCCGCAGATCGCCCATTGGTACGCCGCCGATGGCGCGGCGCTGCCTTATGGCCGGTCGCTGACCTATCGCTTTGCCCATGCCGGGTTCTGGGGCACCCTGGCGCTGGCCGACGAGGAGGCACTGCCCTGGGGCGAGATCCGCGGGCTCTGGGCACGCAACCTGCGCTGGTGGTCGACGCAGCCGATTGCCGATCCGCGCGGCGTGCTGAGCATCGGTTACGGCTATCCGCAGCTGAGCATGGCCGAGCGCTACAATTCGCCCGGATCGCCCTATTGGGCGATGAAGGCCTTTGCGCCGCTGGCCCTGCCAGAGGATCATCCGTTCTGGACCGCCGAGGAGACCGCCCCGGCGCCGCGCCCGCAGGTGGTGAGCCTGCCGGAGCCCGGCATGGTGAAATTCGAGCACAAGGGCGACGTGACGGTGCTGGCCGGCGGCCAGCAATCGCCGACCTTCGGGCGCACCGCCGAGAAGTACAACAAGTTCGCCTATTCCACCCGCTACGGCTTCAGCACCGAGACCGAGGGGCGGGCCTTTGCCAATGGCCCCTTCGACAACATGCTGGCGTTTTCCGAGGATGGCGAGCTGGCGATGGTGCGCTGCCGCGAGAGCATGGCGCGGATCGGGGCGGATTGGCTCTATTCCGCATGGTCGCCGATGCCGGAAGTCGAGGTGGAAACCTGGCTGCTGGCGCGGGCGCCCTGGCACTTGCGGCTGCACCGGATCGTTACGGCGCGGCCGGTGGACACGGTCGAGGGCGGCTTTGCCCTGCGCCGCGATGATCCGACGCCGGGGCCGGCGCTGGTGCCCGAGGCTACGGGAACGCTGGCGCGGATGGTGACGGCTGGAGACGTGAGCTGCATCGCCGATGTCGCGGCACCGCTGGCCGGGGCCCGGGCGCGCACGCCCCGGGTGATCGCGCCAGAGCCCAACACCAACCTGATCGCGCCGCGCACCTGGGTGCCGCAGCTGACCTGCGCGCTGGAGCCGGGCGCGTGGTCGTTCGGGGCCTGGGTCTTTGCCGGGCAATTGGCCGAGGGCGAGACGCCGCCGGAGGTGCCGGTCGGGCTGCCCTCGGCCGAGGATCTGGCGGCGATGCGCGAGGGCGGGCAGGTGATCCGGGTCTGGGACCTGCCGGGGGCCTGAGGGTTTTCGGGCCAATCTGAACGAGGGGTCGGATAGCCCCGAGGGGGCTATCCATGGCCTGTGCGGGTCGAAGGGGTTATGCGAGCATTCCCTCGGTTTCCCGCTCCACGACTTTCTTCAACGCCGGTCGATCGGCGCAGCGCTGGATCCAGGCCGCGATCGCCGGATCTTTGGGCGCGGCGTCGGGCAGCCACTGGAACGGGCTCGACAGCAGCAGGTCGGCGGCGGAATAGTCGTCTCCCAGAAGGTAGGGCTGGTCCTTGAGCGCGTCGGAGAGGCGGTCGGTCATGGCGCCGAGATCGCGGAAGGTCGTCTGCAGCGCGGGGTGCGCGATCTTGGCCCAGTCGAGCACCAGCACCGGCTCCATCACGCCCTGGTAGTAGAACAGCCAGCTGAGGTAGGCGCCGCGCTGCGGATGGCCGACCGGGCGGCCGAGCCCGGCCTCGGGGAACATGTCGGTCAGATAGGCGATGATGGCACCGCGCTCGCGCAGGTGGTCGGGGCCGTTGACCAGATAGGGCACCTTCTTTTCGGGATGCGGATTGCGGGCATCCGGCGCGCCGCTGCCATCCTGACGGGCGACGGTGACGTCGATCACCTCGACCCGGTCGGAGACGCCCATTTCCTCGAGCAGGACGAGGATCGAGGTCGAGCGGGAGCGGGGGGCATGATAAAGTGTGAGCATGGGTCCATCCTTGGTGTGTGAGGCCTTTTCTTAGCGCGGGTCTGCTGACAGAATGTGTCAGCATGGCCCGAACCGATCGCCTGATGCGCCTGATGGACGCGCTGCGCCGCCTGCCGGCGCCGGTCACCGCCGAGCGGCTGGCCGACGAGACCGGCGTGTCGCGGCGGCAACTTTACCGCGACATTGCCACCCTGCGCGCCGGCGGGGCGCTGATCGATGGCGAGGCCGGGGTGGGCTATCGGCTGACCGAAGACCCGGCGCTACCGCCGCAGAGCTTTTCGCAACTGGAGATCGAGGCGCTCGTGCTGGCGGTGGGGGACCTGTCGCGGACCGGCGATGCGGCGCTCGAAGCCGCCGGCCGCTCGGCGCTGGCGCGGATCATCGCGACGCTGGCCGACCGGCAGGCGCGGCAGGCGATGCACACCGTGCTGCGCAGTTTCCGGACGCCGGCCGACCGGGAGCCGCCGACCGTCGACATGGCGCTGCTGCGGCAGGCCTGCTGGGAGGAACTGGCGCTGAATGTGCGGTACCGTGACCTCAAGGGCCGGGTGACCGAGCGCGAGGTCTGGCCGCTTGGCATCAGCTATTCGGACCGCGCGCTGATGGTGCTGGTCTGGTGCTGCCTGCGGCAGGACTGGCGGGTGTTTCATGCCTCGGGCATCGAGACCGCCTGCCTCAGCGGTGGCAGCTTCCGGCCAAGGCGGGTAGGTCTGTTGCGGGAGTATGCGGCACGGTTTTCCGGTGCCGGAGGGGATGTGAAGGGCTAGCTGCGGGGGCGGCAGTGAAATCCGAGTATAAGCTCGTATTCAACGCCGCGCGTTCCTCGCAGGGTCTCGAATTGCAAAGGGGGGCCGTTGGCCCACCTTTTCCATGGATGGTGGACGCCGGGAGGATCAGCCCTGGGTCACCACCTGGTGCTGTTCGCCCAGGCCCTGGATCGACAGGCGCATCTCGTCGCCGGCCTTGAGGAACTTCGGCGGCGTCATGCCGAGACCCACGCCAGGGGGGGTGCCGGTCGAGATGATGTCGCCGGGTTGCAGCGACATGTAGCGCGACAGGTAGGAGACCACGTGTGCGACGCCGAAGACCATGGTCTTGGTCGAGCCGTCCTGCACCCGCTCGCCGTTCAGCTCGAGCCACATCGACAGGTTCGAGGGATCGGCCACCTCGTCACGGGTCACCAGCCAGGGGCCGGTGGGGCCGAAGGTGTCGGCGGACTTGCCCTTGACCCATTGGCCGCCGTGCTCCAGCTGGAAGGCGCGTTCCGAGACGTCGTTGATGACGCAATAGCCCGCCACGTGCTCCAGCGCCTCGGCCTCGGAGACGTTCTTGGCGGGTTTGCCGATGACGACGCCCAGCTCGACCTCCCAGTCGCCTTTCTCGGCACCCTGGGGCAGAACCACGTCGTCGTTCGGGCCGCAGATCGCCGAGGTGGCCTTCATGAAGATCACCGGCTCGGAGGGCACCGCCATGCCGCTTTCCTCGGCGTGGTCGGCGTAGTTGAGGCCGATGCAGATGAACTTGCCTGTCTGGCCGACGCAGGCGCCGATGCGGGTGTCGGCGGCAATCTCGGGCAGGGTGGCGGGATCGACGGCGCGCAGCTTGTCGAGGCCGTCGGGGGTCAGCGTGTCACCGGCGATATCGGGCACCACGTCCGACAGGTCGCGGTAGCTGCCGTCGCTGTGCAGCAGGGCGGGGCGTTCCTGACCGAGCGGGCCGAGGCGGAGAAGTTTCATGCGGTTTCCTTCAGTTTCGTGTCGGTGATCTTGATCCGGGCCAGCAGGCGCGCCAGCTCGGAGCGGGTTGTGGCGTCGGGCTCGGCGGTGGGCGGGCGTACCGCCGCGCGGCGGAAGATGCCGGCTTGGCAGAGCAGGGCCTTGTGGACGTGGTAGAACATGTCGCCGGACTGGAACCCGAGGCGGCTGACCGGCAGGATCTCGGTCTCGATCAGGGTGGCGGCGCGGGTCTCGTCGCCGGCTTCGAGCGCCTGCCAGACCTGCATGAACTCGGCCGCCTGGCTGGCAAAGGGCATGGTGCCGCGGGCGCCGCGACGGTATTCCTCGACCAGGGTGCCGCCGCCGGCGCCGCCCAGAACGGTGAGCTTGTCACCGACCGCCGCCACCATGGCGCCGACCTGGGCAACGGTGGGGTTGGTCTCGACCTTGATGGTGTCGACCTGGGGCACGGCCTCGGCGATGCGGAGCGCCAGCGCCGGAGAGATCGGCGCCTGCGGCACGTCCTGCAGGATGATCGGCAGGGGCGCGGCTTCGGCGATGCGCGAGAGATGTTCGATCACCGCGTCGGGGCCGAGCGCAAAGAAGTCCGGCGGCCAGATCATCAGGCGGGAGGCGCCGGCCTCGGCGGCCTCGGTGGCGAGTTCGACGGCGGGGGCGGTGCCGGGGGCCGAGGTGTTCATGATCACCGGCACGCGGCCTTCGACCTGATCGACCACGGCGCGCAGCATCTCGCGGCGCTCGCGCTGGGTGAGCTTGAAGATCTCGCTGCCGATGGCGATACCGATGCCGTGCACGCCGGTGGCGAGCGTGGCCTCGATCTCGAGCCGGAGGCTTTCGTAGTCGATGGTCAGGTCGGCGCGGAACGGGGTCAGCAGGATTGGCACGATGCCGGTGATGCCTGTCATGTCGGGGTCTCCGTGGTGGTGTCCAGCGCGAAGACCTCGCGCAGGTCGGTGTGGATGGGGCGATGGTCCGGGCCCTCGGTGCACATCAGCGGCGCCATCGCGCGCCACCAGCGGGCGGTGAGGCCCGAGGGCGCGGCGTGGGAGGTGTCGGGAAAGGGGCGGCTGCGTTCCTGGAAGGCAAAGATCGTGGTGCCAGAGCGGTAGAGAAAGAACCGCAGGATGCCGCTCTCGGCCATCTGCGCCTTTAGCTCGGGCCAGATCTCGGCATGCGCCGCCTCGTAGGCGGCTTCGGCGCCGTCGCGCAGCTGCATGGTCCAGGCTCGGCGATAGAGGGTCATGCCGCGAACCTGTTGTCGTCGATGTAGTCCCAGATCGGCTGGTAGCCGAGGCCGGGGGTCTGGGGCAGGGCGACGTAGCCCTCGGCATCCATCGGGTCGCAGTTGCGCTGCAGGTAGGGATGCGGCGCGTCATAGTCGACGCCGGGGGCCAGCAGGCCCTTTTCGTACCATTCGCTGGTGTCTTCCGAGGTCGCGCCCATGACCTGAAGGTTGCCCCAGCCGGCCATGTGGATCTCGCAGCGCTGGCCGAAGGCCTCGCAGACGACGGCGGTCTTGCGGCAGCCGGTGACGCCGCCGCGGCGGATGTCCATGCGGCTCATGTCCGAGGCGCCTTGCAGGATCCATTCGGCGCGGGTGAAGACGCCGCCGGCGGCGATCTCGGGCGCGAGGATCGGGATCGAAAGCTCGCGGCAGAGGCGGCGGTAGCTCTCGACCCGGTATTCCGGCATCGGGTGTTCGAACCAGTAGAAATCGAGCTTTTCCAGCTCGCGGCCGACTTTGATCGTCTCTTCGATCGTGTGGTAGGTGCCCCAGACGTCGTACATCAGCACCATGTCCGGGCCGACCGCTTCGCGCACGAGGTTGACCGTCTCGATATCGGCACGGATGTTCGAGGGGCGGCCGTTGGTGGGCAGGCCGGTGTCGGGGTTCCAGAAGTAGTGCGGGTGGATCTTGTAGGCCTTGTAGCCCTGCGCCTGACATTCGAGCGCATGTTCGGCATAGACCTGCGGCTGGCCGATGTTGGGATAGGTCGAGGCATAGGCCGGCACCTTGTCACGGGCGCCGCCCATCAGCTTGTAGACCGGCAGCTCCGCCGCGCGGCCCGCGAGATCCCAGAGCGCGCAGTCGATGACGCTTTGCGCCACCTCGGGGTAGTTGCGCACCCACATCCATTTCCAGATCAGTTCCCGGTCGAAGGGATCGGCGCCGAGGATCATGTCGCGCACCGGGCCTTCGATCATGCGCTGTTCATCCGGGGTCATGCCGTCCTGATCGCCGTGCTTGCCGCCGCCGAAGAAATAGCCGGTGAGCCCTGCATCGGTGTCGATGCAGGTCACGGTCTGGTGCACCTCGGCGCCGGGTTTCAGCCGGGCATGGCCGATGTCCCAGCGGTCGGCATGGGTGCGAAAGCGGATCACCCTGACGTCGGATATCTTCATTGCGGGCGGGTCCGGTTGGTGAGGCTGAGTTCGCTGGCAGCATCGAAGCAGTGCAGCTTTTCCGCCGGCACGCTGAAGTGCACGGTGTCGCCCACCGATTGCGTGACCCGGTCGCGGGTGGTCATGATGATCGAGGCCTCGCCGGTGCGCAGCGTCAGCTGGGTTTCCGCCCCGGTGGGTTCGATCAGCGCAACCCGCGCGCCGATGCCGGTGTCGGACAGGCGGATGTCCTCGGGGCGGAAGCCTGCGATGACTTCGCGGCCGTGCGAGACATCGGCGGCCACCGGGCCCAGGGTTTCGCCGGAGGCAAGGCGCAGCGCGCCGGCCTCGGCGGTGGCGGGGACGAAGTTCATTGCAGGCGAGCCGATGAAGCCGGCGACAAAGACGCTGGCGGGATTGTCGTAAAGTTCCAGCGGGGTGCCGATCTGTTCGACATGGCCGCCGCGCATGACGACGATCTTGTCGGCCATGGTCATGGCTTCGATCTGGTCGTGGGTGACGTAGATCGTGGTGGTCTTGAGCCGCTGGTGCAGCTCCTTGATTTCCGAGCGCATCTGCACCCGCAGCTTGGCGTCGAGGTTCGACAGCGGCTCGTCGAACAGGAACACCTTGGGGTCGCGCACGATGGCCCGGCCCATGGCGACGCGCTGGCGCTGACCGCCAGAGAGCTGGCGCGGGTAGCGGTCGAGCAGGGCGGTCAGGTCGAGGATCTCGGCGGCGGCGCGCACCTTGCGATCGATCTCGGCCTGCGATTCCTTGGCGAGGCGCAGCGAGAAGCCCATGTTTTTCGCCACGGTCATGTGGGGGTAGAGCGCGTAGTTCTGGAACACCATGGCGATGTCGCGGTCCTTGGGAACCAGCTGGTTGATCACCGCGTCGTCGATGGCGATGTCACCGCCCGAGATGGTTTCCAGCCCGGCGATCGAACGCAGCAGGGTGGATTTGCCACAGCCCGAGGGGCCGACCAGCACGGTGAATTCGCCGTCCTGAATGTCGAGATCGATGCCATGCAGCACCTCGACGGCGCCATATGACTTGCGGATGTTTCTGAGTGCGACGGATCCCATCGGTTAGCCTCCCTTGGTGTGGTTTGCGCCGGCGTCAAAGGCCGTGAGCGCGATCTGCGGCGGGCGGTTGCCCTCCGGGTCAAGCGGGACGGCCACGCGGCCGTCGGTGATGTCGGGGCGCGGCCCCATGAGTTCGTAAAGCGGCGAGGTCTCGCCCCGGTCGACGCATTCGACCAGCGCGTCGCCCTGACAGGCGGCGGCCAGCGCCAGCGCCCAGGGCTGTTCGCAGGTGTTGTGCAGGATGACCGGGGTTTGCGCTGCCTCGGCCATGGCGAGGATGCGGCGCACCTCGGTGATGCCACCGGCCCAAGCCACGTCGGGTTGCAGCACGCCCACCACGCCGGAGCGCAAGAGATCGGCGCAATCGGCGCGCGAGAAGGCGAAGTTGCCGAGCGCGAGGTCGATGCCGGGGTCCATCTCGCGGCGGATCTTCTGCAATCCGTCGATGTCCTGCGGGTGGATCGGATCTTCGATCCAGGCCAGCGGCAGGTCGGCGCAGGCCTCGGCAAAGCGCAGGGTGTAATCGGCGTCCCAGGCGAGGAAGGCGTCGATCATGATCGGCACGCCGTCGCCAGCGGCCTGAGCGAAGCGGCGCATCAGGGCGACGTTTTCTGCCAGACCCTCCTCACCGGCCTCTGGCCCGTAGGGCGCTGCGGCCTTCAATCCGGGCCAGCTTGTGCCGGCAAATGCCTCGGGGCGCGGGGTGGTGATGTACACGGGGAGCGTTTCACCCCCCGCGCCGCCGAGAACCTCGGCAAGGGGGAGGGACCTTGCCTTGGCTGTCAGATCCCAGAGGGCGATGTCGATGCCGGCCACCGCCATCATCGCAAAGCCCGACCGGTCGTTGGGCAGCAGCGCCGCTGCCATCATCTCGTTCAGCGCCGGGATCTCGCCGATCTCTTCGCCGACCAGCAGCCGGGAGAGATGGGCGTTGACGATCATCTCGACGATCTCGCCGCCATTGGTGCAGCCCCAGCCTGTCAGGCCGTCCTCGCCCGTCACCCGGACGAAGACCTTCTTGGTGGGCCACATCCAGCTTGCCCGTTGTTCGGCAAAGCGTGGAAAGCGCGACATGGGCGAGGCGACGCGGGAGGTCTGCAGCTTCTGCGAATTGAAGCCGCAATCGACCGCCCGGGCGCTGAGCGAGGTGATCTTCATCCCTTCACCGCCCCTGCCAGCAGGCCGCGGGTGAAGTAGCGCTGGCCGAAGAGGAAGATCAGCATGATCGGCAGGGCCACGATGGTGGCGGCGGCGCCGACGTACTGGAACTCCAGCGTGAAGAGCTCGACAAAGCTGGCAAGGCCGATGGTCACGGTCTTGTTGTCGTTGGATTCCAGCAGGATCGAGGCAAAGGCGAACTCGGACCAGGCGCCGACGAAGTGCCACATGGCGGCGGTGATCAGCGCGGGCGTGGCCAGCGGCAAGACCACCATGACCATCGACTGCAGCCGGCTGGCGCCGTCGATCATGGCGCTTTCCTCGAGCTCGCGGGGGATTTCGCGCAAGCTCGACGCAATGATCCAGGTGGCGAAGGGCAGGCCGAAGGCGGAGTAGAGCAGCACGAGGCCGATCAGGCTGTCCTGCAGGCCGATCATCGACATCAGCCGGTAGGTCGGCAGCAGCAGTGCCGCACCCTGGAACATCCGGCTGATCAGCAGCCCGCCGAGGATCAGGTCACGGCCGGGGAAGTTCAGCCGCGAGAAGGCGTAGCCGGCAAGCGTGCCGAAGACCAGAACGATGATCGTAGAGCTGATGGCGATGAAGAAGCTGTTGCCGATCAACTGCGGCCAGTCGAGCAGCTGGCCCTTCTGGTGAGTGGGCGAGAACAGCGCCTTGTAGGCGTCGAAGGTGGGTGCCTCGGGCCAGAAGGAGATCGGCAGCTGCGCCAGCTCGGCCTGCGTCTTGAACGACGCGAGGAACAGCCAGAAGACCGGAAACAGCACGTAGAGCGAGATCACCAGGCCGACGAGGCTGAGAAAGATCCAGTAGAGGGTGCGGGGTTGTTCGTTCATTTCGACGCCTCCGAGGCCCAGGAACGGCGGTTGACGTAGAGATACAGCGCGACGATCGAGACCAGCATGGCGAGGTTGATCACCGACATGGCCGAGGCGACGCCCCAGTTGAAGAATTCGAAGCTCTGTTGGTAGATGTAGGTTGCCATGATCTGGCTGGCGTTGGCGGGGCCACCACCGGTCATGATCCAGGGCAGGGCGAACTCGGCGGTGATCCAGATCATCGAGATCACGGTCACGGCGGTCAGCGAGAACGCGATGTTGGGCAGGGTCACGAAGCGGAAGCGCTCGATGGCATTGGCGCCGTCCATGCGCGCGGCCTCGACCTGATCATCGGGCACGGCGCGGATCGCGGCGCAGAGAATGAGCGCCACCAGCGGCATCTTGCGCCAGATCAGCACCACCACCAGCATCCACATCACCAGATCCGGATCGCCCATGAAGGAAATGGTACCCTCGGTCAGCCCGGTCTGTTGCAGGGTCTGGCCGATGATGCCGACCTGTCCGTGCAGCATCCACTTCCACGCCATGGCGGTCACGACGTCGGGCAGCACCCAAGGCAGCAGGATCAGCGCCCGGAGCCAGCCGGTCATCCGGCTGTCGATGGCGAGGAAGGTGCCGACCGCCAGACCGACCGAGACACAGAGCACCGTGCCGCCGAGGATCCAGATGGCGGTGTTCTTGAGCACGAGGCCGAAGACCGGATCGGCCGCAAGCGCCTTGAAATTGCCAAGGGTGCCAAAGCCGCGCTCCTGCCCCATCACCACCTGGGTGAGGCTGAGCGTGGCCACGTTGTAAGTGGGCCCGACGACAAACGCCAGAACGGCGGCCACCACGGGAAGAATTAGGGCATACGCCAGGAAACGATCGCTTCGCAGCATCGTCAGGCCCTCCTTTTTGGTCAGTTGGGTCGGATTAACCGCGGATCAGATCGATCTGCGTCTGTGCGGCAGAGGTGGCTTCGTCCAGCGCCTCCTGCGGGGTCTTCTGTCCGAGAACGGCCTGCTGAATCGCGGTGCCGAGCGCCGATTCAATGGCCGAGACGCCGATGAAACGCGGCATGGGCGCGGCCCCTTCAAAGAGCTTGCCGGCCTCGTAGGACTTGACCCAGTTCGGCCAGGCTTCGGCCAGTTCGGGGTTGTCCCAGGCGGCCTTGCCGGCCGGAATGCGCGCGATCTCGGGCTGGCCGCCCCAGATTTCGAGCTGTTCGTTCTGCGACCAGAAGTCGAGGTATTCGACCGCCGCTTCGGGGTTCTTCGACCGCGACGAGACCATCAGCATGGCGGTGCCGTCCATGATCGCGCTCACCGGCTCGTAACTGCCAGAGGGCGCATCCGGGCGCGGCATCGGCACGCCGGTCCAGCGCACGTCGTCGTTCACGCCCCAGGGTGTGTTGAGCCACGAAAGCCCGATCCACATCGCCGACCGGCCCTGACCGAAAAGCTGCGCGGTGTCGCGGAAGAAGGTCTCGGTCAGCGAGGTGGCGGCGGGGGTGGAACCGTCGGCGATCAGGTCGAGGTAGAACTGCAGCGCATCGACGACGCCGGCGTCGTTCAGCGTGACCTTGCCCGACTCCTCGTCGAAGACGCGGCCGCCGTTGGCATAGGCGAGACCTTCGAAGATGTTGATGTCGACCGGGGCGGTGGTCGCCGGGAAGGCGATGCCGGGGCGGTCGGGCTTGGTCATCGCCTTGGCGTATTCGCGCACTTCGGCCCAGGTTTCCGGCGGCCGGTCAAAGCCCGCCTCTTCCATCGCGTCGAGGTTGATCGCGAGGAAGCTTGCCATGTCGACATAGGTGGGCAGGGCGTAGAGCTTGCCATCGTGCATGCCGGATTCGTAGACCTCGGGAACGATGCGCTCTTTCCAGCCGGCCAGCTTGTCGCCGGCGATGTCGTCGAGCGGCTGCAACATGCCGAAGCCGGCGAATTCGGGGATGTCCTGGCCAAAGGCGATGATCACGTCGGCAAGGCGGTTGGTCTGGAAGCCCGCGAGGATCTTCTGCCGGCGGATCTGGCCGTTGAAGTAGGAGTAGTTCAGGCCGACATCGGGGTTGGCCGCGGTGAAGGCGTCATTGCGCAGCGCCCATTGCTCGACCTCCTGCGGCGTGCCGCCGAATTTCCAGACCGAGACATCGCCGGATGCGGCGCGCGCCGCGCCTGCCGGCAGAAACGCCGCGGTGCCCGCGGCGGCAGCGGTGGTGCCGAGAAACCTGCGGCGGCTGATTGAATGAGACATTGAGTCCTCCCTCTCTGATGGCCCGCGAGACGCGGATTTAGCAATGATGTACGTGTATCATTCGCTGTTGACGGAAGTTAGAGCCAATGATATTCGTATGTCAACGGTAATTTTGTTGCATTGCTTTCGCCAGCCCGCTCGCGCAGGTTCGGCAGATCACAGCAGCGGCGAGATGCCGAAAGGAGAATGCAATGGCGCAGACAGGCAACAAGAAGGTGACGTTGAAAGACGTGTCGAAGGCTTCCGGCCTGTCGCTGATCACCGTGTCGCGCGCGCTGCGCCAGCCGGAAACCGTGCACGCCGACACCCGCGCGAAGATCCAGCGCACGATCGAGGAGATCGGCTATATCCCCAACCTGACCGCGCGCTCGCTGGTATCGCAACGCTCCGACATGATCGGGGTGGTCGTGCCGATCCTTGCCAGCTCGCTGTTTGCAGATTTCGCCCAGGGGGTGAGCCATGTGCTCGAGCCGCGCAAGCAGCAGATGCTGCTGGCGGTCAGCGACTGGTCGCCCGCGAAGGAAGAGGAAGCGGTGCGCACCTTCATCGCGCGGCAGGCCGATGCGATCATCGTCACCGGCTTTTCCCACACCGAGATGACGCGCAAGCTGCTGTCGCAGTTTTCGGGCCCGGTGGTCGAGGCCTGGAACCTGCGCGACAGCGTGATGGACAGCGCGGTGGGCTTTGACAACTACGGCGCTTCGGTCGAGATGACCCGCTACCTGATCGGCCGCGGCTACGAAAATATCGTCATGGTCGGCGGATCCTCGGCGCACAACGACCAGGCCGAAGACCGGACGCGCGGCTTCATCGACGCGATGCGCGCTGCCGGGCGCAGCGTGAGCGGTGACACCATCGTCGAGTTCGACAATCCCGCCACTATCGAAGGCGGGGTGGCGCTGATCCAGACGCTGCTGGCGCGGAAGCAGAAGCCCGACGCGATCTTCTTCCTTGCCGAACTGCCGGCGCATGGCGCCATGCTCTGGTGCATGTCGAACGGCGTCAGCGTGCCGGATGACGTGGCCATCGCGGGCTTTGGTGATCTTTCGCTTTCGGCGCTTTTGCCGGTGCCGATGACCACCGTCCAGATCAAGGGCCGCGCCATTGGCGAGCGCTCGGCCGAGCTTGTCATGGCGCGGCTCGACGGGGCGAGCGACAGCCCGGCCAGCCATGACATCGGCTATCACCTTCAAATCAGGGAAAGTACATGACCCACTCCAAGGACGCCGTGAAGGCGGCGATCATCGGCGCCGGGCATTTCGCCTATCGCATGCATATCCCGGTGCTGGCGGGCCGCCCCGAGGTGGTGCTCGACTCCGTCTGCCGGCTTGGCCGCAAGGAGCTGGAGCTGATCCGCGACGAGTTCGGCTTTGCCTTTGCCACCGAGGACTGGCGCGAGGTGCTGGAGCGCGACATCGACATCGCGGTGATCGCCTCGCCGCACAACCTGCATTACGAGCAGGCAAAGGCCTTTCTTGAAAAGGGCTGCCACGTGCTGGTGGAAAAGCCGATGTGCCTTGACCCCGAAGAAGCCTGGGAACTGGTCGAGGTGGCCCGCCGCGCGGGGCGCGAATTGCTGGTGGCCTATGGCTGGAACTACAAGCCCGGGCTCGACGAGATGCGCGAGATGATCAGCCAGATCGGCGAGATCGAGCATGTGGTCTGCCACATGGCGTCCTTTACCCGGTCGATCTTTTCCGGCGGCGAGCTGGCCAACTGGCGCCACATCGCCATCCAGCCCGAGCGCAGCACATGGGAGGCGCCCGATCAGGGCGGCGGCTATGCCTATGGGCAGCTGTCGCATGCGCTCGGCATCCTGTTCTGGCTGACCGATCTGCGCTGCGCCGCCGTGCGCTCGATGCTGTTCGAGGCGCCGTCGACCATCGACCTGCACGACGCCGCGGCGGTGCGATTTGCCAATGGCGCTACCGGTGTCTTTTCCGGCAGCTGCGGCGTGCCGCAGGGCCATGGCTTCGAGGTCGACCTGAGGATTTACGGCAGCCACGGCTCTGTCCTGCTGGACATCGAGACCGAACGGCTGGTGCTGAAACTGCCCGATGGCGAGACCCGCGAGGCCCGCGTGCCCGCCGGCGCCTGGAAATACAGCTGCGAGGGCCCGGCCGACCGGCTGGTCGACATCGCGCTGGGGCAGGGCAGCAACGAAAGCCCCGGCCACGTCGGCGCCCGCGCCGTCGAGGCGCTTCACGCCATCGTCACCTCCGGTCAGGCCGGCGGGGCGGAACAGATCATATCACAGACACAGAAGGCAGCCGCAGAATGACCCAGCAGTTCGACAACCAGACCGCCATCGTCACGGGGGGCGCCCAGGGCATCGGCCGCGCCGTCGCCAATCGACTGGCCAAGGGCGGCGCGCGCCTCGCGCTCTGGGACCGGGACAAGGCCCTGGCCGACCAGGCCGCGCAGGAGATCGGCGGCGGTGCCTTTGCCTGCGAGGTCGACGTCTCGGACTGGGCCAGCGTCGAGGCCGCGATGGCGGCCACGCTCGAGACCACGGGCCGCGCCGACATCCTGGTGAACTCTGCCGGGATCGCCGGGTCGAACGGGCCGCTGGCCGAGTATCCGGTCGAGGAGTTTCGCGCCATCACCGAGATCAACCTCTTGGGCACCTTCCACGTCAACCGCGCCGTGGTGCCGGCAATGACCGCCCAGGGCTATGGCCGCATCGTCAACATCGCCTCGGTCGCCGGCAAGGAGGGCAATCCGAATGCCAGCGCCTATTCCGCGTCCAAGGCCGGGGTGATCGGGCTGACGAAATCGCTGGGCAAGGAGCTGGCCGACACCGACATCGCGGTGAACGCGGTGACGCCGGCGGCCGCGCGCACCCGGATCTTCGACCAGATGAAGCAGGAGCACATCGACTACATGCTGTCGAAGATCCCGCGCGGCCGGTTTCTCGAGCTTGACGAGGCGGCGGCGATGATTGCCTGGCTCTGCTCGTCCGAGAACAGCTTTACCACCGCGTCGGTCTTTGATCTGTCTGGTGGCCGGGCGACCTATTGAGCGATGGCGCATTGGCTTGACGGGATCGCGCTGGTCGACGGTCACCACCACTTTTGGGACCTCGGGCGCTTTCCCTATCGCTGGCTGGCGCCCGGGGCGCCGCCGGCGCGGTTCGGCGACAAGGCCACGATCAGCCGCAACTTCCTGCCAGAGGACTACCTGGCTGCATTCGGCGCGCTGCCGCTGGCGGCCAGCGTGCATGTCCAGGCCAATTGCGGCGCGGCGGATCCGGTCGAGGAGACCCGCTGGCTGCAGGAACTGTCGGAGGCCACCGGCTGGCCCACCGCCATCGTTGCCGAGGTCGACCTGACCGCGCCGGAGGCCGAGGCGCTGATCGGCAGGCACCTTGGCTCGCCCGCCCTGCGCGGAGTGCGCACGCCGGTGGCCTGGGACGCGGCCGGACGCTGGCGGGTGGCCGACCGGCCCGGGGTGCTGTCCGACGACAGGTTCCGTGCCGCGCTGGCGCTGCTCGAGGATCAGGGCCTGTGCCTAGAATGCGTGGTGGTGCCGGCGCAATTGCCCGAAGTACTGGAGCTGGCGCGGGCGCATCCCGGGCTGACCGTGGTGCTGAACCATTTCGCCACGCTCGAGCCGGATCAGCCGGGCAATCTGCAGGATTGGCACAGCGGGATCGCCGCGCTGGCCGAGGTGCCGAATGTCGTGGTCAAGCTTTCGGGTCTCTGGACCGTGGATCGGGGCTGGGACGCGGCGGTGCTGCGCCCGCATGTGCGGCACCTTCTGCAGAGCCTCGGGGCGTCCCGTGTGCTTTATGGCTCGAACCTGCCGGTCGAAGGCGTGAACTGCCCGCTGGCGCGGCAATTCGCGCAGTTGGAACAGGTGCTTGGCGATCAGCCGGGTGAGGTGCTGGCCGAGGTGTTTTCGGGCACCGCGCGGCGGGTCTATCGTCTGCCGGGGTGAGCGAGGGCCTTATGCAACAGCCTGCGCGGCGGGGAAGGAACCGCCGCGGAGGCCTCGGGGGCTAGGCCCCCGTTTCGGCGCGCGGGAGGGCGCGACCGGTCTCGATATCGAAGACATGCAGTTGCGAGGGCGACAGCCGGACCGTCAGGTCATCGCCCTGCACAGGATGGTCGGCGCCGCCGACGCGGGCCAGGAGCCGCGTCTCGCCGATGCCGAGGCTCAGGAGCGCGTCGGCGCCCAGCAGCTCCGCCAGCAGCACCCGCACCGGATAGGTCAGCGGGGCCGGGCCGTCGGCCCGGGGCAGCACCTCGATATGTTCGGGCCGCACGCCCAGACGCACCTGTCGCCGGCTGCCGGTGTCGGCGGGCAGCGCGGGCAGAGCGAGGTTGCCGCAGTCGCTGACCCAACGCCCGGTGTCGTCGCGGGTGAGGTCGAGAAAGTTCATCGCCGGGCTGCCGATGAAACCGGCGACGAATTCATCCGCCGGGTGGTCATAGACCTCGCGCGGGGTGCCGACCTGCGCCACCACGCCGCCGTTCATGATGACGATGCGGTCGGCGAGGGTCATCGCCTCGACCTGATCGTGGGTGACATAGACCGAGGTCGCGCCCAATCGGTCGTGCAGCTCCTGCAGCTCCATCCGCATCTTGACGCGCAGCTTGGCATCGAGGTTCGACAGCGGCTCGTCGAAGAGAAAGACCTTGGGCGTGCGTACGATGGCGCGGCCGATGGCGACGCGCTGGCGCTGGCCGCCCGACAGCGCGGCGGGCTTGCGTTGCAGGTAGTCGGTGAGGCCCAGAAGCTCGGCGGTGCGGCCGACGCGGTCGGCGATCTCGGCGGCGGGCACCTTCTGCAGCTTGAGCGCCATGGCCATGTTGTCGAAGACCGACTTGTGCGGATAAAGCGCGTAGTTCTGGAACACCATCGCCACGCCGCGATCCTTGGGATCGACGTCGTTCATCCGCGCGCCGCCGATCATCAGGTCGCCGCTGGTGATGCTTTCCAGCCCGGCGATCATCCGCAACGTCGTCGACTTGCCGCAGCCCGAGGGGCCCAGCAGCACCAGGAACTCGCCTTCGCGGATCGTCAGATCGAACTGCTGCACGGCCTCCACGGCGCCATATTTCTTGCCGATACGGTCCAGTTTCACTTCGGTCATGGTCAGGGTCTCACTTGCCTGCGCCAGCGGTCAGCCCGCCGACGATCTGTTTCTGGAAGATGGCGGTGATGATCAGCACGGGGATGATGGCGATCACCGTCGCGGTCGAGATCGTCTCCCACGGGAAGGCGTATTCGCCGGGGTAGAGCGAGATGCCGACCGGCGCGGTGCGCATGGCGTTCTGGGTCATCAGCACCAGCGCGAGGGGGAACTCGTTCCACGAAAAGATGAAGACGATCAGCCCGGTGGCCACGAAGCCGGGCCACGACAGCGGGATCACGATCGACCAGAAGATGCGGAAGAAGCCCATGCCGTCCATCCGCGCGGCCTCTTCGATCTCGGGCGGCAGCGTGGCGAAATAGCTGGCCAGCATCCAGACCGTGAAGGGCAGGAACAGCCCGGTGTGGGCGATGATCAGCCCGGTGTAGGTGTTGAGCAGCCCGAGGTTCAGGAAGGTCTGGAACAGCGACGGAAGGAGCGACACCGGCGGGAACATCGACACCGCGAGGATGAAGATCATCAGCACGCCGGCGCGCCGCATCCCCAGCCGCGACAGCGCATAACCCGCCATGCCGCCGAAGCTGAGCGCCACCACGGTGCAGCCCAAGGCCACGATGAAGGAGTTCAGCACATAGAGCAGCAGCTCCGGCGAATTGGTGAAGATGTTGATGTAGTTCTTCAGCGTGAAGGGATCGGGCAGGTACTGCGGCGGCCAGGCATAGATGCCCTCGGTCGTTTTCAACGAGGTCAGCACCAGCCAGATGATCGGCAGGAAGGAGATCACCACCGACAGGATCACCAGCGCATAGAGGCCGAAACGGGGACGTTTGGTCATGGCGTCAGTCCTTGTTCCGCAGGGTGAGGATGTAGAGCAGGCTCATGGCGAAGATCACCAGAAACTGCACCACGACGATGGCGGCGCCGTAGTTGAACTCGATGAAATCGAAGATCACCTTGTAGGCATAGAGCGACAGGCTCTCGGTGGCGGTCACCGGCCCGCCGTCGGTCAGGTTGAAGGGCAGCTCGAAGGTTCTGAGCGCGTCCATCGAGCGGACGATCAGCGCCACGAGGATCGGGCCTTTCAGAAGCGGCAGGGTGATCTCGCGGAACTCCTGCCAGCGGGTCATGCCGTCCATCCGGCCGGCCTCATAGAGGTCGCGGGGGATGGACTGCAGACCGGCGAGGATGATCAGGGCCATGAAGGACGAGGTCTTCCAGACCGCGACCACCACCATCGACAGCATCGCCAGCGTCTCGTCGCCCAGCCAGTTGATCGGGCGATCCACGATGCCGCTTTGCAATGCGGCGGCGTTGAACAGGCCGTAATCGGTGTTGTACATCCAGCGCCACATCAGCGTGTTGAGCGCGGTGGGCAGGGCCCAGGGAAACAGCACCGCCAGCCGGGCGATGCCCTTGAAGCGGAAGTGTTCGTTCAGAAGCACCGCAAGCCCGATGCCCATCGCCAGCTCGAGCGGGATGGAGATGGCGGTGAAGGTCAGTGTCACCCAGAGCGAATTCCAGAACCGGTCGTTGCCCGCCAGCGCGGCGTAGTGCTTGAGCCCGACGAAGGTGTAGGGCTCGGAGCCGTCGATGCTCGACTGGCCGAAGCTCAGCACGATGGACTGCAGGATCGGGTAGACGAGGATCGCGATGATCACGAGCATCGTCGGCGTGATGAAGGCCAGGCCCGTCAGGTGCCGGCGCCTGTCGAGCGGGGAAGTCATGGATGTCATGGGGCCACCGTTGGGGTGTCAAAGGGTCGCCCGGCGGGGGAGAGCCGCCGGGCGCATTCGCAGGATGGCTTATTCGGCCATCAGCGCGTCGAGCTGTTCCTGAGCGTCGTTCAGTGCCTCTTCGACGGTCTTCTGGCGGTGCAGCGCATTGGTGATCTCGAGCTGCATGATCTCGGAGACGCGGGGATACTTGCTGCCCGAGCCGGCCGAGGGGCGCACCACGCCGAAGTCGTAGTTGGAACCGAACTTGGCCAGAACCTCGTTCTCGGCCATCGAGGGGTCTTCGTAGACCGAGGGGATGGTCGGCGCGCGGTTGTCGTTGACCGCGGCGGCAAGCTGCTGCTCCCTGGCGGTGAAATGCGCGAGGAAGTCGGCGGCGGCTTCCTTGTTTTCCGAGTTCGGGTTGATGCCGAGGAACCAGCCGCCCATGGTGGTGGAGTCTGCATCCGCGTGGCCTTCGAAGGTCGGCACGCGGGTGAAATCGAACTTGCCGGCGACGGGGCTGTTGTCGGCGCTGAGCGGCGCATGCACGAAGTCCTGCACCATGAGGAAGGCGGCGCGGCCCTGCTGGAACAGGGTGCGGGCGTCGTCGGGGCGGGCGTTGAGGATTGAATCCGGTGCCATGCGGTGTTCGTGCAGCAGGTCGACCATGAACTGCGTCGCCTCGATGTTGGCCTGCGAGTTCACCGCGATGTTGCCGTCGGCGTCATAGAAGCCGCCGCCGTTGCCGTTGGTGAAGGCCAGCCAGTTCATGAACAAACCTTCGATCTTGGCCCACATCGAGACAAAGCCGTAGAGCTGCGGATTGCCTTCGCCCTCGGTGATGGTCTGCGCCGCGGCCAGCACCGCTTCCCAGGTCTGCGGCACGTCGAGGCCGTATTTCTCCAACAAGTCGGAGCGGTAGAAGAAGTGGATGCCGTCGGCATAAAGCGGCAGGGCATGCACCTTGTCGTCAACGGTCGAGGCCGCCAGCAGCGAGGGGTTGAAGGCGTTGATGGTGTCGTGGTCCAGCAACCCGTTCAGCGGCTCGAGCCAGCCGCGCTGCGCGAATTCGCCGGCCCAGATCACGTCGACGGCGTAGATATCCGGCGTCGGGCTCTTGGCGGTGAGGCCGGTGACGTAGAGCTTGCGTGTCTCGCCCGGCACGTCCGAGACCTTGTTCCACTCGATGCTGACATCGGGGTTGGCGGCGGTGTAGCTTTCGATGTTGCGCTCGACCGCCGGGCCGTAGCCGCGCGAGCCGATCGACAGGACAAGGTCCTGCGCGAGGGCGGGCAGGGCGGTCAGGGCCGCGGCTGTCGCCAGGGCTGAAATCGTGAACTTCATTGGTAATCCTCCCATGGATATGTGTTGTCAGCCCGGTCAGGCCGGCTTGGTGAAGGCGCTTTCGATCGTGGTCTTCCGGGCCATCAGATGCGCGCGCACATTGGCGACGTGCTGCGCCTCGTCGCGCACCGGGGTCGCGGCCTCGGCCACGGTCAGCAGGCAGACCATGTCGCCCCCCGGCGCGTGAATTGCGACGCAGTAGCGGCGGATGCCCTTGGCGTTGCCCATCATGTCGTATTGCATGTCGGCCGGATCGACAGCGGCGATCATCGCGCGCGCCTCGGCCCAGTCTAGCGACTGCCGGTCGACCCCGGCGGTATAGAAGGCACCGGTGTCCCAGGATTTCTCCAGCGTCTCGACCGGGCGGTGCGCCAGCGCCAGCCGCGAGATGCTGTCGAGTTCATAGGCGCCGCGCATGAAGCCCGGAAAGGCGCGCAGGCGGATGGCCTGTTCGGGGTGCTGCTCGACGATGTGCCAGAGCATGTTGTGACCGCTGAGCACAACGACCTCGGCGGCGGCGGTCAGATCGGCGCTGAGTTTGGCGCAGGCCTGGGCCAGTACTTCCGGCTCCAGCCCCGGGCAATGCAGCCGGCGCTGAAAGCTGAAGTTGGCGATCAGGCGCCGCTCGGCGCCGCGGTGCACCAGCCCCAGCTCCTGCAGTTCGGTCAGGATGCGATAGCCGGTCGAGGCCGGCAGGCCTGCCCGTTCGACAACCTCCTGCGCGGTCAGCCCACCGTCGGGGGTGCTGAGCGCGTCGAGGATCGCGATAACTCTGCTGGAGGCTCCGGACATTATCTTGCTTCCCATATCTGGTGCTGTTACTACCATATGTGAGAAGCAGGTCAACACTGGACCTGAGAAATCAGCAAGGGACGGAGCTGCACGTGAGACCGAACATTCTTTTCATCATGTCCGACGATCATGCGTCCAAGGCGATTTCCGCCTATGGCCACGGCATCAACCACACGCCGGGCATCGACCGCATCGCCAACGAGGGCATGCGGCTGGATCATTGCTACGTGACCAATTCGATCTGCACGCCGTCGCGCGCGGCGATTCTCACCGGCACCTACAACCACGTGAACGGCGTCACCACGCTGGACACCCATATCGACAACCGCTGGCCCAATGTCGCAAAGCACCTGCGCCAGTCGGGCTATCAGACCGCGATGGTGGGGAAGTGGCACCTGGGCGAGGGCAAGCCGCATGAGCCGACAGGTTTTGACTATTGGTCGGTGCTGCCGGGGCAGGGCGACTATTTCGATCCGCTGATGATCGAGATGGGCGAGGAGCGCACCGAGCCGGGCTATGTCACCGACATCATCACCGACAAGAGCCTGACCTGGCTGAAAGAGCGCGACCCCGAGCGCCCCTTCTTCCTGATGTGCCACCACAAGGCGCCGCACCGCAACTTCGAGCCCCACCCGCGTGATCGCGACATGTTCGAGGGGCAGGACATCAAGGTGCCCGAGACCTACAACGACGATTACGCCAACCGCGCCCGCGCCGCCGAGGCCGCGCGGATGCGGGTGCGGATGGACCTGAAATATGCCGATCTGGGCTTGATCCAGCCCGAGGGCGGCGCAGAGGTGGGCGAACGCTGCACCCCCGGTGACGTGGACCGCCGGGTGCCGCACCCCGAGGACCCGAAGGGGCTGGTGCTGATCGACCGGCACACTGGCGAGAACTTCACCTTCGAGACCGAGGAAGAGCTCGCGCTCTTCAAGTACCAGCGCTACATGAAGCGCTACCTGGCGACGATCCACGCGGTGGACGAGAACGTCGGGCGGTTGCTCGACTGGCTGGACGAAGAGGGTCTGGCCGAGAACACCATCGTCATCTACACCTCCGATCAGGGCTTTTTCCTTGGCGAACACGGCTGGTTCGACAAGCGGTTCATGTACGAGGAATCGCTGCAGATGCCCTTCCTGATCCGCTATCCCGCCGCCATCGCGCCGGGCAGCGTGGCCAAGGAGATCGCCACCAACGTCGATTTCGCGCCGACCTTCCTCGACTACGCCGGGCTGCCGGTGCCGAGTTACATGCAGGGCCGGTCGATGCGGCCGCTCCTGGAGCAGGACACGCCCGACGACTGGCCGCAAAGCGCCTATCACCGCTACTGGATGCACAAGGACGAGCATCATAACGCCTGGGCGCATTACGGGCTGCGCAGCCATCGCTACAAGCTGATCTATTGGTACAATTCCGACCTCGGACAGCCCGGCGCCCATGGTCCCGACGAGCCGCCGGAATGGGAGCTTTTCGATTGCGAAAACGACCCGCTGGAACTGGTCAATGTCGCCGACGATCCGGCCTATGCAGAGGTCTTCGACGACATGCTGGCGCAGCTGGATGCGCGCATGGCGGAGATCGGCGATGTGCCGGAGCATGACAGTTCCGCCGCGCGCCGGGCGGCCTGATGGGGCATTTCGTGCCGATGCCAGACATGCCGCGGGCGGCGCGGCACCGCCTGCCGGAGCAGGTGGGCGATCTGCGCCAGCTGGCCTTGGTGCAGCGGATCACGCTGAGCGACGGGCCGGACGCGGGGCAGAAGCTGATTGCGTTCTCCACCGGCGGCGGGCTGGATTTCCAGCTCAAGGAGGAGGGCTCGCTCGACATCTGCAGCCTGCATCTGCGCGGGCTGCCGGTGGGCTGGCGCCATCCGGCGGGCGACACGGGCAATCCGCAACGGGCGCTGACCGGCTTTCTGGTGACCTGCGGGTTGGAGAACGTGCGCGCGCCTCGGGATGGCCTGCCGCAGCATGGCAGCCTCGCGCTGTCGCCGGTGCGGGTGACCGAACTGGCGGCGGAGTGGGATGCAAAGGAGCCGCAGCTGGTGATGGCGGGCGAGATCACCCGGCCCATGCCCTGCGGCGCGGTGCTGCGGCTGACCCGGCGGATCACTGCGCCGATCGGCGGCAGGGAGCTGTCGATCGAGGACCGGGTGCAGAACGTCTCGGCGACGCCGGCCGAGATGATGATCCTGTATCACGTGAACTTCGGCTTTCCGGTCGTGGCACCGGGGTGCTCGGTGCATCTGGGAGAGGACCGGATTGCCTGCATTGATGAAGTGGGCCCTGCCGCTCTTCCCGGCGACCCCCGCTGTCATCCGGTGGGCGCGGGTACGCCGGTGATCCTCGAACGCCCCGCCGAGGGCTGTTGGCCGGGGATGCGGATGCGGCTGACTACCGACGCCGGGGCGCTGCCGTTCCTGCAGGTCTGGCGTGACGCGCGGGCGGGGCGCAACATCCTCGCGCTGGAGCCCTGCAACTGCGACCTGCGGCCCGACGGCACCAGTGCGCCGGGCACGCGGCTGGCGCCGGGCGAAAGCTGGCAATCGCGCCTCGGGCTGGCCTTCGACTGAGGGCGGTCAGGCGCGTGGGTCGGACATGGGCCCCCGATCGAGCCGGAAGATATGCGGCGCGACGCCTGCCGGGTAAAGCTCGCGCACCCGGGGGTCATGCCCCGGCACGATCAGCCGCGGGTCGGAGGCCAGCGCCTCGAGCCGGGCAAAGCCGTCGAGCATGTTCTGCAGGTCGACGACGATCGGGAAGGGCGTTCGCGCGTAGACATTCTCGTAGTAATGCGCGGCGTCGGAGGCCAGCACCATCCAGCCCGCCGCCGTGCGCACCCGCACGCATTGCAACCCGCGGGAATGGCCACCGATGCAATGCACGGTCACGCCATCGGCGATCTCGGCATCGCCGTCGTGAAACACCACCTTGCCGGAATAGAGCCGCTTGACGGCCTCGCAGACATGGCCCGCCGTGAAGGGCGCGCGCAGGGTGTCGTGGCACATGCAGGGGCCGGTGGCGAACTGCATCTCGGCGGCCTGCATGTGCAACGTCGCGTTGGGAAAGAGGTGCAGCCCGCCGGCGTGGTCATAATGCAGGTGGGTCACGATCACCCGGGTCACCGCCTCGGCCGCGAGGCCCAGCGGATTGAGCGCTTCGCGCGGGTCGAGCTGGATCGGCCGGCCGCGCAGCTGCGCCTCTGCGCTGTCATAGCCGGTGTCGACGAGGATCACCTCGTCCCCGCGGCGCAGTACCCAGATGTAGTAATCCATCGCATGCGGCGCATCGTGGTTGTCGTCGAAGAGAAAGCTGTCGGCGCGGGTGCGGGCATTGCGCTCGGCGTATTTGACGGCATGGACCTCCCAGGTGCTCATCGCAGCACCTCGGGATAGGTCTGCACCGTCTTCTCGGCGATCATCTCCTGCACCGCCGCATCGAAGCTCTTGAAATGCGCGCTTTGCAGATGCGCGTCGAAGGCCTCGGCGCTGTCGTAGATCTCGTAGAGGAAGACCCGCGCGCCGCCGTCGGTGCAGATGTCGAACTGCGCGCATCCCGGCTCGAGCTCGAGCGAGAGCTGGGCATTTTCGCGCATCAGCGGCAGGAAATCGTCGCGTGCGTCGGGGTAGAGGGTGAAGCTCACGGTCACGGCAAACATCAGGCGGGGCGTCCTTTCAGGCGTTGCAGGGCCCGTTTCGCCACCGGCATCTGGCCGAGGATCAGGGCAATGATAAGGGTCAGCAGGATCGCAGCACCGGGCCGCGAGACAAAGACCGAGAGATCCCCGTCAGACAGCAGCAGCGAGCGGCGGAAGGTCTCGTCGAACATGCCGCCGAGGATCACGCCGATCACCAGGGGTGCGATCGGATAGCGCAGCAGGTTCATCACATAGGCCACCAGCCCGACCCCCAGCATCAGGTAGAGATCGTTGAGCCCGCCGCCCACGCTGAACGAGCCGATGGTGGTCAGCACCATGACCAGCGGCAGAAAGACGGTCTGCGGGATGCGCAGCACCTTGATGAAGATGCGCGCGGTGAACAGCCCCATGATGAACATGGTGAAGCTGGCCAGCACCATGATGGCGACGACGCGCAGGATGATCTCGGGGTCGATGGTGGGGCCGGGGATGACGTTGTTGATCTTGAAGGCGCCCATCAGCGCGGCGGCGGGCGGCGAGCCGGGAATGCCCAGCACCAAGAGCGGGATCAGCGCGCCGCCGATGCAGGCATTGTTGGCGGTCTCGGAACAAAGCAGCCCTTCGAGCGAGCCCTTGCCGAACTGATCCCCCTCCTTCGAGACGGTCTTGCCGACGCCGTAGCTGACCCAGCCCGCCACATCCTCGCCCACGCCGGGCAGGGCGCCGACGCCGGTGCCGATCACCCCGGAGCGGCCGATGGTCGGCAGGAAGCGGCGCACCGCGGCCATGTTGGGCAGGATGCGCCCGGTCAGTTCGACCACGCGGCCGGTGTCCATGTGGCGCATGCCCTCGATGATCTGCGGCACCGCGAAGGCGCCCATCAGCACCGGCACCACCGCCACGCCGGACAAGAGGTAGGACCAGCCGAAGGTGTAGCGCGCCTCGCTCAGGATCGGGTCCATGCCGACCATCGCCAGCGCCAGACCGATCAGCCCGGCGATCCAGCCCTTGATCGGAAGGTCCTCGCTCATCAGGGTGCCTGACAGCAGGATGCCGAAGAGCGCCAGCAGCGCCTTTTCCGGGCTGGCGATGTTCTTGGAGATCAGGAGCAGCACCCAGACAAAGATCAGCAGCGCCGCCGTGCCGACCAGCGTGCCGATGAAGCTGGCGGTGGTGGTCAGGCCCAGCGCCTCGGCGCCGCGGCCCTGGCGGGCCAGCGGATAGCCGTCCATCGCGGTGGCGGCGCTGGCGGCGGTGCCGGGAATGTTGAGCAGGATCGACGGGTAGGAGCCGCCGTAGATCGCGCCGACATAAGCGCCGAGCAGGGCAATCAGGGCATAATCCAGCGGGATCTTGTTGCCGAAGAAGCCGGTCAGGATGGTCACCGCCAGCGTCGCCGTCAGGCCGGGCAGGGCGCCGAAGGTGATGCCGAGAAACACCGAGGCGATCAGGTAGGCATAGGTCAGCGGATCGCTGACCAGCGCGGCGAAGGCAAAGCCGAAGCCTGTCAGCTGGCTGAGGACGAACTCCATCTCAGGACCTCCAGATCGGGCGCAGGTGGACGTAATAGGTGTATTCGATCTTGGCAAAGATCAGCCCGGCGCGATTGGGCACGTTCTGCCGGAAGCCGAAGGCCATGACGCAGACCAGAAGCAGCGGCACGCCGAGCGCCAGCACCGGCGTCAGCCGCAGCGCCGGGCCGCGCCGCCCGGTGGCCTGATGCCAGAGAGTCAGCGCCACAAGCAGCGCCAGCGCGATCCAGTCGTCGCCATGCCGCCCCCATTCGGCCTGCGGGAAATGCAGGACCAGCGCCGCCAGTGCGGCCAGCGCGATGGCCAGCAGCGGCACCAGCGGGCGCGGTTGCGGCTGGCCGTGGAAGCTGGCGATCAGGGCAGTGATCAGCAGGGCCGAGGCAAGGATGAAATCGACCCGCGGCACCAGCCCCGCGATGTAGCTCAGCAGCATCAGACCCACCGCGACAAACCGCCAGACTTCGCGCCCGGACCAGCCAAGGCCGGTGGCGCTCAGCGCTTCGGCCGCGCCGCCGGCGCGGATCGAGATGCCCAGCAGCACGCAGGCCAGGAGCAGCAGCGCGCCGAAGATGCCCAGCGGCACGATGGCGGCCGAGGTGTACCAATCGGCGCTGGCCACGCCGGCGCCGTTGCTGCCCCCCAGCGGAATGTCGAGCGTCTTCCACAGGAAGAACAGCGAGACCGCGATGAGCGCCAGCGCGCTCCAGAAATCGCGGGCGCGCAGGCGGAGCAGCTCTGCCGCTGCGGGATCGGATGAAGTGTCCAAGGTCTGGTCTCCCGAATGCAGGGGCGGGCGCCGGGGCGCCCGCCATGTCATATCCCCCGGGTCCGCCGGGGCAAAGCGCCTCAGGGCTTTTCGATGCCGAGGTCTTCGGGCATGACCTTGGCCGCGCCGAGATCCTTTAGCGTATAGGCAAAGGTGCTTTCGAGCGTGGCAAAGAGCGCCTTGGCGTCGTCACCATGCTGGCCGCCGATGTCGTACTTGTTGACCTTGGCCCACTCGGCCACGGTGTCTGAGGCCATGGCTTTTTCGAAGGCGTCCGAAAGGGTTGCCTTGACGGTGTCGGAGGCGCTGTCATGCACGGCAAAGCCGATCGCCTGTTTCAGCGGCAGGACCTCCGACAGGCCGGCAAAGCTGTCGAAGGCGGAGGGCACGGTCTGGCCGGCGATCTCGACACTGTCGGCGGTGAGCATCGCCAGCGGCTTGAGCTGGCCGCCTTCGATCAGCGCCGCCTGTTCGGCCAGCGAGGTCACGACCAGCGCCACTTCACCGGCAATCGCCGCTTCCTGACCCGGGGCGGAGCCGCTGTAGGGCACGAACTTGAAGCTTGCCTCGGACCCCTGTTCGAGCGCCAGCAGGTTGAGGTGGTGGATCGAGCCGGCCCCGCCAGCGGCGGCGGGAATGGTGCCCGGCGCGGCCTTGGCGGCCTCGACCAGGTCGGTCAGGCTGGCATAGGGGCTGTCGGCCGGCACCGAGATCAGGTCAGGCGAGCCGCCGACGATGAAGGGATACCAGAAGTCGAACTTCTTGTCCCAGCCGCCCTGAACCGCGGCGGTGACGTTGGATTCCGACAGGCCGACCAGCGTGTAGCCGTCGTCAGGCTGGTTGGCGACATAGACCATGCCGTTCGACCCGGCGACGCCACCGGTCTGGTTGATCACGTTGATCGACACCGGCAGGTGCTTTTCCATCTCGGCCATGATCATGCGGTTGATCGTGTCGGTGCCGCCGCCGGCGCCCCAGACCACCGCGTTGGTGATGTCGCGGTAGGGATAGTCCTGCGCCGCGGCACCGCCGGCAATACCGCCGGCCAGCGCCAGCGCGGCCAGCGTTCTGGTGATCGAAACTTTCATCATAATCCTCCCAAAGGCATTTGCGTTTCATATTGCGTTTTTTTATGTATGCATTAAATAACACGCTGTCAACGCCGTTCGCACCGGGTGCGAGGCGTCACCCAACACACCGGAAAGGCGAGGCCAGAGATGACCCAGACTTATGACATTGCAGTATTCGAAGGTGACGGCATCGGGCCGGAGATCACCGCCCCCACCGTGGCCCTGCTCAAGGAGATGGCGGCCGGCTCGATCGGCTATGACCTGAGCTTCACCACCCTGCCCGCCGGCGCCGGCCACTACGTGAAAACCGGTGAATCGCTGCCGGCCGAGTCGCTGCGGGTGGCGGGCGAGGCGGATGCGATCCTGCTGTCGGCCATGGGCCTGCCCGACGTCCGCTACCCCGACGGCACCGAGATCTCGCCGCAGATCGAGCTGCGGATGGCGTTCGGCCTGTTTGCCGGGGTGCGCCCGGTGCGGGTGCGCCAGGGACAGGCCGGGCCGCTGACCCTGCCCGAAGGCCGCGAGATCGACTTCGTGCTGATCCGCGAGAGCACCGAGGGGCTGTTCTATTCGATGGGCAACGGCGAGGTCAGCGAGACCGAGGCCCGCGAGACCCTGCGCATCACCCGAGAGGTCTCGGAGCAGCTGTTCCGCTTTTCCTTCGATCTGGCGCGGAGCCGCAAGCAGGACGGGCGCGGCCCCGGCCGGGTGACCTGTGTCGACAAGGCCAACGTGTTCCGGGCCTTCGCCTTCTTTCGCGGCATCTTCGACGAGATTGCGGGGGAGTATCCCGATCTGACCGCCGATCATGCCTATGTCGACGCCACTGCGCTCTGGATGGTACAGAAGCCCTGGGATTTCGACGTGATGGTGACGGAAAACATGTTTGGCGACATTCTCTCGGACCTCGGCGCCGGTCTGATGGGGGGGCTGGGCCTTGCGCCCTCGGCCGATATCGGGCTGAAACAGGCGGTGTTCCAGCCCTGCCACGGCTCGGCGCCCGATATCGCCGGGCGGGGCGTGGCCAACCCGCATGCGATGATCCTCTCGGCGGCGATGATGCTGGACTGGCTGGGGATCAAGCATGACAACGCGGCGCTGCGCGCCGATGGCGACCGTCTGCGTCAGGCGGTCGAGGATGTGGTGGCCCGCGGCGTCAGCCTGACCCGCGATCTGGGCGGCAGTGCCAGCACCGAAGATGCCGCCGCCGCCGTGCGCGCGGTCCTGCAGGCGGCCCGGGCGGCATGAGCGACGCGCCGCTGACCGCCCCGATCCGGGTGGCCTGCATCGGCGCGGGCTACTTCAGCCGGTTCCACTATGGCAGCTGGGCGCGCATGACGCACGCCCGGCCAGTGGCCAGCTGCAACCGCGACATCTCCAAGGCGCAGGCGACCGGCCTGCCGGCCTATGACGATGTGGCGAAGATGCTGGCCGAGGTGCAGCCCGACCTGCTCGACATCATCCTGCCGCCGGAGGCCCATGCCGCGACCATCCGGCTGGCGCTTGCGGCGGGGGTGAAACACATGATCTGCCAGAAGCCCTTCTGCCGCGACCTCGACGAGGCCCGCGCGATCACCGCCGAGGCCGAGGCGCAGGGCGCGGTGATCGTGGTGCACGAGAACTTCCGCTTTCAGCCCTGGTACCGCAGGGTCAAGACGGCGCTGGAGGCGGGCGCGGTGGGCGATTTGCAGCAGGTGAGTTTCCGCCTGCGTCCCGGTGACGGGCAGGGGCCGCGCGCCTATCTCGACCGACAGCCGTATTTTCAGCAGATGGAGCGTTTCCTGATCCACGAAACGGCGGTGCATTGGGTCGACACCTTCCGCTGGCTGCTCGGCAATCCCAGCCATGTCTACGCCGATCTGCGCCGCATCAACCCGGCGATCCGTGGCGAGGATGCGGGCTTTGTGCTCTTCGATCACCCGGGCGGGGTGCGGGCGCTGTTCGACGGCAACCGGCATCTCGACCATGCCGCCGACAACCTGCGCCGCACCATGGGCGAGGCGCTGTTCGAGGGCACCGAGGCGGTGCTGAGCATTCACGGCGACGGTGCGGTGCGCCTGCGCCGCCATGGCGAGACCGCGCAGGAGGACGTGTCGCCGCCGGATGCGCATGACGGCTTTGGCGGCGATTGCGTCCATGCCTTGCAGAGCCACGTGGTTTCCGCTCTGTTGGGCGAGGGGCCACTGGAAAACACGGCGCGGGACTATCTGACGGTGATCGAGATCGAACAGGCCATCTATGCCTCTGCCGCCGAGGGGCGGAAAATCGCCCTGTCCGGGGCGGCGACGTGACCGGCAAGGCGCAGAAACCGGCGTCGAACGCGCAGCGCGCGGTGCAGCAGCTGCGCGAGATGATCTTTTCCGGCGAACTGCCGGCCGGGTCGGACCATCTGGAGACCGAGCTGGCCGCGCGGCTGGGCATGTCGCGCACCCCGGTGCGCGAGGCGGCGCTGATGCTGGAAAGCCAGGGGCTGGTGGAGATGCGGCCGCGCAAGGGCGTGCGCGTCCTGCCGGTCTCGCCTGCCGACATGCGCGAGATCTACGACGTTCTGACCGAGCTCGAGAGCCTGGCCGCCGAGCGCGCCGCCGAGGCCGGCCATTCCGAGCCGGAGCTGGCCGAACTGGCCGCCGCCATCAGCGACATGGACCGCGCGATCGAGGCCGAAGACCTGGAAGCCTGGGCCGAGGCCGATGACCGGTTTCACGCCGAGCTGGTGCGGCTGAGCGGCAATTCGCGGCTGCGGATGATCGTCGCGATGATGAGCGACCAGGTGCGCCGCGCCAAATCCTCGACGCTCTTTGTCCGCCCGCTGCCGGTGCAGTCGAACAAGGATCACCGCGAGGTCTATGCCGCGATCCTTGCCGGCGATCCGGACACGGCGCGCCGCGTGCACCGCGACCACCGTCGCCATGCCCGCGACGTGCTGACCGACCTGCTCGAGAAGATGCGCCTGCGCAGCCTCTGAGCCCCCCGCGGCAAAGCGCCTAGCGGAAGGTGCCCATCCAGCCGAGGGTCGCGTCGGTGTCGCCGCCGGGCTTGTATTCCGCGCCGAGCGGCGCGGTGTAGCCCAGGCCCGCGACATGCGCGAAGACATGACCGAAGGCCACCTCGCCATGATCCGGCGCGCCACGATCCGGGACCGAGGCGAACTGGATATGGCCGATCTGCGGCAGCAGCGCGGTCAGCCGGTGGGTCAGGTCGCCTTCCATCAGTTGCACGTGGTAGCAGTCGAACATCAGCTTGAGGTTGGGCGCGCCGACCTCCTCGATGATCGACAGGGCCTGGTCGGTGGTGGTGAGGAAATAGCCCGGCGCGTCGTATTTGTTGAGCGGCTCGATCAGGATTGTGATGTCCTGTTGCGCGGCTTGCGCGCAGGCATAAGCGAGGTTCTCGACAAAGGTCGTCCGCGCCTCGGGGCCCGAGGCGAAACCGGCCATGACATGGATGTTGGGCGTGCCGATGGCCTTGGCATAGGTGATGGCCTCGTCAATGGCGGCACGCGCCTCGGGCACGCGGTCGGGCAGGGCCGACAGGCCGTTGTCGCCCGCAGACACGTCGCCGCGGCGGGTGTTGAGGCCCAGCATCACGAGGCCGGTCTCGTCCAGCGCGGCCTTGGTCTCGGAGGCCGGCACGTCATAGGGCCAGTGGCATTCCACCGCGTCGAAGCCGGCGGCCCTGGCGGCGCGAATGGCCTCGGGCAGCGGGCGGTCGTTCCAGAGAAAGCCGAGATTGGCGGAAAATTTCATGCGTCCCACTCCACGTCGAATTTGGTGACTAGCGCCTGCACCTGATCCTCGGTCAGACCGCGCGGCTGCATGCCACGGGTCATCATCGCCAGCCTCGCGGTGTCTTCCAGCTCTTCGATGGCGTTGCAGGCGGCCTCGATATCCTTGCCGGCCACGACGGGGCCGTGATTGGCCAGCATCACCGCCGTGCGTTTGCCTGCCAGACCGCGCACCGCGTCGCCCATCGCCGGGTCGCCGGGCAGGAAGAAGGGCAGCAGCTTGACGCGGCCCAGCTTCATGATGCCGTAGGGCGTGAGCGGCGGCAGGAAATTGTCGTCGTCCACATCCGGCATCATCGACAGCGCGACCGAATGGCAGGAATGCAGGTGCACCACCGCGCCGGCGGTGCTGCGGGTGTCGTAGAAGGCGCTGTGCAGCGGCATTTCCTTGGTGGGCTTGTCACCGTCGACATGGGTGCCAGCGGCATCGAAGCGGCTGAGCCGGCCGGGATCGAGCCGGCCGAAGCTGGTGCCGGTGGGGCTGACCAGCAGCCCGCCATCCTCGGTCCGGGCCGAGATGTTGCCGGTGCTGCCGCCGGTCAGGCCACGGTCAAACATGGATTTCGCCAGCAGGCAGATCTGCTCGCGCAGGCGGGCCTCTGCGCTCATGACGCCAGCCTTTCCTGCGCGTCGGTAAAGAAGGTCTCGGTGCCGAAGTTTCCGGATTTCAGCGTCAGGGCGATCTGTTGGCCGTCGGACTGGCAATAGGTCCAGGGCACGCCCGGTGCGATCTCGGTGCCGATGTCGAGCTGGGTGACGCCGAGCGCCTTGGTGACGGCCCCCGAGGTCTCGCCGCCGGCGACGATCACCCGCCGGGCGCCCCGGTCGCGCGCCGCGATGGCACAGGCCGAGAGCGTCGCCTCGACAATCTCGCCCGCGCCGGCAACGCCGAGCTTCTCCTGCGCGGCGCGCACGCTGTCGGGGTTGGCGGTGGCGTAGATCAGCGGGGCCTTGTCCAGGTCCTGCTGTGCCAGCCAGTCGAGCGCCTTTTGCGGGCCGTTTTCGGCCAGCGACAGCGGGTCGAGCTGGAAGGCGGGGACGCCGCGGCTGGTATAATCCGCCACCTGCTTGTTGGTCATCGCCGAGCAGCTGCCCGAGAGTAAGATGGTGCCACGCCCGAGCGCCGGTGCCTCGGCCTTGGGCGCATCCGCCGAGAGCGTGCCATCGGCGAGATAAAGCGCCGGCAGCGGCATGGCGACGGCGCTGCCGCCGGTCATCAGCGGCATGTCGCGGCAGGCCTCGGCGATCACTTCGAGATCGGCATTCGCCACCGCGTCGACCACCACATGCGCCACGCCCTGCGCCTTGAGCGCGGCCAGCTCGGCCTGCAGCGCCTGCGGGCCGCGCGCGACGGTCAGCCGGTCGGCCAGCCCGACGGGTTTACTCACCTGCGGTTCGAGCAGGCGCATCAGGTTGCTGTCGCGCATCGGGGTCAGCGGGTGATCCTTCATCGGGCTTTCCGCCAAGGGCTGACGCCCGACAAAGAGGTTGCCCATGAAGATCGAGCGGCCATTTTCCGGAAAGGCCGGGCAATAGATCGTCTGGTCGGTGCCGAGATCTGCCATCAGCGCCTCGGCGACCGGGCCGATATTGCCCTGGGGCGTCGAGTCGAAGGTGGAGCAGTATTTCCAGAAGAACCGCTGCGCGCCGGCGGCCTGCAGCCAGCGCAGGGCGGCGCGGGTCTCGGCCAGGGCCTCGTCCACCGGGGCGGTGCGCGATTTCAGGGCGATCACCTCGAAGGCGGCGGTGTCGCCGGGTGGCTCGGAAGGCACCCCGATGCGCAGCGAGACGCGGACGCCGGAGCGGGCCAGCAGGCCGGCAAGGTCGGTGGCGCCGGTGAAATCGTCAGCGATACAGCCAAGAACGGTGGTCATGCGGTCTCTCCCGGAAGTGTGAGCCCGGCGTTGCGGGCATAGACCTTGGCGACGGCGGCGTCATCCTCGTGCCCGTGGCCCATGCCGGCGGCGGCGAGGAACTGTTGCAGCGCGGCGGCGGTGATCGGGGCGCTGAACTGCGCCGATTTGGCGATGTCGAGCACGATGCCCAGATCCTTGGGCCAGATGTTGACCGAGCTGCGCGGGGTGTAATCGCCGTCGACGATATGCGGTGCGCGGTTCTCCAGCATCCAGCTGGTGCCGGCGCATTTGCTGATCACCTCGACGAATTTATCGGGCGTGACGCCCTGGGTCATGCCGAAGGTCAGCGCTTCGGCCATGGTGGCGATATGCACCCCGGCGAGCAGCTGGTTGACCGCCTTCATCGCGCTGCCGGCGCCGGGCTCAGTGCCCAGCTCGAAGACCGTCTCGGCGATGCTGTCCAGAAGCGGGCGGGCAGCGTCAAAGGCCGCGGGCGCGCCGGAGGCCATGATCGAGAGCTGACCGTTGGCGGCCTTGGTGGCCCCGCCGGAGATCGGCGCATCGAGGTAGAGCACGCCGTGGGCCTCGCAGCGGGTGGCCATGTCGCGGGCAAACTCGGGCGGTACGGTGGCGCAGGCCAGGACAACCGCGCCTGACCTGAGCCGTGGCACGATGCCGGCCTCGCCGAAGAGCACGCTTTCGGTCTGGGCAGCGTTCAGCACCACCACCGCGACCGCGTCAAGCGTGTCGGCGGCCTCGGCCAGGGCGGTCGGTTGTCCGCCCTCGGCCTGAAATCTGGCGATCCGGTCGGCGTCGATGTCGACACCCCAGACCTTGTGGCCGCCGCGCAGGGCCGAGGCGGCCATGCCGTAGCCCATGGAGCCCAGGCCGATGACGGCTGCGTTGAGGGTCTCTTTGCTCATCTCAATTTCCTTTCAACCATTCCGGCAGCCAGAGAGCGACCTGCGGGAAGAACAACACGATGGCGAGCGCCACGACCTGGATGCAGATGAAGGGGATCAGCGCGCGGAAGATCTCCGACAGGCTCATGTCCTTGGGGGCCACGGATTTCAGGTAGAAGGCGGCCGGTCCGAAGGGCGGCGAGAGGTAGCTGACCTGCATGTTCATCGCGAAGAGGATGCCGAACCAGACCGGGTCCATCCCCAGCTTGATGATGATCGGCACGAAGATCGGCATGGTCAGCAGCGCGATGCCGATCCAGTCCATGAACAGGCCCAGCACCACGAGAATGCCCATCATGATCAGCACGATGACGATCGGCGAGGCGCCGCTGTCCAGGATCGTCGCCTCGATGAAGCGGTTGCCGCCCATGAGGTTGTAGACACCCACCAGCGCCGCCGCGCCGAGGCCGATCCAGATGATCATGCCGCAGGTCTCGAGCGTCTGCTTCAGGCTGTCGCGGATCAGCGTCCAGGTCACCTCGCGCCGGATCGCGGCCGAGAGGAACACGCCGACCACGCCCATGGCCGCGGCTTCTGTCACCGAAGCGATACCGCCGTAGATCGAACCCAGAACCGTCACCGCCACGCCGACCGGCAGGATCACGCCGCGCATCTTGCGCAGTTTCTCCGACATCGGGATGTCGAGCTCTGCGTCAGAGATCGGCGGGCCCATCTCGGGGTTCGCGTAGCAGCGGATGAGGATGTAGATGATGTAGAACGACGCCAGCATCAGGCCGGGGGTCACGGTGGCGAGGAACAAATCGCCAATCGAGACGCTGGCCGTGAGACCGTAGACGATCAGCACGATCGACGGCGGGATCATCGTGCCCAGCGAGCCGCCGGCGCAGACGGTGCCGATGGCCAGCGCCCGGTTGTAGCCGAGACGCAGCATCTGCGGCAGGGCAATCAGGCCCAGCAGGACGATCTCGCCACCGATAATGCCAGAGATCGCGGCAAGGAAGACCGCTGCCACCAGCGTCTGGACAGCGACGCCGCCCTTGATCCGACCGGCAATCAGCCGCATCGCATCATAGAGATCGCGCGCCATGCCCGAGCGGTCCAGCAGCGAGGCCATGAGCACGAACATCGGAATGGCGACCAGCACGTATTCGTTGACGAAGGAATAGATGCGGCTGGAGACCAGCGGCACGCCCATCGGCCCGAACCAGGCGATGGTGAAGAGGATCGCAATCAGCCCGGTCACGAAGGCCAGCGGGATGCCGGTCAGGATCAGGATCATAATCGAGACCACCAGCAGCAGGGACCCGGTCTCGATGCCGAGGTCACGGCCCTGGCTGAACAGCAGGTAGCCGCCGGCGAGGAGCAGTGCAAAGACCAGACCGATGCCGGCCACCGCATATTTGCTGGGGGCTTCGCCGGCGCTCTGACGATAGCCGGTGCCTTTCCAGGCGGTCCAGATGTGCCCCACCGACTGGATCGCCAGCACGATGGAGGTGATCAGCAGCAGCATCTTGATGATCGCCGGGGTGATCGGGTTCCACGCCGAGCCGGAGCGTTCGAGCCGGACGTCGCCCTGCGGGGTCCACCAGGACTTCTCGACCATGGTATAGGCCGCATAGGCAATCGCCAGCGCAAAGAACAGCGCCAGGAGCCCGTTGACCACGTCGAGCAGCCGCCGGGTGCCGCCGGAGGTGCCGAAATAGATCAGCCCGATGCGGATATGCTTGTCGGCGGCGAGGCACTGCATGCCGCCATAGAGATAACAGGCCGCGATCAGCGCGATCACCGTCTCATGTGCCCAGATCGTCGGCGCGTTGAAGAAATACCGCATGATGATCTCGTAGATCGAGATCACCGTCGCAATGGCAAACAGGAAGCTGAAGGCGGTGCCCACCGTCAGGATGCCGCGATCAAGCGCGTTCTGGGCACCGGCGCTGTCTTCTTCATGGGCGCGTTTGAGCGCCTCGAGCTGCGCTTCGATTTCGGCGTCTGTCATCGCCGCGTCTTGCTGTGCCATTGTCCCCTCCCGGAACGTGAGCTGGATGGTTTAAAGAGAAGGGGCCGTGGCCGGCCCCTTCCGGTCATGCCGTCAGGCGGCAATCACTCGGCCAGAAGGCCCTTTTCGGTGAGGTACGCGGTGACGCTCTCGTAGGCCTTGCCGGCCATCTCGGAACGTTCCGCCCAGTTCGCCCACTGCGACTTGGCAATGCCACGGAACTTGGCGCGCTCTTCGTCGGACCAGTCGATCACGGTGATCTCGGGATCGGCCTGCGCCTCGGCCACGGCGGCCTCGTTCTGCTCGTCGAGCTGGCTGATCATGTCCTTGGCAAAGACCGAGACGGAGTCGTTCAGGATGGTCTGCAGGTCTTCGGGCAGGCCGTCGTAGATCTCCTTGTTCAGCGAGACCTCGATCACCGGCATCGAGTGGAAGCCGGGATAGAGCGGGTACTTGGCAAACTCATGCATGCCCTGGGCGTGGTTGGTCGAGAACACGGTGTAATCGGCCGCGTCGATCACGCCTTTTTCCAGCGCGGTATAGACCTCGGAACCCGGCAGGTTCACCGGCGAGGCGCCGGCCGCTGCGAAGACTTCCTGCACCATGCCTTCGGGGGCGCGCATCTTGATGCCCTTGAGGTCATCGACGCCATAGAGCGGCTTGGTCGACAGGAAGGCCTCGACCCCGGTCGCCGAGGCGCCCAGGAATTGCAGCCCGTAGGGGTTCACCAGCTCGTTGAACAGCTCCTTGCCGCCGCCGTTTTCCATGTAGTCGAACATCTGCTCGGGCGCCGACCATGCGCCGACGAGGTTGCCCAGCATCGCAAACGCCGGGTCCTTGCCGGAGAAATACGACGGGTCGGTGATGTGGCCCTGCAGGATGCCGGCGCCCACGGCGTCGAGGGTTTCGTTGTGCGCCACCACGGTGCCGACCGGCACGACGGTGATCTCGATGCGACCGTCGGACAGTTCCTTGACGCGGTCGGCCCAGGCTTCCTCGATCGGGAAGAAGTTGTCGCCGGCCTGCGCCGAGGTCTGGAACGTCCACTGGTAGTCCTGCGCCAGAGCGGTGCTGGCCATCAAAGACGTGGCGGCGACGAGGCCGCCCAGAAGTGCGGATTTCAATGTGAAAGCAGTCATGTTTCCTCCCGTCAGAACCCCTCGGGGCCCTGGTTCCTTGTAAGGCGCGATCCTTGTCCGATCGCGCGGTCTTTCCGGCCTGAAAGGGGCCGGCATCGAAACCGGTATCGGTACCGGTATTGATACCAGTGCCATATTCTGCCTATTCTGTCAATGTCCCGACTGCATCATCGGGAGGCATCAGCACGCGGCGCGCCGGTCCGGCCGGCGGGTTCTGCGGCCCCACACCGGACCAAAGGGCGACAAGGCCATGAAAAAACGGAAAACCCTGGCTGACGTCGCCTCGGCGGCCGGCGTCAGCAAGATGACGGCCTCGCGCGCGCTGCGCGGCGACAAGGACGTCTCGCAGGCCAATGTCGACAAGGTGAAACGCGCCGCGCGCGAGATCGGCTACTACGGGAATCACCTTGCCGCGTCGCTGTCGAGCAAGCGCACCGACCTGATCGGGGTGGTGGTGCCCAGCCTGTCGAACATCGTCTTTCCGCAGGTCATGTGGGGGGTGACCGACGCGCTGAAGGGCACGGCGCTGCAACCGGTCTTCGGGGTGACGGATTACGACCCCGAGGTCGAATATCAGACCGTCCGCAACATGCTGTCATGGCGACCGGCCGGGCTGATTCTCACCGGTCTCGACCAGCCCGAGGACACCCGCCTGCTGCTGCGCGACGCCGGTGTTCCGGTGGTGCAGATCATGGACAGTGACGGCGATCCGGTGGATGCCTGCGTCGGGTTTTCCCACACCCGGGCGGGCCATGACATCGCCACGGCGCTGATCGGCGCGGGCCGGCGGCGTTTCGGCTATGTCGGGCGGAACCTCGACAAGGACCTGAGGGCCGGCAAGCGGAAACAGGGCTTCCGCGAGGCGCTGTGCCGCCACGGGCTTGAATTCATCGATACGATGGATGGGGCGCAGATGCAGCAGGGCGACATCCGCGATCCGGCCGTGGTCTGCGGCCGCCGCATGACGGCGGAGCTGCTGGCGCGGGCGCCCGATCTCGACTGCATCTATTTTTCGAACGACGACCTGGCGTTTGGCGGATTGTGCCATTGCCTGGCGGAGGGCATGGATGTGCCCGGCCGGGTCGCGCTGGCCGGTTTCAACGGTCTGGGGCTGATCGAAGGCTTCCCCGGCAAGATCGCCACATCGCGCACCGCCCGCCGAGAGATCGGCGAAGCCGCGGCGCGGATCATCCTCGATGCAGTGGAGACCCCGGAGGCGGGAGAGGCCAGGCGGCAAATCTTCACACCGACAATTTCGCTTGGCGATCTGGCTGAGACGGAGGAGGTCGTCGGGTGAGAGCCCGCAGCGCGCTGGCGGAAGCGAAGGGCGGAGCCTGATCGGCTCCGCCCGGGTCACGCTTCATCGGCGGGGGGCTGTCAGACCTCGACGACCACCTTGCCGATCGCCTGGCCGCTGCCAAGACAGGCATAGGCGGCGCCGACCTCGTCGAGGCCGAAGCGCTGTTCGTCCAGCAGCGGTGTCACGGCGCCAGCGTCCACCAGCTCGGCCAGTTTGGCCAGAATGTCGCCGTGGACCTGACGGTTTACGTTGGCCAGCATGGGCAGCAGCATGAAGACGATGTGCAGGGACAGGCCCTTGAAATGCGCCGGCGAGAGGTCGATTTCCAGCAGGCCCACGGTGGACACCACCTGCGCATTCAACGCGGCCGCTTCGAACGAATTGGTCATGTTGGCGCCGCCCACGGCGTCGAAGATCATGTCAAAGCCGGCGCCGCCGGTCTGCGCCGCGACATAGTCGGCAATCTTTTCCTTCATGAAGTCGATGGGTGTGGCACCATAGCCCTTGATCACCTCCATCTGTGCCGCGCCGGTGCCGGTGGCCGAGACCTCGGCGCCAAGATGTCTGGCGATCTGGATGGCGAGGTGGCCGACACCGCCGGCACCGCCCTGAACCAGGACCTTCTGACCGGCGGCAACGCCGGCCCGGGTCAGACCTTCGTAGGCGGTGATCCCGACCAGCGGGATGGCGGCGGCGTCGCGCATGGACAGCGACTTCGGCTTGTGGGCGATCAGTCGGGCATCGGCCAGCATGTATTCGGCCAGCGCGCCCTGCAGATCGGCCAGACCGCCGGCGCAGCCATAGACCTCGTCGCCCACGGCAAAGCCGGTGACGCCCTCGCCGACCTCTTCGATCACCCCGGCGAAATCCATGCCGAGGACGGCCGGCAGGGCAGGCGACAGCGGCAGGTCGGTGCCCATGTTGCGGATCATCGTGTCGACGGTGTTGACGCTGGTGGCATGGACGCGCAGCACGACGTGGCCGGCGGTGACCGCCGGACGCTCCAGCTCGGCGGGTTCAAAGGCGGCATCGGGGCCGTAGGTGGCAAGTGTCATGGCTTTCATCGGGGAAACTCCTGAAGGTGAATTGGCCTGCCACCCATCTATATCGACTTGGTAACCAGTTTAATCCGGCAAGTTGGATCATCAGTTTTTGGGTTTTGGATATAAATACGTGGCGTGCTTGGCGCGGCAAGGCGTCGGGCCCGCCCGGCGGCCGGGGCGGGCACATGCACATCTTTGACCCGGACGTGAAATTTGCCTGTTCGGGGATCATTGCCTACCGTCATCACCTGCGTCGCATCGAGGCGTTCGCCTGCGACGTGGCATGATTTCCCTGCCACGCCGCCCGAGCGGAGTCACGCGCCGGTCTGTGCCTTGCGGCGAAGATCGGCGGTGATCCGGTCCATCGCCTGCATGACCTGTGCGACGTGAGACGGATCAAGGGCCGCCGGATGCGGGTCGGAAAAGCGGCCGGCGTCATTGTCGAAGTATTTGCCCGAGGCGGTGGCAAAGCCGTCACCGGTGGCAGCCGCCGTCAGAATGTCGGCGCCGATCTGGATGTCGTTGCCGGCCACGCCAAAGCCTTCCTTGACCATCTTCGACGCCAGCAGCGACCCCGGGTTCACCGCGATGGCCACGGGGCCGTCCGGATGTCTGGCGGCAAAGTCGCGAGTCCAGATGGTGATCGCCAGCTTGCTTTGGGCATAGGCGGCGAAGTCGTCCAGCCGGGTCTTGCCGGCCATGGCGCTCACGTCCACCGGGGCCTGGGCGGCCGAAGACAGGTTCACGATCCGCCCGTCCGAGGGGAGGATCGGCAGCAGGGCGTTGGTCAGGACATAAGGCGCAAAGCTGTTGACCATGAACCGCAGGTCCAGCCCGTCGGGGGTGCGCGCGTCGGGCACCTTGTAGACGCCGGCATTGTTGATCAGCACGTCAAGCCGGTCATGGCGTGCGGTCACCTCGGCGGCCAGCCTTTCGACCTCGGCCATGCGGGACAGATCGGCGGCATAGGTCTCGATCCCGCCGCCCAGCTCTGCCGCGGCGGCCTCGAGCTTTGAGGAGCTGCGGCCGTGCAGCAGGATCCTGTGGCCAAGATCGGCCAGCGTTCTGGCGGTGCGGAGCCCGATGCCGTCAGTCGATCCGGTGATGAGAATGGTCTGGGACATGATGCGCTTCCTTGTCAGCGACGTCGGGCAGAAGATCGTCGGCCCGACGCTTCAACGTGGTTTCGATATCCGCATCTGGCACATCCTGCAAAATACATGTTGTGAAGTCTCTATAAATGCATGAATTTTCGATTCATAATTTAGGTTCGGGATATAAAAGATGGATACTGCCGGCTTGCGGCTGTTCGTTCTGGCGGCGGAAAAGCTCAACATCAGCGCCGCCGGGCGTGACCTCGGGCTTGCCCCGGCCGTGGCCGGCGCGCATCTGGCAAAGCTGGAGAATGCCATCGGGGCGGACCTGCTGCATCGCACGACGCGCAAGGTCTCGCTGTCGCTCGAGGGCGCGGAATTCCTGCCCTTTGCGCGCGAGATTCTGGCGCAGGAGGATGCCGCGCTGGCGGCGCTCGGCAAGGGGCGGGCCAGCCCGCGCGGCACCTTGCGGTTCACCGCGCCCAGCACCTTTGCCCAGCTCTACATTGCGCCGATCCTGCCGGAGTTTCTGCAGCGCTATCCCGATCTGACGCTGGACCTGCGGCTGTCAGACAGCGTCTTCGATCTGATCGAAGGCAGCTTCGACCTTGCGATCCGCAATTCGGCGCTCGAGGATTCAAGCCTCAAGGCGCGCAAGCTGGCGGATGACACCCGCATCCTGTGCGCATCGCCCGGCTACCTGGAGGCCAATGGCACGCCCAGCCATCCGCGCGACCTTGCGCAGCATCAGTTGATCGCCTTCCGGCACCAGTCGGCCCGCCCGCTGATCGGCCCCGACGGCCAGAGAGAGGTCTTTGATCCCGCCGCTGCCGCCTGCCGGCTGGTGCTGGATGACGGGTTGACCCAGAAGCTGGCAACGATCGCAGGGTCGGGCATTTCGATGAATTCGCGGTGGAGCGTCGGCAAGGAGCTGGCCTCGGGTGATCTGGTACAGGTCCTGCCCGACTACGAGGTGGCCGAGAAGACCGTGCTGTGGCTGGTCTATCCGAAATCGAATGTGCTGTCGCCCAAGGTCCGGGTGTTCATGGATTTTCTGATCAAGACCCTGGCCAGGCCAGCGCCGTGACGCTCGCGCCGTGACATCCGCGGCGTCAGGCCGCGGGTCAGGCGGAGGCGTCGCAGGGGCGCGCCTGCCGGTGTTCTGGCAGCCACTTGACGGCGCGACACTGCCGGGTGCGCCAACGGTTTGCTGTGCCCACATTTTCCGAAGGGAGAGCACCTTGGCCCGAGCGGTGCCGGACAATTGTCTGCGGCAACTCACATCTGGCGGTTTTAGTTCGAATCTGTTACATAAAGTGTGATTATGTTAGATGGGCACAAAGGACACCTCTCACGATGACACGTACAGTCTTCATCACCGGCGCAGCCAATGGCATTGGTCTGGCCTCGGCGCGAGCCTTCGCCGGGGCGGGGTACAATCTGGTCCTGTCCGACATCGACCTCGACCGCTGCAAGGCCGCAGCCGAGACGATCGATGCGCCGAAAACCTGCCACCAGGTCGACGTGCGGGACAAGGCCTCGATCGAGGCCGCCTTTGCGGCCGGGGCCGAGGTGTTCGGGCCGATCACCCACTGCCATGCCAATGCGGGGGTGTCGAACATGAAGCCGGCCCTCGCGTTGACCGAGGCGGACTGGGACTTCAACTTCGACGTCAACGCCAAGGGTGTCTTCTTTACCAATCAGGTCGCCGTGGCGCATTTCCTTGCGCATGGCACCAAGGGCGCGATCGTCAACACCGCCTCGCTCGCCTCCAAGGTCGGGGCCCCGCTGCTTGCGCATTACTCTGCGTCGAAGTTTGCCGTTCTGGGCTGGACCCAGGCGCTGGCGCGCGAACACGCCAGGGACGGGATCAGGGTCAATGCGGTCTGCCCCGGCTTCGTGCGCACACCGATGCAGGAGCGCGAAGTCGCCTGGGAGGCGGAGTTGCGCGGCATGACGCCGGAAGAAGTGCTGGCAGATTACGTCAGCCAGACGCCGCTCGGCCGGATCGAAACGCCCGAGGACGTGGCCGATGTGGTGGTGTTTCTGGCCTCCGACGGGGCGCGGTTCATGACCGGGCAGGGCGTGAACGTCACCGGCGGGGTCTACATGACCTGACCCCTGCGGCGACGCGGCGCCAATGGTGCCGCGCCGCCCTTGTCTCAGTAGTTTCCGGTCCGCTCGATGCCGGCGTCAGAGGTGGCCATGACCGCATCGAGATGATGTTTCAGAAGCCGGATCTGCTCGCGCTCGAACCCCGGCTTGTCCCAGAGGGACACGAACTCTCCCGGGTCTTCCTGCAGATCGAAGATCTCGGCCTTGCCGGCGTCGTGATACATGCAGGTCTTGTAGCGACCGTCGAACACCATCGTGCCGTGGCTCTGATAGGGCATTCCCGCCAGCGCCTCGTTGAATTCGCAGACGACGTGGGGTTTGTGCGTGGTGGTCCGGCCCTTGAGCAGGTCGGTCAGGGGTTTGCCTTGCATGTTGCCGGGCCTCTCGACGCCCGCGATGTCGAGAATCGTAGGCGCGAGATCGACCAGTTCCACCAGCGCATCGCTCTGCGCCCCCGGTTCGGTCACGCCGGGCCAGCGGATGATCAGCGGTACGTGCACCAGCCCTTCGAAGAACCGGCAGCCTTTGTAGAGCATGCCGTGGTCGCCCATCATCTCGCCATGGTCCGAGGTGAAGATGACGAGGGTGTTTTCGGCCTGGCCGCTGTCGTCCAGCGCCTTGAGCACCGCGCCGATCCGGTCGTCGACCATCTCGATCATCGCGTAGTAGCAGGCCTTGACCATGCGTGCGTCGTAGGTGTCGGGCGGAAAATCGAACAGGTTCCGGTCTTCCAGCGGCGTTTGCGACTGGTCGACATCCTCGGCCGGATCGTAGCGGCGCACGTCCTGGATTTTCGTCCACTGCTGGTCGATTTCCCGGAACTCCTCTTGCCGCGCAATGTCGCTTTCGCGAAACAGCGGCAGGGGCATGTCCTCGGGTTTGTACCTGTCGAGAAACTCCTGCGGCGGAAAGAACGGTGGATGTGGATCGACCGCATTGAGGTTCAGAAACCACGGGCCGTCCTTGTGATCCTCGATAAAGGCAGAGGCCCGCTCGGCCCACCAGGTCGATTGCTGAAGCGCCATCGGCAGTCCGGGGCCGTAATCGCGGGGCGCATTGGCCAGAAGCTCGGGGTAGAGCGCCAGCGGGTCGTCGACGCCGTGCTTGTGGGTCAGCCAGTCGTCATAGGCGCGCCCGATCGGCCAGCAATCGGAGAGCTCGGCCACGTCGTAGCCGTCTTCGGGGATCAGTTCGATCCGGTTCTCCGACCGCGACAGGTGGTGCTTGCCGATCAGGCCGGTGGTGTAATCCGTGGTATCTTTCAGGATCGCCGGCAGGATTGTCTCGGCCGGAGGCCAGTGATCGTTGCCGTTGCGGTGCACGTGATGCGACGCGGGGTAGCGCCCTGTCATGAAGGATGCGCGGCTTGGCGTGCATATCGGGGCCTGGCAATAGGTTCGCAGGAACGACATCCCCTCGGCGGCCAGCCGGTCGAGGTTCGGCGTGTGGATTGCCGCATTGCCATGTGCGTGGATGGTGTCAAACCGTTGCTGATCGGTGGTGATCCACAGGATGTTCGGTCTGTCTGTCATGTCGCCTCCCTCGGCCGTGTCAATGGTGCTGGCGGGCGTGTTCGCGCGTCACTTCGGGCGGACGGGCCAGTGCTGCGATGACATCGGGCAGCTCGGAGAGGGCGGAGATCGGGTATTGCGATCCTGGCACGGTGGTCCCGGTGCCGTGCAAAACGGCCACCGGCAGGCCGGCGGCCCTGGCGCTGGCGACGCCTGTGGCACTGTCTTCCACGGCCAGAACGCAGCCGGGGTCGAGCCCCAGCAGGTAGCAGGCATATCGATAGGGAAAGGGATCGGGCTTGCCTTCGCAGACGTCATCGAGGCTGAGGCTGAACTTCATCAAGCCGTCGACGCGGATTGCCGCCAGGTTGGCGTCCACCACGGTGCGGCCGGAATTGGACACTGCGACCTGCTGCAAGCCCTGCACGGCGAGATCCCGGACGACAGACGCGGCGCCGGCGATCTCGACCAGACGATCGGCATTGCCGGCAAATGCCCGGTTGATCCCTGCCGACCACGCCTCATAGGTCACCCCGGTCGGGAAGCGCGGTTGCAGCTCGCGCCAGACATTGCCGATGTGAACGCCCACGAAATGCGTGTCGGCGAGATCGGAAATGTCGACTTGATGCGCGCGGCACACCTCTTTCAGGGCAAAGAGATGCAGCGGTTCGCTGTCGACCAATGTGCCGTCGATATCCCAGGCAATCGCCTTGATCATTGTCGCTGTTCCCTCTGTCTCTCGTATGTCTCGCGGAAAAAGGCATAGCCTTCGTCATAACCGGCCTGTTGCGCGGGGTCGGGCCGGACCTCGCGGCCGTAGCTCACGCAGTTTGCGACGCCGCCCCAGTCATCGGTCGCCCCGGTGCCCATACCCGCCAGCCAGGCCGCGCCAAGGCAGGAGCCGGGGTGCCCGGTCAGCAGCTGCACCGGCGCCTGCAGGACGTCGGCGCAGATCTGCATCCAGAGCTGCGATTTCGAGCCGCCGTCAGAGGCCAGAAAGCGCGTGGTGGGAAAGCCCATCTCGTTGAAGACCTCGATATGATGGCGGAAGGCATAGGCATAGCCTTCGAGCAGGGCGCGCCAGAGATGGCGAATGTCGTGGTTCAGGCTGAGGCCGAGGATGGTGCCGCGGGCATCCGGGTCGTGGATCGGTGTCTTCTCGCCCAGGAGGTAGGGGATGAAGGTGACGCCATCGGCGCCGGGCGCGATCTCGGCGGCCAGTTCGTCGAGATACTGATGCGGGCTGATGCCGCGCCTTTCCGCTTCGGCCGCCTCGGCCTTGGCGAACTGGGCGATGAACCAGTTCAGGGCGGAGCCGCCGGTCGACATGCAGCCGTTGGGCATGAACAGCCCGGGAATGATGTGATAATCCAGAAACATGCGCGGGTCGGGGCGGGCGGTGTCCGTGGCAATCATGATATCGGCCGCGCCGCCGAACTTGAGCAGCACGTCCCCCGAGGCCAGCACCCCGGCGGCATAGGCCGAGGCGATGTGATCAGCGGCGCCGCCGACCACTGGCGTGCCTTCTGCCAGGCCCGACTGGGCTGCGGCCTCGGCGGACACCTGGCCGATGATCTCGGCCGAGCTTGCCTTGTCAGGCACCATGTCGCGCTTCAGATGGGCAAGGGCGATCAGGTCATCCGCGAGCGTGTCGGTGCCGAGGTCGACGAACCCGGCCTCCAGCGCCCAGTTCTGTTCCACCCTGCGCGCGCCCGTCAGGCGCCAGTTGATGTAGTCGTAAGAGCCAAGCACCGTGGCGATCCGGGCAAAGACCTCGGGCTCGTGTTCCTCGATCCAGCGAATGCGGCTGGCGACCAGTTGCTGGTTGATGCCGTTGCCGGCGCGCTGAACGAACTGATCTTCTGGAACTTCGGCGGCGATTTCCCTGACCTGCGCGCCGGTGCGCCCGTCGCTCTGCTGTATCGAGGGGCGCAGCACCGTGCCGTCGCGGTCCAGCAGCACTGTCGCCGGCAACATGCCGGTCGCGCCGATGGCCGAAATGTCGGTGTTCTTGAGGTTGGCCTGTTGCAGGAGCTCGGGGACGATGGCACAGACATTCGCCCACCATTCTGCCGGATCTTCCTCGGCCCAGCCCTGCTGCGGCGAGGACAGGGTCACCGGTCGTGTGGCCGACGCGAGGATCCTGGAGGAGGAAACGTCGAGCACGATGCCGATTGTGGAGGTTGTCCCGATGTCGAGACCGATGACGCAGCTCATGGAAACGCCCCTGTAGTTGCTGATCTTTTGTGCGGTTGTTCGTTTTCGAATTTGTTGCTTTGTGTTACTTTTGGTCGGCGCCTCGCGGGCCGCCCCAGGTCAGGGCCGCCGCCGCCGGAGCGCCCCGGCCCCGGGGAAGGGCGGCACATGAACGGCCCGGCGAGCCGCTCATGCAATGTCTCCGGCGAGAGGACCTCAGGCTTAACGCAGGGTGTTGACCTTATCCATGAACCGTTTGACCCGGTCACCGTCCACCGCGTTCCAGGTGTCGCCATCCACCTTGAAGTGCGAGCCGATGATGCAGCCGGAGGCAACCGACATGACGTCGGTCACGTTGTCGACGTTCACACCGGTGTTGGCAAAGACCGGGACCATCTCGCCCACAGCCTCGGCCACCTTGCGCAGGTCCGAGGCATCGGCCGGTTGGCCGGTGATCGGGCCTGACACAAGGATGGCGTCAGCCAGGGAGGAGAAGATGGCAGATTTCGCGCGCAGCTCGATCGGCCGTTGATCCAGCGAGTGGGCGAATTCTGCATTGATATTGAAGAACAATTTCAGGTCTCTGCGATCAAGGTCGCGCTTCATGCGGGCCGGGCGGGCGGCATTCGGGGCCCAGACACCCATGTCGGATGCAAAGACGCCGGTAAAGATTTCGCGCACCCACTTGGCCTGGGTGGCCACCGCGATCGCGATGGAAGCGGTCGGATCCCAGAGGTAGTTCACCCCGAACGGAACCTTCAGTTCGGGTTTGCAGGCCTGAACGACGGCGGTGTAGGCGGCGATGGATTCGGGCGTCGCCTCCAGCAGATAGGGGCGATCGTTCTCGTTGCCGAACATGATTGCGTCGACGCCGCCATCCTGAAGCTTGTGAATGTCGGACAGCGCGTCGTCGATCAGCTTGTTGATGCCGCCATCCGAATCATAGAGCGGCGAGCCGGGCAGGGCCCCCATATGGCACATGGAAACAACGGCGCGTTTCTTGTCCCCCAAAAAATCGAAAATCATGAGCTGAGACTCCTCGAAGCAAATTTCTACCGCTCAATAACTAACAGAAAAACACAAACAGGCAACAATTTTGTTTTGATCTGTCTGATTTTGTGCTATCAGACACTTGCACAAGCAAGAATGCGGCCGCAGCCTGGCGGCAGTCACAGGGAGAAAGACAGATGACAAAGGTTAAGACTTCACTGGAAGACGTGCTGATGGCGCGCCGGAATTTCCTCAAGGCGCTGGCCGCTGCGGGCGCTGCCGGTGCAGGCATGCTGCCCAACATGTCCTTCGCGCAGGAGGCCTATGCGGCCCGGCCCGACAAGGATGTGGATCAGGTCAACCTCGTCGTATGGCAGTACGGCAATATCTATGAAGAGATCGCGGCCAAGTTCGAAGCCGACTGGGGCATCCCGGTGGAAAAGGTCATCGAGCCGAATATCGAGCCGCAGATCGCCAAGCTGACGACGATGTTTGCCGCCGGAGAGGACATCGACGTCTTCGTTTCGATTCTCTCGACCATGGCAAGCTACATCGATCAGGGCATCGCGGCACCGCTGGACGGCCTGCCCGGGGTCGAGGCCTATATCGAAGACATGACACCGCTGGCGCGCTCGACCGCCACGGTCGACGGCAAACTCTGGGGTCTGCCCTATCTCTCGATCGCCTGGGCCTTTGCCTACAATGACGAGCTTCTGACCAAGGCCGGGTTCGAGGGCAAGCCCTTCCAGACCTGGGACGAGCTGACGGAGCAATGCCTGAAGGCCAAGGCCGACGGCGTCTCGAACTATCCGCTGCTCTGGGTCGGCGGTCCGGCGCTGGAAACCCTGCCGGGCACCTGGTTCAGCCAGGTCTGCAACCGGGGCGGCCGGATCTTCGACGAGGACATGAACCCGGAAATGGGCCCAGGCTCGATCGCCCGCGAAGCGCTGCAGTATTTCCAGGACAGCTTCCTGAAGCACGAGATCGCCGATCCGGATTCGCTCAACCTGAAATTCCTGCCGGCGGTGAAGGTCTTCAATACCGGCAAGCACCTCTACCTCGGCACCTTCCACAACTACTTCATGAACCAGATGAACGACCCGGCGCAGTCGCCGATTGCCGGCAAGGGCAGGATCCACGGTCTTCCCGGCGATGGCGCGACGCTTGTGGCCACCTGGTACTACATGATGTCCGACGCCACGCGCGACCGCGAATGGGCCTGGAAGATGCTGCAGTATCTCGGCGGCCGGACCAAGGATGGCGTCTATACCCAGGCGCTGAGCCTGGCGAAGAGCTCGATGCTCTATCCCGGCTTCACCTCGGTCGCGCAAAGCGACGAGGTGCGAGAGGCCTGGTCCGACCGGGTGGATGTCGATGTGCTGGCAGACATCTTCGACAGCGGCGTGAACTACGAGAAGGTCGTGCCGGCCGTCACCGAGCCCTGGTACAGCAAGTGGAACGAGCAGCTGAACCTCGAACTGACCGCCTGTCTCAAGGGCGAGATTTCGGTCGACGTCGCCTGTGACAACATCACCGCAGCCGCGATTGCAGGCAAGGGCTGAGGCGCCCGCAGGTCGATGGCTGCCTGCCGCGGGCCGGCAGCCACCGACCGGGCCGCCGGGTCACCGCGATACCGGCGCCCCGCACCAGACAATTGTAGGAATATTGGACATTTCTTATGACAGGACAGTCAGACACTGCAATCGGCAAGGGGAACACCACAAGACGGCGTTGGGGAGAGCTGGCACCGTCGTGGCTGGCCCTCGGGATGAACGTCCCGACCCTGTTGTGCTTCGTTCTCATCCTTGCCTATCCCATCTTCTTTGCCGGCTACCTGTCCTTCCACGAAGTGGGCGTGCGCGAGCTGCGCTCCGGCGAATATTCCTTCACGGGCTGGGCGAACTATGCCGAATTGTTCAGCGACCCGGTATTCTGGAAATCGTTGAAGAACACCGTGCTTTTCGTGGTCATCTCGGTCCTGCTCGAGGTGGTGATCGGGCTGGCGATCGCGCTGGTCATCAATGAACACCGCATCAAGCTGTCGAAGGTCACAAAGTTCCTGATCCTCGTGCCCTGGGCGGTACCGCCGATCGTCAACGGCTTTCTCTGGGCGTTCATCTTCAACACGCAGTTCGGCTATCTCAATCGCCTGCTCTACCAGCTCGGGTTGATCGAGGAGCAGGTGATCTGGCTGGGCAATCCTTCCACCGCCTTCATGGCGATCATCATTGCCTACGTCTGGCGCACGGTGCCCTTCAACATCCTGCTCTACCATGCGGCACTTCAGGGCATTCCCGATCACCTCTACGAGGCGGCCGAGCTTGACCGTGCCACGATGTGGGAGAAGTTCCGCTACATCACCCTGCCGCTGCTGCGCCCGATCATCGCCGTGACGCTGATCCTGCGGACCACCTTTGCCTTCATGATCTTCGACGAGATCTTTGCGATCACCCAGGGCGGGCCCGGCAACGATACCTGGGTTGCGGCCTGGTACACCTACAAGACCTCGTTCAATCCGCCGTTCAACATCGGGGTGGGGGCCGCCTCGGCCTATGTCCTGGCGATCATCGTCGGTGTCGTGGCCATCGCCTATGTCCGCTACGTCTACAAGAAAGTGGAGTACTGAGCATGAACAGGATGTCATGGCGCTATCGCGCCTTCATGAACCTCGCCAACGTGCTGGTGATCTGCTTTCTGATCCTGCCGCTGGTTCCGGTTGTCCTGGGCGCGCTCCAGTCCGAACGCACCCTGCACGAAGACGTCTGGGCGCTGCTGCCGGCGGAATACACGCTGGACAATTTCCGGCTGATCCTGTCCGGCGGCGAGAACAAGGGCGAGGCGTTTCAGGGCATCGACTATCTGCCCAACTCGGTCACCTGGTTCCGCAACGCCTTTCTCAACTCGGTCCTGGTGGCCGGCAGCGTGACCGTTCTCACCCTCACCCTGGCGACGCTGACCGCGCTGACCGTCACGCGGCTGAACCTGCGCTGGACCGGCTATCTGATGAATGCCACCGTGGTCAGCCGCATGGTGCCGCTGATCGTCCTGATGCTGCCGCTCTTCGTGGTGATGCGAAACCTCGGGCTGCTGAACTCGTTGCCGGGGATCATCATGACCGAGGTCGGGCTGCTGCTGCCCTATGCGATCATCATTCTGGTGCCGTATTTCCAGGCCTTCCCCAAGGAGCTGGAAGAATCCGCCAGGCTGGATGGCTGTACAAGGCTCGGCGCCTATGTGCGGATCGTCGTGCCGCTTTCGACACCGGCGCTCGCGGCCTGCGGCGTCATCATCTTCATCATCTCGTGGCATGAACTGCTGATCCCGCTGATCATCGCGTCCAAGCCCGAATTCATGACCTTGCCGGTGGTGCTGGCGGGACTGGTGTCCGACCAGTTCGTCTTCTTCACCGTGATGATGGCGATCTGCCTGATCGGTCTCGCTCCGACCCTGCTGTTGGTGCTTCTCCTGCAAAAATACCTTGTCAAAGGCCTGACGGCCGGCGCCGTAAAAGGATAATCTCATGGCCAATGTTTCAGTAGAAAACCTCAAGAAGAACTATGGGACCGTCGAGGTGATCCATGGCATCGACATCGACATCCAGGACGGCGAATTCGTTGCGCTTGTCGGTCCCTCCGGCTGCGGGAAGTCCACGCTGTTGCGCATGATTGCCGGTCTCGAGGATGTCACCGGTGGCACCGTCAGCATCGACAGTGACGTGATCAACGACATCGCACCCAGGGACCGCGACACCGCCATGGTGTTCCAGAGCTATGCGCTCTATCCGCACATGACGGTGGCGCAGAACATGGGATTTGCCCTCAAGCTGGCCAAGGTGCCCGCAGCCGAAATGGATGCCCGCATCAAGGAGGCGGCCGCGACGCTGAACCTGACCGACTATCTCGAACGCTTTCCGCGCGAATTGTCGGGCGGCCAGCGCCAGCGGGTCGCCATGGGCCGGGCCATCGTGCGCAGCCCCAAGGTGTTCCTGTTCGACGAGCCGCTGTCGAACCTCGATGCAAAGCTGCGCGTGCGCATGAGAACCGAAATCAAGTCGTTGCATCAACGGCTCGGCGCGACCTCGATCTATGTCACCCATGACCAGATCGAAGCGATGACCATGGCCGACCGGATCGTGGTGATGCGTGGGGGTCATATCGAACAGATCGGGTCGCCGCTGGAGCTTTATGATGCGCCGATCAACGAATTCGTGGCGACCTTCATCGGTTCGCCCTCGATCAACCTGCTGGAAGGCAGGATCAACGGTGCGCAATTCGAGCTGAGCGACGGCAGCACCTTGCCCTTGCCCGCTGCGGTTGCCGGTCCCGAAGGCCGGGCCGCGAAATACGGCATTCGCCCCGAGCATTTCGAGATCGTTCAGGGTGACGGCATGGCTGTCATGAAGGTCGACGTGGTCGAGCCGACCGGCAACGAGACGATCCTGAGCGGCACGATCGGCGGCCAGGTGGTGCAGATCACCCAGCAGGAGCGGCTCAACCTGCGACCGGGCCAGGAAATTCCGGTGTCGCTGCGATTGAATGCCGTGCATCTGTTCGATGGCCTGACCGGGCAGAGGATCTGACGGATGACGACCGAGGACCTGCACTGGATGGACGCCAGCGAAATTGCGGCGCGCGTCAGGGACAAGTCGCTGTCACCGGTCGAGGTGACCGACGCCTGCATCGCCCGGATCGAGAAACTGGACGGCGATCTGAACGCTTTCTGCCTGCCCATGTTCGAGATCGCGCGGGACAAGGCGAGACAGGCCGAAGCGGCGCAGATGCGTGGCGAGTTCTGGGGGCCGCTGCATGGGGTTCCCTATGCGATCAAGGATTCGGATGACTACAAGGGCCAGCTGACGACGGTCGGCTCTCTGACGAACAAGCACCATGTGGCGACCGGGTTTTCACCGATCATCGAACGGATGGAGAGGGCGGGGGCGATCCCGCTGGGCAAGACCACGACACCCGACATGGCGTGGATCGGGCTGACCTATTCCGAGCTTCACGGCATGACCCACAATCCGTGGGACAGAACGCGCAATCCCGGCGGCAGCTCGGGCGGGTCCGCAGTGGCGGTGGCGACCGGCATGGCGCCGCTGGCGACCGGCACCGATGGGGCCGGATCAATCCGCATTCCGGCGTCTTTCTGCGGCATCTACGGGCTGAAGCCCTCGCACGGCCGCATTCCGCTGATGTTGCCCAACACCAACCAGCACACGCATTACGGCCCGATGACCCGCTCGGTCACCGATGCCGCGCTGATGATGGAGGTCTGTGCCGGCCCGGACGACCGCGACCTCTATTCTCTGGAATGCCCGTCGCCCGGGTATCTGGACACCCTGGACAAGCCGCTGTCTGGGATGCGCATCGGGTGGAGCGCCGACCTCGGGTTCGTCGAGCGGATCGACCCGGAGGTTCTGGCCCTTTGCGAAGCTGCCGCCGAGCGCTTTGTCGAACTGGGGGCCGAGGTCGTGCCGGCCGATCTGGACCTCTCCGGATCGATGGAGATCGCCAAGCGCAACTGGCAGGCCATCATGTCGGCGATCGTGTTTCACCGCCTCGGCGATCACCTCGATGCGCTCGATCCGGCGCTCGTGGCCTGCGCGCGCGGGGCGCTGAGCCAGACCTCTGGCGAGCTTCTGTTCGACAAGGTGACGGCCTTTCCGATCTACCAGCGGCTGGTTGCCTGGTTCGAGCAACATGACCTGCTGCTGACGCCGGCGGTGGCCTGCCTGCCGGTCACCAACGGGCGCCTTCTGCCGGAGGACTATCCCGAGCACGCCTGGGACTGGATGGAGTGGGCGCCGTTCAGCTCGCCGTTCAACCTGTTCCACAATCCTGCGGCAAGTGTCCCGGCCGGGCTGTCCAGCACGGGTCTGCCCGTCGGGCTGCAGATCGTCGGGCCGCGCCATGCGGATGCACGGGTGCTTCAGGCATCGCGCGCCTTCGAGCGCGTGGCGCCCTGGGCGCACCAGCGACCGCCGGAGTGACGGGGTTCGGGGCGCGTCCATTGTCAATCGACAATACCTGTTCGGTTTTGGTAGATTTCATGTATGTTTGCCCCGAAGACAATTTAGAGTTGTTGCCATGAGCACGAAACGAATACCCGCCACCGTCCGGCTTGAAGCCATTCTGGCCGAGGTCGAAAACAACGGCCATGCCTCTGTCAGCGAGATCGCCGAGCGGCTTGGCGTGTCCGAAATGACCATCCGCAGGGACATGGACAAGCTCGGGGCCGAGGGCTACGTCGTCAGGACCCATGGCGGCGCACATTCCAAGGATGACCTGCGCAGCAAGGTGTTCGAAATGGTCGAACCCAGCGTGGAAAATCGCGCCACCCGCAACCGGCCCGAGAAAAAGCGTATTGCCGCCAGCGCCGTACGCCGCATCCAGCCGCGCTCGACCATTGCGATCGACGTCGGCACGACCTGCTACGAGCTTGCCTCGCTGATTTCCGACAGCAGTGTCCATATCGTCTGCGCTTCGCTGCCGATCCAGCGATTGCTGGCGAAGAACCAGATGCAGATCTACGCGCCCTGCGGCCGGATCGCAGGGGCGGATCCGTCGACCGTCGGGGCACAGACCGTCGCCTACCTTCGCGATTTCAGGTTCGAGATTGCCTTTCTCGCGGTGGCCGGGATCACCGAGGACGGTTTGTTCGATTATTCCTTCGAGGATGCGGAAATCAAGAAGACCCTCGCCGGCCAGTCGCAGTCGCGGGTTCTTCTGGTGGACAGTTCGAAGATCGGGAAATCCTCTGCGGTCCGGGTCATGGGCTTCGACAATATCGATGTTCTGATCACTGACGCCCCGCTGCCCAAGGAGATGGCGGCGATACTGGCGGACTTCGATGTCGAGGTCGTGGTCGCGGTGTGACGGCATGCGCCTCGGCGAGGTGACGAAACTCCGCAAAAATCAAACATATCCTCACAAATAAGTTTGAAAATGATGTTTGTTGGTGGTATTTGTTTGATGTCGCCACCCATTGCTTCCGACCCGAGAGGACCCCATGCGCATCATCTATATCGACGTCGATTCACTGCGTCCTGATCACACCTCGCCATATGGCTATGCGCGGAAGCTGACGCCGAACATCCAGTCGATCGCCGACAAGGGGGTGCGCTTCGACGAATATCATAGTTCCGACACGCCCTGCGTGCCCTCGCGCGGGGGGATGACCACGCAGCGTTTCGGGATCACCACGGGGCTGATCGGTCACCAGGGCAATGACGGCGACCTTTACCTGACCGAGTCCCGAAGCCAGCGCGCCACCGCGCCGTTTCTCGGCTTCCATCTTGCCAACACAGGCGGATATCACACCGTCGGCATGACCTGTTTCGCCGAGCGACACCAGGCCTATTGGTTCCATGGCAACTTCATGGAGTTTCTGCGCCCGAGCCTGTCGCTTGGCATCGACGAGGATGCGGCCGACGTCGCCGACACGGCGCTGGATTGGCTGGACCGTCGCGGCAAGGACGACAAATGGTTCCTGATGCTCAACTTCTGGGACGCCCACCGCGACTACCAGATCGACAAGGCCACCCTTGATCGCGCCGCCGCCAGCGGCCCGGCGCCGGACTGGCCGGACGCAGCGACGATCGCCGAGCACCAGAACCTGTACGGTGCCGCCACGGCCAAGGACCTGCATGGCGCCTATGGCGACCCGTCGCCCAACCCCGAGATCACGCCGCATGCGATTGCAGACCGGGCGGATTTCGAACAGCTGATCAACGGCTATGACGGCGCCATTTCCTATATCGACCATCATATCGGCCGCATTCTGGCAAAGCTCAGGGAGCTGGGCATCGAGGACGAAACCGCCATCGTCTTTACCGCGGACCATGGCGAGGCCTTTGGCGAACACGGGATCTACGGCGAGCACGCCTATGCCCACCCGGCCAACACGCGGGTGCCCCTGATCGTGCATTGGCCCGGCGTGACCGACACCCTGCCCGAGGAGAAACGGTCGCATGACGGGTTGTTCTATCATCTCGATTTCGGCCCGACGCTCTGCGACATGCTCGGCCTGCCCACGCCGGAGGGCTGGCACGGCAAATCCTTTGCGCCGGTCCTGCGGGGCGAGGAGTTTGCCGGGCGGGACCATCTGATCCTCAGCCAGGGTGTTCACACCTTCCAGCGCGCCGTGCGCAAGGGCGATCTGCTCTATATCCGGACGCTGCATCCGGGCACCTACAAGGCGGACCCCGAGGCGCTATACGACCTGGCCAAAGACCCGCATATGACCCGCGATCTGATGCCGGATCATCCCGAGCTTGCAGCGCCCCTCAAGGCGGATCTGGCCGACTGGTGGTTCGAATATGCCGGGCGGCCCACGTCGGAGCCCGACAAGATGCAACAAAACCTCACACGCGGACCGGTTCTCTACTCCGATCCGGAGCTTTATCTCGAGCGGCTCGAAACCTCGGGGCGGAGCGATCTTGCCGCCGACTATCGAAAGCGGCTGGGGGGGTTCCTGAAAGACCCCCACGCCGTTCCCGCCCATGAAAAGGCAAAGCCCACGCCGATCTGAGGCCTGTCTCGCGCCAGTCCGCCTGGGACCGGCGGCGCGCCGCATCGAAAGCTTCAGGCAACATTGCAAGACGGAGGACCTGCCTCCGATCCCCGGAGAGGAGGGTGGTCATGGGCGACGTGCTGACCCAGTTGAAAGAGATGACGGTCGTGGTGGCCGATACCGGCGATGTCGAGGCGGTGCGGAAATATCGCCCCGTGGATTGCACCACAAATCCCTCGCTGGTGCTGAAGGCGCTGGAAGATCCGCAATCGGAAGAGCTGATCGCAGGCGAGATCGAGGCCGGTCGCACGGCGGGCAGCGACGCGGCCCAGGTGGCCGACGCCCTGACGGTGGCACTCGGCGCACGGCTGTGCGGGCTGGTGCCGGGGCGGGTCTCGACCGAGGTGGAGGCGCATCTGTCTTTCGACACGGATGCTTCGGTGGCGCGGGCGCGAGAGATCATCGCCGATTATGCCGCGCGGGGCATCGGCGCTGACCGCATCCTGATCAAGCTGGCCGCGACATGGGAGGGGATCCGCGCGGCGGAGATCCTGCAGCGCGACGGAATCGACTGCAACCTGACGCTGGTGTTCTGTCTGGCCCAGGCGGTGGCCTGTGCCGATGCCGGCGTCTTCCTGATTTCACCTTTTGTCGGGCGGATCACGGATTGGCACAAGGCCAGAGCGGGCGTGGCGGAGTTTTCGCCAGAGGAGGATCCCGGCGTGATCTCCGTGCACCGGATTTACGACTACTACAAATCGAACGGCATCAAGACAGTGGTCATGGGGGCGTCGTTTCGCAGCACCGATCAGATCAAGGCGCTGGCCGGCTGTGACAACCTGACGATCGCGCCCGGCCTGCTGGAAGCCCTGGCAGGCGACGCAACCGAACTGACCCGCGTGCTGGCGCCGGAGACGGCCAGTGGCGTCGCCGTCCTCCCGATGGACGAGGCGCGGTTTCGTTGGCAGATGAACGCGGATGCCATGGCGACCGAGAAACTGGCCGAGGGCATTCGCAATTTCGACGCGGATCACAAGCGGTTGGTCGCGTTGGTCGCCGCACGTCTCGCGGCGTGAGCGAGACCTCTGTGAATTGAGTCCTGCGGCTTCGCCGCTGCGATGGTCAGGTCCTGCTCCCCCGGTCGCACGCCTTGGCGAGCATCCAGTCGCGCACACGCAGGGACGCGCCGGACGCGCCCTGCCGCGGCGTGAGAAGGTGGAAATCCAGCCCGCCGTCGAGAGCGCTGTCAATCGGCTGAACCAACCGCCCTGCGTCGAGGTCGCGCTGAACGAGAAACCGGCTGGCCAGCGCGATGCCCTGACCGGCCAGGGCGGCGTCGAGGCTCAGCGTGGTCTGGTTGAATCGGAGCCCACGGGTCTGCCCTGTGATGTCCCCGAATGCCGCTGCGATGAACGCAGGCCAGAGATCGTGCGTGTCGTGCAGCAGCGTCATGCGCGCCACCTCTGCCGCATCGAGCGGCAGGTCGCGGTCCGCGACCAGATGCGGTGCGCAGACCGCGATGACCTCCTGCGGGAACAGCAGATCGGCGCGCAGGCTGGCGCCGAAGGGCGGCCGTCCCTGGCGCACCGCAAGGTCAATCCCGTCACCATGAAAGCTCGAGACGCGCTCCGTGGCGGTGATGCGCAGGTCGATGTCCGGATGGGCCTCGGTAAAGTCCGCAAGCCGCGGGATCAGCCATTTCGAGGCAAAGGTGGGGGTCACGCTGATGGTTACCCGCGAGGGCGCGGAGCGGAGCGCCGCAGTGGCATCGGCGAGCTGGGTGAAGGCGCGTGACACCGCCGCGTGGTAGGCACGACCCTCCTCGGTAAAGGCCAGACCGCGCGGCTCTCTCAGGAACAGGCGGAGACCGAGATGCTCTTCCAGCCCGCGCACCTGCTGGGCCACCGCGCCCTGGGTCACGCCCAGGTCCTCGGCCGCGGCGCGGAAGGTCAGATGCCGGCCCGCCGCGGCAAAGGCGCGAAGACCGTTGAGGGGCGGCAGGTCAGTCTCGGTCGACACGATAGATTTCCTACAGTCATGACGCAGCCGATCTGGCTGGTCAGATTACTACATACTCCTTATCTGCCGGACAACAGACGCAGGTCAATCGTTTCGACCCATCAGGAGGAAAATCTCATGACGACAGAAAAAGTGGCGCTTGTCACGGCCGGCGGCAGCGGCATGGGCGCCGGTGCTGCGCGGCAGCTGGCTGCCGATGGCTTCAAGGTCGGCATCCTGTCATCTTCGGGCAAGGGAGAGGCGCTGGGCCAGTCGCTCGGCGGTTTCGGCGTGACGGGATCGAACCAGTCGACCGCGGATCTGACGCGCCTCGTCACTGGCGCGATGGAGCGCTGGGGCCGCGTCGACGTGCTGGTGAACTCGGCCGGGCATGGGCCCAAGGGCCAGATCCTGGAAATCACCGACGCGGAATGGCATGCCGGTCTCGACGTCTACCTGATGAACGTGATCCGCCCCACGCGGCTTGTCACGCCGATCATGGCCGGGCAGGGCGGTGGCGCGATCATCAACATCTCGACCTTCGCGACCTTCGAACCGGACCCGCTGTTCCCGACCTCGGGCATCTTCCGCGCCGGCCTCGCCAGCTTTGCCAAGCTCTATGCCGACAGATACGCCGCGCAGAACATCCGCATGAACAACGTCCTGCCGGGCTTCATCGACAGCCTGCCCGAAACCGAAGACCGCCGGGCGCGTATCCCGATGGGCCGTTATGGCACCGAAGAGGAGGTCTCGTCGTTGATCGGCTGGCTTGCGTCGGAGGGCGGCGGCTATGTCACCGGTCAGAACTGGCGGATCGACGGGGGGCTGACCCGTGGCGTTTGAGGCAGACCAGTTCATCGAGCGCGGCCAGACCGTCTTTGTCGTCAAATGGCTGGCCTCGGTCATCCAGATCATGGGCTATGCGGCGACCGGGTTCGGATGGACCCCGTGGAACCTCTATCTCTTTCTGATCGGTGTGTTGGGCTGGTTGATCGTGGGCGTGCTGTGGAAGGATCGGGCGCTGATGCTGGTTCACTTCGTGGCGCTCGGCTCCATGCTGGTGGGCATGGCGAGCCAGTAGGGCGATTGAGCTCCTGCTCCCGCAGGTCGGTCCCGACCGGCCTGCACCCTTTCGGATGGGCCGTCCGGGCCGAGCCAAGGACGACCCTTCAGGTGCGATGGCTTCAGGCGCCGGCGATCCCGGTGGTGCGGGCCAGGATGTCGACGCCCTGGGTCTTCCAGAAATGCAGAAGGTCGATGAAGATCCAGTTCTCGGCCAGCTTGTCGTCGGCGCGGCGATAGATGTCGATCACCCGCATCTCGCCGGGCCTGTCGGAGCCGGGCATGCCCATGAAGCCGCCGGTGTGGCGGGCGGTGAAGTTGGGCCAGCCGAAGAAACCGCCGTAATGGCCTTCGGCAAGGCGGGCGAGATGGCGGGTCTTGGAGCGGTCGGTAAAGGCGGCACGGAACGGGCCCGAGTGCTGCTTGGCGTAGCGCTCGATGGTGTAGGTCGCGCCGATCCCGGCCGGGCCCCACCAGATCATGTCGTCGTGCCAGCTGAGCGCCAGTTCCTCTACGAGCGGCAGGCCGGATTGCCACTGGCCGAGGTCGCCGATCATCGCGTTGATCGCGGCCAGCGTGGCCGTGCCCTCGGCTTCCGGCGCGTCGTCATAGAGCAGACCGTCATGGGTCAGCGGCCCGGGCTGGACCAGATGCGCGGCGGTCTGCGGCGGGAAGGGGTCGAGCCCGGCCTGCATCATCAGATGCGGAATGTCGAAATACATCGCGGTCTCGACGATGCGGCCCGCTTCGACGCGGTTGAATTCGCAATAGCGCAGAAAGGCCATCTTGCCGGTGGCGGGGATGCCCAGCCAGGGGTGGTCGAAGAGCCCCATCAGGTGGCCCATCGAGACGACCCAGGTGCCCTCGAACCCGTCGATCTCGTTGCGGCCGGCAAAGAAGATGTCCTGCCGGCGCTGCATCCGGGTGAGCGACTGGCGCAGAGGTTGCCAGAATCGCTCGGCCACTGCTTCGGGGCCCGTCAACTCGCCAAAGGGATGGAACCCGCGCCAAAGCGCCTCGGGTGCGACGGCCTCTGACAGGGTGGCCGCGATTCGGTCGGGAGTGGCCGCCTCCAGCGCTGCGTAAAGGTCGCGGACCAGACGCTTTTCCTGCTGAAAACCCATCGCTTTTTCCTCGCTGTGAATACGTATGCAAAAAAGGCTTGCCAAATTGCCCTGACGAAGTCTAGTGTTTTTGAAAGCGTATGCAAAATGCAGGAAGCCACAGTCCAGGGAGGTCGGGATGGCTGAGATTCAGCTTCGCAATGTCTGCAAGCGATGGGGGAGCTTCGTCGGTGTCGATGACTTCGATCTGACGATTGCCGATCGGGAATTCTTGGTGCTTCTCGGGCCTTCGGGCTGCGGCAAGACCACGACCATGCGGATGATCGCTGGCCTGGAGGATCCGACGGACGGCGAGATCTGGATCGGCGACCGCAAGGTGAACAACCTCGAGCCAAAAGACCGCGACGTGGCCATGGTGTTCCAGAGCTACGCGCTCTACCCCAACCTCAACGTCTACGAGAACATCCGCTTTCCGCTGAAGGTGCGCGGCGTCGATGCCGCGACCCATGACGAGAAGGTGCGCCGCGCCTCCGCCATGGTGGAACTCGACGACTTCCTGCACCGCAAGCCGGCCGAGCTCTCCGGCGGCCAGCGCCAGCGCGTGGCCCTGGCCCGCGCCATCGTGCGAGAGCCCAACGTCTTTCTGATGGACGAGCCGCTATCGAACCTCGATGCCAAGCTCAGGGTCTCGACCCGGGCGCAGATCAAGAACCTCTCCCACGAATTGTCGGTCACCACGATCTACGTGACGCATGATCAGATCGAGGCGATGACGCTCGCCGACCGGGTGGTGGTGATGGAAAAGGGCATCGTTCAGCAGGTCGGCAGCCCGACCGAGATCTACGACAACCCGGCCAATACGTTTGTCGCCAGCTTCATTGGCAGCCCGGCAATGAACCTTGTCGACGGCGACATGGCCGGCGGCAACTTTTCCGCGCCCAACACCCGGATCGAGGGGCTTCCGGCCTCGAATGGCAAGGTTACGCTCGGCTTTAGGGCCGAGGATGCGCAGGTGGTGGAGAGCGGCGGCCAGATCAATGCGCCGATCTACACGCTGGAGCTCTTGGGCGATGCCACGATGGTGACCGTGCGTTTGGGCAAGACGCTGGTCAGCGTGCGCGCCGACAAGACCTTCCGCGCCGAGATCGACGACATGGTCTCGATCCGGGTGCCGCAGGATCACTGCCATCTGTTCGACGGCCAGACCGGCCAGCGCATCGCGGCCTGATCGCGACGTCCTCCGGGGGAGGCCGGAGGCAATCACCGGGTGCGCGATTGCAAGGCGCATCCACCCCGACAGAAACACAGGGAGGAATGACATGTTTCTGAAAAAGATCGCCACCGCGGGCCTGATGGCCGGCTTGATGTCCACCACCGCCTATGCCGCAGGGCACGGGGTCAACTGCGGCCCCGAGGGCCAGTCGATCCGCATCCTCGCCTCGGACTTTCCGGCGATCCACGCGATCGTCGACGCGGCCGAAGCCAACTGCGCCGGCCAGGCGGCCGAGTTCACCCGCAACCACACCACCGAAGCGCGCCAGATCATGAATGCCGCGCTGACCCCCGATCCGGCGGAATACACCAGCGTCATCGTTGCCAATGCGACCCTGACCCAACTGATGAACGACGGGCTGGTGCGGCCGCTCGACGATCTGGTTGCCAAGTACGGCGACAACCTCAAGCCGAACCTGCTGATCAAGATCGGCGGCAACACCATGGCCGTGGCTTTCATGGCCAACTCGCAGCACCTCTACGTGCGCAAGGACATCCTCGAAGAGGCCGGCGTCGAGGGCATCCCCGCCACCTATGACGAATTGATCGACGCCGCCGAGAAGATCCGCGCCGCTGGCATCATGGAACATCCGCTGGTGATGAACATGCAGACCGGCTGGAACGTGGGCGAGACCTTCAACCTGTTCTTCCTCGCCCATGGCGGCGAGTTCTTCAAATCCGGCACCGCCGAGCCGAACGTCAATTCCGAGGCCGGCATCGCCGCCCTGGGGACGCTGAAGAAGCTTGTGGAATACGCTCATCCCGACCACCTGACCCAGGCGTCGAACGAGACGCAGGGCCTGTGGGAGGCAGGGCAGGCCGCGCTTGGCATCATGTGGGGCTCGCGCGGATCTGCGATCCTCGACGACGAAGGCTCCACGCCGGAAGTGACCGGGAACACCGTGCTGGCGGCGGCCCCGTCGGTCGAGCCGGGCGGCACACCGGGTGCGACGCTCTGGTGGGACGGCATCACCATCGCCAAGAACGTCAGCGACGAAGAGGCCGAGGCGACTTTCGCGGCGCTGGTCTCGGGCATGACGGCAGAGACGGTCAAGGCCAACAATGACGATGCGGTCTGGCTGCTCGACGGCTTCGAGCCGGGTGCAGCGGCTGCAGGTGTCGCGGCAACGGCGCAGGGTGGGGCCCGGCCTTATCCGATGATCCCGCAGATCGGCATAATGCACGCCGCGCTTGGCAACGAGCTGGCGGGTTTCCTCAAGGGTGAGGAATCCGCAGAGCAGGCGCTGGCGGATGTCGAGGCGGCCTATCGTGACGCTGCCAAGGAAGCCGGCTTCCTGAAGTAAACCTCCCCGTCGGGCCGTCATGGCCCGTCAACTCAAAGGCCCGTCTGCGGGCGGGCCTTCCTTCAACTCCCGGTATCGGAGCTCGAGGCGCATGAAAAACCGCACCTTCTTCTGGTTCATCCTGCCCACCCTGTCGGCGATGGTCCTTTTCATCGCCCTGCCGATCGTCTCGGTTTTCATCCAGTCGCTGCACATCCAGCACGAACAGGTGCTGGTGGTGTCCGAAAGCTGCGGCCCCTTCGGCTGCGAGGAAACCACCGAGGTCGACCTGGCTGCTACCGAGGCGCTGCGCGCGGCGCAGCCGCTGGGCCGGTTCAACGGATTCGACACCTATACCAACCGCGCGCACCTGGCCTTTGACGAGATCGGCGAGGCCTGGCGCAATGCCGACACCTTCGGCGCCTTCTGGAAACGGGTCTTCGACCTGCCGTTCTACAAGGCGCTGACATTCACCCTGACCTATACCGCCGTGGTGACGCCGCTGGTGCTGATCCTGGGCCTCGCCATCGCGGTGGGCGTCAACAACCTGCCCAAGCTGCTGAAGGGCCCGACGATCTTTGTCTCGCTGCTGCCCTTCCTGGTGACGCCGCTGGTGGGCGCGCTGATCCTGTTCTGGATGGTCGATGGCGACGGCATCATCGGAGCCACGCTGCAACGCATCACGGGTGACCCCTCGCTCAGCCTCAAGGCTTCGCCGACGCTGACCTGGATCATGCTGATGACCTATGGCGTCTGGCACACGCTGCCGTTCAGCTTCATCGTCTTTTACGCCGGGCTGCAGACCGTGCCCAAGGACACGCTGGAAGCCGCCAAGATCGACGGCGCGTCGAAATGGCAGAGCATGCGCTATGTCACCGTGCCGCACCTGGTGCCGCTTCTGACCTTCGTCACGCTGATGCTGCTGATGGACAATTTCCGGGTGTTCGAGCCGATCGTCAGCTTCCAGAGCCAGGCCCATGCCACATCGCTCAGCTGGATCATCTTCAACGACCTGCGCGAAAGCGGCAACCCGCTCTATGGCTCGGCCGGGGCGACCTCGATGATGACCATCCTCGGCGTCGTGATCCTGCTGACCCCGGTACTGATCCGCACCTGGCGCGATTTCCACCGCAAGGCGCATTGAGGAGAGACCCATGACCACGACAACCCTCGCAACAACCGCGTCGCAGGCGGATGCCCGCAAAGGCCCCTCGGTCCTGACCATCGTCTCCTTCCTGCTGGTCGGCCTTTGGCTGGTGATCGCCGCCTTCCCGTTCCTCTGGACGCTCTGGGGCAGCTTCAAGGTACAGGCCGACTTCTTCTCCAAGGCCGACTGGATGAACGCCATCCGCGGCACCAACACCATCGCCGAGACCGGCAGCGCCTTCACGATGCGCGGCTATCACGGCGCCTGGGTTCAGGAGGAGTTCTGGCGCGCCGTGCTCAACAGCGGGATCGTGGTGTTCTTCACCGTCGTCATTTCGCTGACCTTCGGCACGCTGGGCGGCTATGCGCTGGCCCGGTCCGGCAAGAACTATGCTTTCTGGCTGCTGATGGCGGCGCTGGTGTTCCGCGCCATGCCGCATATCACTCTGGTCTCGGGCTACCTGCTGCCGTTCTTCGAATGGAACGTCTGGGGCATCCTGCCGACCACGATCATCGTTCTGGTGGCGATCAACCAGCCCTTCACCCTGTGGATGCTGCACAGCTTCTTTCTCAACATCCCCAAGGACATGGACGAAAGCGCCATGGTCGACGGCTGCACAAGGTTCCAGGCCTTCCGGCATGTCATCATCCCGGTGATGTGGCCCGGCGTGATCACCACCGGCCTGTTCTCCTTCCTGCTGGCCTACAACGATTTCGCGGTGACCTCGATGCTGCTCAGCTCCGAGAACGAGACCATGATCCCGGCCATCGCCAGCTTCCTCGGCACCACGCAGGTCGAAGGCAACGTGATGTTCGCGGTTGCCGCCGTCGTCTCGGCCACGGCCCCGCTCTTCGTGCTGATCATGGTCTTCCAGCGCCAGATTGTCAGCGGGTTGACAGCGGGGGCGGTGAAAGGATGAGCGCCACGGCCCGTCACTCGGCCCTGTCGCGTCATCCGGCGCTGAACCGGATGCCGCGGGATTTCCTGGAGCGGGCTTTTGCCCCCCAGGACACCCCCAACGGCAGTCACAAAGGATAAGACAGATGAAAGGTTCACGCCCCGAACAGGCGGTTCTGACCCGCGACACGGACATGAGCAAGACCGACGAGACCCGCAAGGTGATCGAAGGCATGGTCGACGGTCTCAACGATCATCGGATCGACGACATCGGCCAGTTCTTCAGCGAAGGGTTTCGCTGGATGGGCAACCAGGGCTGCGGCACCAAGACCGGGCTGCAGGAGTTTCAGGACAACTGGCAGCGGCCCTTCCAGGCGGCCTTTTCCGACAAGACCTGCATCGACGAGGCGCGGCTTTACATGGGCGAATGGGCGGCGGCCTTTGGCCGGCAGGAGGCCACCCATTCCGGCCCCTTCATGGGGCTGGCGCCCACCGGCAAGCGGGTGGAGATCCGCTACATGGACTTCTGGAAGGTCGAGGACGGCAAGATCACCGACAACTGGGTGATGGTCGATTTCCCGCATGTGCTGGCGCAGCTGGGCCACGACGTCTTTGGCGGCGAGGGCTGGGAAGCCTTTGACCGCGGTGAGAAGACGCCGCCCCGGCCGGCCCGCCAGAGCCAGACAGAGACAACCGCGTCCCGGGCCTGACCCGGGACCTCAATACGGACCATGAGGCCCCGGATCAGGTCCGGGGCGGGAGTGACGAGATGACAATCGAACGGATCAAGACTTCGAAGCCCGAGACCGACCGCGCCGAGGACGATGCCAAGGTGCGCGGCATCGTCGAGGCCGGGCTGAAGGACATCGAGGCCCGCGGCGACGCTGCCGTGCGCGAGATGAGCCAGAAGTTCGACAATTACGCGCCGGAGAGCTTCCGGCTGACCCAAGGCCAGATCGAAGGGCTGATGTCCAAGGTTTCGGCCCGCGACATGGAGGACATCAAGTTCGCGCAGGAGCAGGTGATGAATTTCGCCCGCGCGCAGCGCGCCTCGATGACGGATATAGAGGTGGAAACCCTGCCGGGCGTCATCCTCGGCCACAAGAACATCCCCGTGCAATCGGTGGGTTGCTACGTGCCGGCGGGCAAATTCCCGATGGTGGCCTCGGCGCATATGTCGGTGGCCACCGCCACGGTGGCCGGGGTGCCGCGCATCGTCGCCTCGACCGCGCCGTTCAAGGGCGAGCCCAACCCGGCGGTGGTGGCGGCCATGCATCTGGGCGGCGCGCATGAGATCTATGCCCTCGGCGGTATCCAGGCGATCGGCGCCATGGCGCTCGGCACCGAAACGATCGACCCGGTGCACATGCTGGTGGGTCCGGGCAATGCCTTTGTCGCCGAAGCCAAGCGCCAGCTCTACGGCCGCGTCGGTATCGACCTCTTTGCCGGGCCGACCGAGACCATGGTGATCGCCGACGAAAGCGCCGCCGATCCCGAGCTCTGCGCCACCGACCTGCTGGGCCAGGCCGAGCACGGCTACAATTCGCCGGCCTGCCTGATCACCAATTCCCGCAAGCTGGCCGAGGAGACCCTGGCCGAGATCGACCGGCTGCTGGGTGTCCTGCCGACGGCGGAAACCGCCCGCGCATCCTGGGAGGACTACGGCGACGTGATCCTCTGCGACAGCCACGAGGAGATGCTGGAGGTCGCCAATGACATGGCCTACGAGCATGTGCAGGTGATGACCGACCGCGACGATTGGTACCTCGAGAACATGCACAGCTACGGCGCGCTCTTTCTTGGCCCGCGGACCAATGTTGCCAATGGCGACAAGGTGATCGGCACCAACCACACGCTTCCCACCAAGAAGGCGGGGCGGTATACCGGCGGGCTCTGGGTGGGCAAGTACTTGAAAACCCACAGCTATCAGAAGATTGTCACCGACGAGGCGGCGGCGACGATCGGCGCATACGGGTCGCGGCTTTGCATGCTGGAGGGTTTTGTGGGCCACGCCGAACAATGCAATATCCGCGTGCGGCGCTATGGGGGCAAGAACGTGGCCTACGGCACGGCGGCGGAGTGACAAAGATGCGAGACGACGTGATGGACGTTCACACGGCGAACAAGGCGGCGCTGGCGCCGCTGCGCGCGGCGATGGTGGATTTCGACGCGGACGGCGTGCGCGCCGCGCTGCGCGAGGCGCTGGCGCCGGACGCGGTGATCCACATGCCGCATCCCTTCGGCGACTTCGAAGGGCCCGACGCCTTCTATGACGCCTGTTACGCGCCGCTTTTCGAGGCCATGCCGGACCTCGAGCGCCGCGACTGGATCGTCATGGGCGGGCCGGATGAACACGGCGGCGACTGGGTCGGCTGCGGCGGGCATTACTTCGGCACCTTCGTCGCGCCTTGGCTCGACATCCCGCCCACCGGGCATCTGACGCATATGCGGTTTCACGAGTTCTACCGCTTCGAGGGGGGCCGCGTGGTCGAGATCCAGACCCTCTGGGACATTCCCGAGGTGATGATGCAGGCCAAGGCCTGGCCGATGGCGCCCTCGCTGGGCCGCGAGTTCTGCATCCCCGGCCCGATGACGCTGGACGGGATCGTGCCGGGCCCCTGGGACGCCGAAAAATCGAGCGCCGCGCAGCAGCACATCATCGACATGCTCACCCATCTGAAGAAACACCCCAGCCGGGGCGGGCCCGAGGTGATGGAGATGGAGCGCTTCTGGCACGAGCGGATGAACTGGTACGGGCCGGCCGGCATCGGCACCGGCCGCGGCATCGCCGGCTTTCGCAACTGGCACCAGATCCCGTTCCTGAACGGCATGCCGGATCGTGGCAAATACGTCGACGACATCACCTATCACTTCTTCGGCGATGGCGATTATGCGGCTGTCACCGGCTGGCCCGACATGATCCAGACCGTGACCCATGACGGCTGGATGGGCATCGCGCCCTCGGGCAAGAAAATCACCATGCGCAGTCTCGATTTCTGGCGGCTGGAGAACGGCAGGATCCGCGAGAACTGGGTGATGGTGGACATCCTCGACGCCTATCGCCAACTCGGGGTCGACGTCTTCGCCCGCCTGCGCGAGTTCAACAAGGCGCGGGTGCCGGGCCGCATCGCCTTTCCGGTGGGGGACGCGTGATGCAGCTGCCACGCACCCCTTCGTTCCGTCTTGATGGCAAGCGCGCGCTGGTGGCGGGCGCCTCGTCGGGCATCGGGCAGGCCTGCGCCGTGGCTCTGGCCGAGCACGGCGCCGAGGTGGTGCTGGCGGCGCGTTCGGCCGACAAGCTGGCAGAGCTGGCCGAGGCTTTGACCGCCGCCGGCCACGCGGCCTCGGCCCTGGCGCTGGACGTCGGGGACGTGGCGGCGACAGAGGCGGCGGTGGCGGCGGCAGGCCCCTTCGATATCCTCGTGAACTCCGCCGGGCTGGCGCGCCATGCGCCGGCGCTGGAGACCACGGAAGCGGATTTCGACGCGGTCAGCGACCTCAACATCAAGGGCGCCTACTTCCTGACCCGCGCCGTGGCCAAGGGGCTGGCCGAGGCGGGCAAGCCAGGCTCGCTGATCAACATCTCGAGCCAGATGGCCAAGGTGGGCGGCATCGACCGGGCGGTCTATGCGGCGACCAAACACGCGGTCGAGGGGTTCACCAAGTCGATGGCGATCGAATGGGGGCCGCTGGGCATCCGCGTCAACACCATCTGCCCGACCTTCGTCGTCACGCCGCTGACCCGTCAGACCTTCGAGCGGCCGGAGCGCCGCGCCTGGGTCGAGGAGAAGATCAAGCTGGGGCGCGTCGGCGAGGTCGAGGATATCATGGGCGCGGCGGTGTTCCTGGCCTCCGACGCCTCGGCCTTGATCACCGGCAGCGCCTTGCTGGTCGATGGCGGCTGGACCGCGGACTGAGGGGGGAACGGATGACCGAGACGAAAGTCACATCGCTGGATGTCGCGCGGTTGGCCGGGGTCAGCCAATCGGCGGTCAGCCGTGTCTTCACCCCCGGTGCCTCGGCCTCGAAGAAGACCGTCGAGAAGGTGCGCAAGGCCGCCGACGAGCTTGGCTATCGCCCCAACTTCCTGGCCCGGGCCATGGTCTCGGGCAAGAGCCGGATCATCGGGCTGGTGGTCGCCTATCTGCAGAACCACTTCTACCCCGAAGCGCTGGAAAAGCTGTCGAACGCCCTGCAGCGCGAGGGCTATCACGTGCTGGTCTTCATGGCCTCGCAGACCGCAGGCAACATCGACGCCGTGGTCGAGGAGATCCTTGATTACCAGGTGGACGGGATCGTCTTTGCCTCGGTCGCCATGTCCTCGGACATTGCCGAACGCTGCCAGAGTGCCGGCGTCCCCGTGGTCCTGTTCAACCGCTATGAGGATCGCAAGGGCATTGCCGCGATCACCTCCGACAACCTGTCCGGCGGTCGCAAGGTGGCCGAGTTCCTGCTGGCCGGGGGGCACAGGCGCATCGGCTATATCGCCGGCTGGGAAGGCGCCTCGACCCAGCGCGACCGCGAGGCGGGCTTTGTCGAGGGGCTGAGCGCGGGGGGCCAGGAGATATTCGCCCGCGGCGTCGGCAATTTCGACATCGACCAGTCCCGCGACGCCGCGCGCGCGATGTTTGCCGCCCCGGAAGAGCGCCGCCCCGATGCGGTGTTCGTGGCCAATGACCACATGGCCTTTGCCGTCATGGACGTGATCCGCCACGAACTGGGCCTGAGCATCCCCGGCGACGTCTCGGTGGTGGGTTTTGACGACGTGCCGCCGGCGGCCTGGCTGTCCTATGACCTGACCACCGTGCGCCAGCGCGCCAACCTGATGGTCGAAGAGACCGTCAAGGCGCTGCTTGCGCAGATCGAAACCTTCGACACCGCCACGATCACCAAGGTTGCCATCGACGCACCGCTGATCGTGCGTGGGTCTGCCCGCATTCCAGAAGGATGGACCGAGACATGAACGCCCCGATGAAAGGCTTTGACCAGAAGTTCGCCGATTTCCCCGACTACATCATCGGCATCACCAAGGAGATCTGGGAAGATCGCGGCATTGCGACCCTGCACCGCTATTACGCGCCCGAGATCGTTGTGCGCTCGCCGGCCTCGGTGGTGGTGGGCAACCAGGGTGTGATCGCCGCCACCATGGCGACGCTGGCCGAGTTCCCCGACCGGACGCTTTACGGCGAGGACGTGATCTGGAGCGGGACGCCGGACGAGGGCATGCTCAGTTCGCACCGGCTGCATTCCACCGCGACCCATGCCAACCCCGGGGTCTACGGTTTGCCGACCGGCAAGCAGCTGCATTACCGGATCCTCGCCGACTGTCACGCGGTCGACAACCAGATCAACGACGAATGGCTGATCCGCGACCAGGGCGCCATCGTCCGCCAGTTGGGGTGGGACCCCAAGGAGTATGCCCGCGACCTGATCGCGCGCGAGGGCGGGCCCGAGGCCTGTGTCGCGCCGCTGACGCCGGAGACCGATATCGAGGGTCCTTACAAGGGACGCGGCAATGACAACGAATGGGGCCAGCGCCACGCCGATATCCTGACCCGCCTGATGAACGCGGATTTCACCGTGATCCCCGAGACTTACGACCGCGGCGCCAACCTGTGTTATCCCGGCGGGGTGGAGACCCTGAGCTTTGACGGGGCCGACCGGTTCTGGATGGGCCTGCGTGCGGCCTTTCCCAATGCGACATTCACCATCGATCACGTGATTGGCCGCGACGACCCGATGATGCCGCCGCGCTCGGCCATCCGCTGGAGCCTGCATGGCAAGCACGAGGGCTGGGGCGCCTTTGGCACGCCCACCGGGGCCGAGGTTTACGTGCTGGGCATCAGCCATGCCGAGTTCGGCGCGCTGGTGGGCGGTGTGCCGAAGTTGCGCCGCGAATGGACGCTCTTTGACGAGACGGCGGTCTGGAAACAGATCCTGCTCAAGACCGGGGAGCTGTGATGCCGGCACCCGCCGAGGCTCTGCGCCGCCGGCACGCCTATCTGGCCAGCCGGCGGGCGCGGCGGCTGAACCTCCGGCCGCCGGGGCAGGGGGCCTGCGCCCTCTGACCTCAACCTCATTCCAGGACATCAAGCCATGACACCCCAAGACATCGAACAGCGCATCGTCCGCTACGGCGAGCTGAAACCCTGCAAGACCGCCTTCATCGACGCCCATACTCCGGGCAGCGACCAGAAGGAGAACTTTACCATCATCGGCGGCGGCGTCAGCGAAAGCCCCGACCAGCACGTGCACATCACCATCCCGCACGGCTTCAACATCGGCGCGGCGGGCCAGCCGCCCAAGTGCCGCAACTCGATGCACAATCACCGCACCGCAGAAGTGTTCTTTGTGCTCTCGGGCCGCTGGCGGTTCTTCTGGGGCGAGAAGGGCGATGCCGGCGAGGTGATCATGGAAGAGGGCGACATCTTCAACATCCCCACCAATATCTTCCGCGGGTTCGAGAACATCGGCACCGACTACGGGATGATCATGGCGATCCTCGGCGGCGACGATGCCGGCGGCGGCGTGATCTGGGCGCCGCATGTGATCGAGGACGCCAAGGCGCATGGGCTGATCCTGGGCGACAACGGCAAGCTTTATGACAGCAAGAAGGGCGAGAGCCTGCCCGAGGGCGTGCAGCCGATGCCGCTGCTCACGCCGGAAGAACTGGCCAGGGTCGATTGCCCCAGCGCGCGCGAGGTGATCGGCGGCTATGTGCGGCGCTATCTCGATATGGTGGCGCTGGCGGGTGAAGGCCCGGTCAAGGTAATCGGCGAGACCGGCCTGATCCGCGACAAGCCGGGCTTCGAGGTCGATCTGCTGACCCGGGCCAATGCCCGTGCGGAGAAACACCAGCACGACAGGCCCTCTGTGTTGATGCCATTCAAGGGGCACTGGCGTGTCGACTGGGACGGCGGCAGCACGACGCTGGCGCCGGGCGACACGATGTCGGTGCCGGAGAGCCTGGCCCACAGCGCGGTCCCCTCGATGACCGGCGAGGCCGCGCTCTACCACGTGATCGCCACCGACGATCCGGCTGGCCGGACCTGGAGGGGCTGAGATGGGCGGCGCAGACCCCGACGCCACCCTGGCGGTCTATGACGAGACGGCGGCGGCCTATGATGCGCAGCGCTCGCGCTCGTTGTTCGAGGCCCGCTGGCTGGCGCGATTTGCCGCCTGCCTGCCCGAGGGCGGCCATGTGCTCGACCTTGGCTGCGGTGCGGGCGAGCCGATCGCGCGCTGGTTCCTGGCTGAAGGCTTCCGGCTGACCGGGGTGGATTTCGCCCCGGCCATGCTGGAGATCGCCCGCCGCCGCTGGCCGGAGGTCGACTGGTTTCAGGCCGACATGCGCGTGCTCGACCTCGGCCGGCGGTTCGACGGGATCGTCGCCTGGAACAGCTTCTTCCACCTCACCGTCGAGGACCAGCGCCGCACCATCGCCCGCATTGCCGACCACCTGGCGCCCGGTGGCGTGCTGTTGGCCACGGTCGGACCGGAGGAGGGCGAGGCCCAGGGCGAGGTTTCGGGCCGCCCCGTCTATCACGCCAGCCTCTCGCCCGCAGGCTATGCCCTGTTGCTGCAGGACCATGGCCTGCGGCTGACCGGCTTTCTCGCCGAAGACCCCGAGTGCAACAGCCACAGCGTGCTGATGGCGCGCAAGGAGGAATAGAGATGCCCGTAAAGACCACACATGTCGGATCGCTGCCGCGCAGCCAGAAGGTTGTGGACTTCATCTTCGCGCGTGAGAAGGGCGAGGACTACGATCTGCAGGCCTTCGACGCCGCCATGTCCGAGGCGGTATACGAGACCGTGCGCCGGCAGGCCGAGGCGGGGATCGACATCGTGTCGGACGGCGAGACCTCGAAGATCAGCTATGCCACCTATGTCAAGGATCGCTACACCGGCTTCGATGGCGACAGCCCGCGCAACGCCCCGGCGGACCTGAAGCAGTTTCCCACCTTCCTCAAGCGCCTTGCGGATGAGGGCGGCACGCCGCAATACGCCCGGCCGATGTGCGTCGGTGAGGTGAGGTCCAAGGGACAGGGCGAGCTGGAAAAGGACATCGCCAATCTCAAGGCGGGGATGGAAGCGCACGGCGTCGAGCGCGGCTTCATGAATGCCGCCTCGCCGGGGGTGATCTCGCTCTTCCTGCAGAACGATTACTACAAGACCCGCGACGCCTATCTCGCGGCGCTCGCCGACGCGATGAAGGCGGAATACGAGACCATCGTGGCGGCGGGGCTGGACCTGCAGCTCGATTGCCCGGACCTCGCGCTGTCGCGGCACATGCTGTTCAACGACCTGACCGATGCGGAGTTCGTCAAGATCGCCGGCAGCCACGTCGAGGCGCTGAACCACGCGCTGCGCGACGTGCCGGAAGACCGGGTGCGCATTCACATCTGCTGGGGCAATTACGAGGGCCCGCATGTCTGCGACATCCCGATGGCCAAGATGTTCGACACGCTGATGCAGGCCCGCGCCCGCCATGTGCTCTTCGAGACCTCCAACCCGCGGCACGGCCATGAATGGACCGTGTTCCGCGACCGCAAGGCAGACATTCCCGAGGATAAAGTGCTGGTGCCCGGAGTGGTCGACACCACGACGAACTTCGTCGAGCATCCCGACCTGGTGGCGCAACGGATCGAGCGCTTTGTCGAGATCGTCGGATCCGAGCGGGTGATCGCGGGCAGCGACTGCGGCTTTGGCACCTTTGCAGGCTATGGCGCGGTCGATCCCGAGATCGCCTATGCCAAGCTGGGCGCGCTGGCCGAGGGCGCGCGGCGCGCCAGATGACGCCGCTGCTGCTCTTGCCCGGCATGATGTGTGACGCGCGGCTCTTCGCGCCGCAGATCGCCGCCGTCTCGGGTTCCCGGCCGGTGCACTGCGCGCCGATTGGCGGGCATGACAGCATGCAGGCGCTGGCCGAAGAAGTGCTGGCCCATGCCCCGCCGCGTTTTGCGCTGGCCGGGCTCAGCATGGGCGGCATCGTCGCCATGGAGGTGCTGCGCCAGGCGCCGGAACGCGTGGCCGGTCTGGCGCTGCTCGACACCAACCCCAAGGCGGAGCTGGCCGAGGTCCGCGCTCGCCGCGAGCCGCAGATCGCCAGTGTGCGCGAGGGTCGGCTGGCGCAGGTGATGCGCGACGAGATGAAGCCCAACTACCTGACCGACGGGCCGCGGCGGGGCGAGATCCTCGATCTCTGCATGGATATGGCGCTGGCGCTGGGGCCGGAGGTCTTCGTCAACCAGTCGCGCGCGCTGGCCGGGCGGCCCGACCAGCAGGAGACCCTGCGCACCTATGGCGGCCCGGCGCTGGTGCTCTGCGGCCGCGACGACGCGCTTTGCCCGGTGGCGCGACACGAACTCATGGCCGATCTGCTGCCTGACGCGACGCTCACCATCATCGAGGGCGCGGGCCATCTGCCGACCCTCGAACAACCGCAAGAGACCAACGCGGCGCTTGCCCGCTGGCTGGAGAGAACATGACCCCCGAGCTTCTGGACCTTCTGCGCAAGGTCGACACGCCCACCGTCTGCAACGCCATCGAAGTGGTCGAGGGCAAGCGCGGTTTCGACCATTTCACCCGTGGCACGGTGCTCAGTAGTGACCCCGAAGCGGGCGCCATCGTGGGCTTTGCGCGCACCGCCAAAATCGCCGCCACGGCCCCGCCCACGGAAGCGCCAGAGGTGATCCGCACCCGCCGCATGGAGTACTACCGCCACATGGCCACCGGCCCGCGCCCGGCGCTGGCGGTGATCGAGGATCTCGACGGCGTGGATGCCGTGGGCGCCTATTGGGGCGAAATCAACACCAATGTTCACAAGGGCTTTGGCCTGTCGGGGGCGCTGACCAACGGGGTGATGCGCGACCTGGGCGACCTGCCCGAGGGCTTTCCAGTGATCGCCGGCTCCATCGGCCCGAGCCATGGCTTCGTGCACGTGCGCGAGATCGCCACGCCGGTTACCGTCTTCGGGCTGACCATTGCCGACGGAGAGCTTGTCCATGCCGACCGCCACGGCGCGCTGGTGATCCCGCAGGATTACATCACCGAGCTGGGCGCGGCGATTGCGAAGATGCAGGCCACCGAGGCCATCGTTCTGGACGCCGCCCGCGCGCCGGGGTTCGATTTCGACGCATTCGAGACAGCCTGGTCGGCCTTCGAGAAAGCCCGAACCTGAGCTTCTGATGGACGAGGTCCGGAGCGGCGGGGCTGTCGCTGAACCAGGGCGGGGTGCCGGTGTCGCCCCGTCCGGGCTTTTTCGCGCTGTCCTGCACCGGACACTCGAAAACCGCAGCGACAAATCCCGCACGCCTTTTCGACATCCGCGAGGGCGCGGTGCCCTCGAAGTGGCGTTTCCGCAAACCAACGCAGGCGTCTGGTGTGCGGTGTCAGGGGTGTCGAGAGAAACGCACACCCTTAGGGCCGGCGTGTTGTCGTCACGCCCTTTGCGCGGACTTCCTTTCCGGCGTAGACTGCCTCCGGCGTAGAGGTCGCAAGCCGATGATGTGCCTACGGAAGATCACTGCAATGCTTTCATTCACCGTCTGGGCCGTTCTGGCGACCCAGGCTGGCGGTGCGGGCTTGCTGGACGGCAAGGTGTTTTCCGGGATGATAGGTCCCGCGGATGGCCCGGATCTGGCGGACAGTCTCTTCTTTGAAGACGGGTATTTCTGGTCGGACATCTGCACCCGCTGCGGATTTGTTCCGGGCGAATACGTCTCCGAAGACACCGGCGCCGGGATTGCGTTCAGCGGCACGCTGGAGAGCCCGTCGCGCGGCCGGTTCGCGTATCGTGGCTTGGTGCAGGACGACGGCGCGATCAGTGTCGCCATCCGCTGGGAGCGTCGCCGATGGTATTGGACGTCACGCCGGGAGATCGCCTTTGTGGGTCACCGGGCGCAGACGCCGTCCCCCGGGCTGTCCGGGATCAGGTCGCGGATCAAGGACAGCGACCCGGATCGGAATCCCGCATGCGCGCGCTTCTGACCCGTCTGTGGGCGGTGCGCCGGGCCATGCTGGTCTATGCCGTTCTTCTTCTCGGTGGCTGGCTGGCCGGTGCCCTGATACGCAACATCACCATTCCCGAAATGCGCCCGATGACCGAGCCGATGATACATCTCTTCGTCATGGGGGCCTTCGTGATCTACGTCATTGCCGCTGCAATCCCCTTCGTGCCCGGGGCGGAAATCGGGTTCGCCCTGCTCCTCATGTTCGGCGCCAAGGTCGCTCCATTGGTCTACGCCGGAATGGTGTTCGCCCTGCTTCTATCCTATTGCGTCGCCGCCCTTCTCCCCGCGCACAGCCTTGCCGCTGCGCTGTCCTGGCTGGGGCTGCGACGGGCCTCCGCCTTCGTGACCGAACTGGGGCGCGCCAGCGAGGAGGAGCGGAAGAAGTTGCTGGTCGATGCGATGCCGTCATTTGTCGGGACCCGATTTCTGAGACATCGGTATCTGGTCCTGGCTGTATTGCTCAACACACCGGGCAACTCGCTCATCGGAGGCGGCGGTGGTCTGGCCTTCCTCGCGCAGGGCAGCGGGGTGTTCAGGATCGGGCCCTTTCTGGCCACCGTCCTTGTCGCGGTGGCACCGATCCCGGCGCTGTTTCTGCTGTCACGGGGTTGAAGGTCCGCAACGCGGCGCACCTAAGGGGTCATGACATTCGCGGCATACACCCAGAACCCGACGTGGGCCGCCAGCCCAAAGAGCATGAGATTGAACAGCAGCCGACCGACCGGGCCTTTCATCTGACGGGCCGCGACGTGACCCTTGAAGGGACGGTTGGCAAGATATCCGGGCAGCATCCGCGCGCGCAGCCAGCCGTACCGAGGCGTGGTGTCGTCATTCTCTGCAATGACCCTGGCGCCGGTGATGAATTTGCCGATCTGCCAGCCGACAAAGCCCACAAGCGTCAGCAGGGCCGACCCCAGCATCCACCACGTGGTCCATGCGATGTCGGAGATCGGAACGTCGTAGATCGTCATGAGCCTTGCTCCCTGGTCCTTGTTGGTGTGGGGCGGCTGCGGGTCGCGTCGCTGGCCATGAAGATATTGGCCACGCCCACGAACAGCAGGATCCCGATGATGGTGAGCGCCCCGCGCATCGACTTTTCGCGCATGGCGGGGTCGATCATGCGGGTGTCGGGATCGTCGGGAAGATAGCGGATCGGGACGCGCTGGGGCGGGTCGTGACTGTCGTAATAGCTGCGGGTCACCGGCACCCTGCCGCGCCGCATCTTGTCGCCGACCGTGAAGCCGACGGTCATCACGTAGGAATACCGCGGCCGATCGGTGCCGCTGCGGATGATCCGTTTGGAAATGATGGTCGCCCGGGATTCGACGCCCCGGGCCTCCAGCTCGCGATAATGGCTGTCGGAGCTGTGATAGCTCCAGAGCCCGTAGAGCAGGGCAAGGACAAAGGGCAGCGCCAGCACCGCGCAGCGGATCAGGGGATGGTCCGTCTTGCCCGTCGGGGGCGTGGGTCCGGTGGTCTCACCCATGGGCGACCCCCTTTCCGCCCTGCAACCAGCGCAGCAGGCAGATCGCCGCGATGATCGCCGGGACGAGCAGCACCAGCCCGATCAGAGCGATGGTGACGGGCAGGGCCCAGAGCTGTTCGAACCGGTCCTGCCGGACGTCCTGTTTGCGCTCGGGGTCGAAGAAGATGTCGTGCCGAGAGCCGATCTCGAAGTTCCAGTTCGGCGACGACTGCCCGGTGCTGGCCTCGGTCACCTCGGTTTCGGAAAACCGGTAGCGGAAGACCGGAGAATAATCCGTCGTTGCACCGTCCCAGGGGTTCCACCCCTCCCAGGCATAGACGCGGACCACCTCGCCGGTGGTGCGCTGGGCCTTGGAGACGAAGGCGTAGCTTTCCAGCCCGATCGCCGCGGCGGTGCCGAGAAACAGAACCGGCAGCACGAAGATCAGCACCCAGACCCGCCAGGATGCCTGCCGCCTGCCATCGCCTGTCGTGCGCAACAGGAAGAGTTGCGTCATGTTGAGCTGGATGAGCGCGGTCCGCAGCATGGCGAAGGTCCTTTCCTCGGTCGGCCTCAGGCCGCCTGCACCTCGGGGCCCGCCCGCAGCGGATCGGGTCCGTAGTCATTGTCGCCGGGATCGCCCTTGAGAAAGCCCAACTCGACGATCATCCAGAGCGCCACTGCCATGGCCATCCACATGACAACGGTCGTTCCGATCCCGGGCACCATGACTTGCGTGCCGGCCAGTTCGACCGGAGCATAGCCGATCTTGAAGAAGCTCACGAGTTGCATGACCGCGCCCGGGGTCACGAAGATGACGGCCCAAGGCAGGGCCGGCTTGCCGCGATCGTGCAGACGTTTCACGATGACCGCGGACCAGATGTAGACCAGCCCCGCCGACAGGACGAGTTGACCCAGTAACAAGGCGATGCCGCCGGGAAACACCGACATCAATGCGAGGCCGGCGCCGATGGATATGACGAGCATCCCCAGAAACCCGAGCCAGAAACCCTTGCGCGAGATACGTCCGTCGAAACTTGTGAAAAGGTCCATATCCTGTGTCCTCCTGAAGCGAGTGCCAGGCTGTCATTTGCCTGGGCTGTGATGGTCAGTTGATCCACGTCCAGGCCCGAATTCGGCGTTTGCATTCGTGCTGGACACGGCAGAATTGCCAGGGCTTGGGGCATGCCGGCCGTATGTCGGGGATGGTCTGCGACTGTCCTTGTCATGTCGCTCTCTTCGAACACCTTTCCGCGAACCCCGGCCTGACAATTTCACCGGCGGGGTGCAGAGGGGCTCATTCCCCGGGCAGTGCTGTCAGTTCAGCGCCACCTGATCGGCCGGCGGCCTCCACGCCGACGCCATTGCGCAGGATCATGAAGCCGAAGAGCGCCATGGAGCCTACCGCCAGAACCGACCCGATCTTTGCCAGGGTCTCGCCCTGATCGGTGATCGCCAGAACGATACCAGGCGTCAGCAGCGCGACCGCCGCGACGGTCAGCCCATAGTGGACGAGCGCCAGGCGAGTTTGCGCAGCCTGCGGAGCAAGGGCGTAGTAGCCTCCGAAAATCGACATGGCCACAAAGCCGATCAGGTTCAGGTGGCCATGTGCCGGCGAAAGCGTGTGGTCATGGCTGGCCGACATCTGAATGCCCCAGATCATGCCGCACAGGCCGCAAAACGCCCCCGTCGCGAAGAACCATTTTGAAATCGATATCATCAATCCTGTCTCCCAAATTGCCCGGGACGGCCCCCAAAGGCCGAACAGGCCGAGGCTTGTCAGGCCGGGCCGACGATCGTCATTCCGCTGGCCTTGGCCGCGGTCAGAACGGCCGGGATGTCGGGAACGCCCGGGTCGGGCAAGGTGGTCTGGTTGTCCGGCAGCGGCGTGCCGATCGAGGTAAAGAATGTCTCGTGCATGTGGCCGGGCGCATTCACGATCAGCAGGCGCGCCGGGCTCTCGCCCACCGCCTCGAACGCGTGCACGGCGCCGTCGGGAATGGCGACATAATCCCCCGAGCGCGCGGTAAAGGCGTCGTCCCCGATGCGGAAAGCCACGTCGCCCTCAAGGATGAAGAAGGCCTCCGTTTCGCCCGCATGATGGTTAGGCGGGGCACCGGCTCCCACGGGCACGGTACACTCGACAAGACAGAACTTGTTCATGGCTTCATCGGGAAATGCATGAAACCGCAACAGGATGTTCAGGACATTGTAGGTCCGGGGACGGTCGGTCATGGCAAATCTCCTTGCGACTCGAAATCTGTGATATATGATACTCGAGTCTCTTTATAAAACAATAGTCTCATAAAAGGCGTGAGCATGGGCACGACCCGCGAACGACGATCTCAAAAATCCCGCACGCGGGAGGCGCTTCTGGAAGGGGCGCGGGCGATGATGCTCGCCGGCGAGCCGCTGAGCGTCGCGGCCGCCGCCGAACGGGTGGGTATTTCAAAGGCGACGGCCTATCGGTATTTTTCCGATCCCGGTGTGATGGCAGCCGAAGCCGGGCTGGCCGTGCAGGTCAAATCCTATGATGACATCATCGCAGGCGCGCGATCCCCGGCCGAGAAACTGCGGGCGGTCAGCGCATACTTCTTCGATCTGGCCTTGACCCATGAAGCCGGGTTTCGACAGTTCCTTGCGCGGTCGCTCGATGCCTGGGGTGTGGAAGGCGGCCAACTGGCCACCCGTCGCGGGGCGCGCCGCATCGCCATGTTCGAAGCGGCGCTGGAGGGCACCGAGATGTCCAAAGAGCAGAAAGCGCGCCTTGTCCGGGCGCTTGCCGTGGCGACAGGAACCGAAGCGATGGTCGTTCTTCTCGACGTGGCGCGGGCTGACCTGGACACGGCGCGTCAGACAGTCACGGACATCACCCAGGCGCTGATCGACGCCTATCTTCCGGCAGAGGCTGCGGGTCATGGCTGAACGCCTGTTCACAGGCCGCCACGCAGAGGGGGCGCGAGGCGTCGGTTCAGATCGCCTTCATTTTCCGGACCCTCTCGATCCGCAGGTCCTGCGCCTGCCGCAGCGCCGCCTTGGCCATGGCAGGTCACCCGGGCACGCCAGCCCTGATCCCCTGCGTTGGCCGAGGCGCCCGATCCGCAGGTTGATCCGAGTGCCGCGTCTGACCAGACGCACCGGAGTTTCAGTCGCCACGACACCAATCGATCCTCAGGCGCCGCCTCTACCCCCGCCGGGCCATCACGTGGTCCATCGTCAGATCGAGCACCTGAACGTCGTTCTGGTTGTAGGTCCGGTAGCGGAACCGGACCGTCCCGCGGTCGGGCTTCGAGCGTGAGGGCGTCAGGACCTCGACCGTGACGCGCGCATGCAGCGTGTCGCCGGGGCACACCGGAGCAAGCCACCGCACCTCGTCCATCCCGTGCCCGCCCAGGTTCGTGCCGGTCAGCACGCCGGTGTCCCGAAAGAGCCGGAAGGTAAGCGCGATGGTCTGGAAACCGCTGGCAATGATCCCGCCGAAGATCGACTTCGTCGCCGCCAACTTGTCGACGTGAAAGGGCTGGGGGTCATGCGTCAGCGCAAAGTCGATGATCGCGCTCTCGGTGAGCGTGATCCCACCGGTCTCGAAGAGATCACCGACCGAAAAATCATCGAAGTATTTGCCGCTTGCCATGCCGAAAGCATAGAGGGCGTGCGAGATGCGCGTCAACGACGACGATGCGTTGAGCCGGCTCCCGAGGTGCAGCCCGACGAGCGGGGGCGCGGCACTCCGGCGCGCCCTGTCGCAGGTTTATGAGGGAAAACGGACACATCCCTGGCTGCGTGAGATCCTTGGCGGACATGATTGGCCTCCCGATGATGCCTTGATGGGTCAGCATCAACACAGCATCGCCGGCGCCACGCCTCGAATGAAATTCGCGCAGGACCGCTGGCGGAAAAGTTATATGGCCTTGGGGCCGGCGCTCTTCAGGCCTGCGCTGCAGCAACAGCAAGCGCCACTTCGAGCGAACATGACAAAGACCGCGGCTTTCGCTCCGGCGTTTTGCGCTTGTCAGGGGAGATGGGGGCTCTGCCCCCGGCCTGTGGCCTCCCCCGAGGGTATTTTGAGCAAGAGGAAGACACGGGCGCGGGTCCTGTCTTCTTCTGTTTGAAAATACCCTCGAGGGGGTTGGGGGGCAGGCCCCCCAAGTCTGCATCTGATTTTGTGGGCGAAGCTGGCAGTTCAGCGCTGCGGTAAAGGCCGCGCTGTAAGTCGCCACTTACGATGTGAGTCAGTTGCAGCGATCAAGCGCCTGCGACCGTCCCGTGGTGCGGGGTGCGGCTGATCGGACAAGCTGTGTGCCGACCGTGAGCGCGCCGGCGTCCTGGTCTTGTGTCGACAAGGAGCCAGCGTTTCGACCGGCCGCGCGGCAGCCTCACCGGGGCCGGTCGGATGCCAGATCAGGGTCGAGGCTGCTGCTTCATTCCCGCTCGACGCCGCCAAGGCGCGGCGCATGGACGTGGGTTCTGACAAGGAAGGCCGCGGCCGCGCCTGCGGTGGCGCCGAACAGGTGCGCCTCCCACGACACGCCGGGCTGACCCGGCAGGACGCCCCAGAGCATGGAGCCGAACAGAAAACCGACCAGCAGCGCCGCAGCCAGCGTGACCGGCGAGCGATCCACCAGGCCGCGCGCCACGAGGAAGCCGAACCAGCCGAAGATCAGCCCTGACGCGCCGATATGGATGGCGGCGCTTCCGAACAGCCAGACCAGCCCGCCGCCCAGACCGATCACCACCGCGTTCACCGCCAGCAAGGCGCGCGCGGCGGTGGCCACCAGAAGCCCGCCCATCACCAGGAGCGGCGGCGTATTGGCCAGCAGATGCGCGAAGCTTCCATGCAGGAGGGGCATGGCGACGACGCCGTCCAGGCCGCTGACGTGCCGGGGGATCAGGCCGAAGGCCGGGTTGAGGCCATAGCCGGTGATCCAGTTGACGATCTGGAGCGCCCAGAGCAGCCCGACAAACCCTGCCAGTGCCGTGGCGCGCCGCAGGAAGGCGCGCATGTGTTCGCGGTTCTTCATGTCGGCGAAGGTAGGCGGCTCCGGGATGCGTTCAATAGCTTTTCCGCCTGCGGCGTGTTCGGGGGCCCGCCACAATCCGCTCCCCCTCATCCGATCTGGGCACCGGGGCGGTCAGGGCCGCCCCGTCCAACCTCTGCGATCGCGAAGAGCGATCAAGGGAGCTTGATTTGACAGGGAACGGCCAACCCCTTAGGGCTTGCAGGCTGTAGGAGAGGCTGAAGCGCCGCCGGAATTTAGCCGTCTGAAGCCAACGAAGCCGCGATGCGCCGGAAGAGCCGGAAGCGGCAGGCATCGCCGATCGGCGCGTGGTCTCGTGACGCGCCACGTCTCACGAGCGTCGCGACAGGTTGCCCCTGAGGATGATCTGGGTGATCAGCCGGGCGGCGGCCGCATGCGTCTCCGGCTCGGGCCCCGTGCCATTGGCGTTCTCGTGCGTCGCCGCCGCGTCGCGCAGAATGCCGACGATCTCGGGCTCCGGCAGAAGGCCGCGATCGTGCAAGGCGAGCAGGAGTGCCTCGCAGATCGACAGGGCCGCGATACCTGCGGGGTCTGGTAGGTGTGACATGAGTGTCGATCCTTGTTGGGTCGCATGACCGCGCGAGGGCGCGAGATGAGGGCCCAGTATGGCCGGTGTTTCACCGCGAGGGACTGATCGAAAGCAGCGCCGAAGGCCAATTCACGCGCATGGGGTATGCCCTTGAAGGACGATCGATGACCGAGGAGACCAGCCCGCTCACCCGCAAGCTCGGGGCCTTTGTGGCCCTGTCGGGCGAAGAGCTGGCTGTCCTTGACCGGCTGCACCGGCGACGAAAGACCTTCAAGGCCGGGCAGGACCTCGTGCATCAGGGGCAATCGGAGCAGGCGGCCTATATTCTCGCCTCCGGCTGGGTGGTGTCCTACAAAATTCAGCCCGACGGGTCGCGGCAGATCGTCGATTTCCAGATCCCCGGCGATTTCCTCGGGTTGCGCAGCGTCCTGTTGCACACCTCGGATCACGGCATCGAGGCGATCGTCGACATCGAGGCGGCCGAGGTTCTGGTTAGCGATCTTCTTCAGGCCTTCGCCCGGACGCCACGGCTGGCGACTGCCATCCTCTGGGCGGTGTCGCGTGACGAGGCGATGGTGGTCGAACATCTGGTGGGGCTGGGCCGGCGTGACGCGGATGCGCGGATGGCGCATTTCCTGCTGGAACTCGGCGTCCGGCTGTCGCTGGTCGGGCTCGGCACACGTCAGGGCTATGGCTGCCCGCTGACGCAGTATCATCTGGCCGATGCGCTTGGGCTGAGCGCCGTCCACGTCAACCGCGTGCTGCGCAAGCTGCGCGAGGACGGGCTGGTGACGTTTCGGGATGGCAAGGTGACGTTCGATGACTACAAGCGTCTGGTGGCGCTGGCGGATTTCGACCCGGCCTATCTGGATCAGTCGCGGCCGTTGTTGCCATGAAACAGCCGCCCGCATCGCGGCGGGCGGCCCGGGCTCGCTGTCAGGTCCGGGCGGCTCACATGAGCGCGCGTCCGGCTTCCTTGAGCTGCTTGTGTGCTTCTTCATCGTTCTCGGCTTCATGCGCCACTTTTGCGGCGTCATAATGTTTCTGCGACTTGGTCTTCTTGGGGCCGTCGATCGCCTTGTCCAAGGCAGACTTTATCGAGGCCATATGTTTGACGGTATGGTTTTCCTGGGTTTGGTCATCGTTGCTCATTGTGGTGTCCTTTCCTGGACGGTCCGAACAAGAAGCGGAAGGATCGCGCAGCTCTCGAGAAACCACACGGTCCTCACGCCTCGGAAATTGTTTGAAAAGAATGCCGACCGATAAACGGAAGGCCGGCCTGACTTAACCCGATTGGCTGCACCGGCGCACTGACGCAGATCAGCCCCCCTGCGCGAGAAAGACGAACCGCGCCAGAACCACGCCGCAGACAAGGGCGATCAGCACCCATCGGAGGGGGATCGGCGAGGCGATGCTCCACATGGCGTCGGGCAGTTTCGGCGCGGACACCGGCGACCGGCTCGGCAGCAAGGCGACAAGGCGTATCGCCACGCTGTTGCTGGCGCGCGCCAGAACCGGAATGTCGGAAATCTCGGCAAGGTGGGCCTTGAGCCGGGCTTGGGCCTCCGGCCGTTTCAGGCGCGCAAGCTCTTGCGCCTCGGTCCAGGGTTCGAGCCCGAGACGCGCCAGCGCGGACAGAACGCTCACGCGCGTGCCGGTCGCATCCTCGCCCACTTCCGCGTGCAGAAAGGCATCGTAGTCCGGGCCATCCGGACGAAGAACGTCTGAGATTGTCATGGGGCTTCCTTTCGGCCTGCAGGGTCCTGGCCCGCCTGGCGCGGGCTGAGAAGAGGTCCCGCCGCCGGATCCCGGGACCCTGCCATTTGAGGTATCTTGCCGGAAATGAAACCGTTCCGCGCTAACTTCGATCAGCACCGGACGCCGGAGATGGCCCTAAGGTGATCCGGGATGCCTTGCCCGGAGCATGTGCCACGACGAGGGCGTCCTGACCGGACCACAACACTGACGGAAACTGACGGAAAGAGGCCCCGGGGAGGCAAGCGCCTCCCGCCGGATCGAAGGGTGCGTTCTGCGATCCCTTCGCGCCGGGCCGCACCGATCAGACCGCGATGCCACCGACCACGACGAGCGCAGCGGCGCATGCCCCCGTGCATGCCCCTGTGACCGATGAAACCAGACATGACAGCGAAGCGGCGCTTTCCCCGTTGGAGGACTTTCTCATGACCACACCCGATTGGCTCAGACCCGGCATCTACGGCGCCGTTGCCGGCGCTGCCTTTGTCGCGATTGTCGGATTTTCCTGGGGCGGCTGGATGACCGGCGGCGGGGCTGACAAATACGCCGGTGACCGGGCGCAATCCGAAGTGGTTGCGGCACTGGTGCCGATCTGCGTCGAGAATGCGCGCACCGACATCCAGCGCGGCGAAAAGCTTGCCACCATCCGCGACGCTTCGACCTTCAAGCGACGTGACGCGCTGATGGCCGCCGGATGGGCGACCGTGCCCGGCACCGAGGCGCCCAATCGGGATCTGGCGCAGGCCTGCCTCGCCGGACTTGACCTGAATGCCTCCTGATCCGGTAGCGCCTCTGCGGCGCGGCGCAGGCACGGTGATCCTGTGCCTCGCGCTTGTCCTTTCGGGGATTGTCGCAGGTGCATCCGCCGCCCTGGCGCAGGCCGCGACCGTGCCCGAGAACGCCCACGCCAGAAGCTACGGCGACGGCTGGGAGTGCGACCGGGGCTTCCGGCCCGAAGGCGACGGCTGCGAGAGCATCACCGTGCCCGAGAATGCCTATCCGACCAACCGGACCTACGGGTTGGGGTGGGCCTGCCAGCACGGATACCTCCGGGTCGACGAAACGGCCTGTGTCGAGGTGGCCGTGCCCGCCGGTGGCTACCTCGACCCGTCAGGAGAAAGCTGGAGCTGCCTGCGCGGCTACAAGAAGACCGGCGATCTCTGCGAGGAAGTCATCCTGCCCGCCAATGCCTATCTCTCCGACGAGACGCGCGGATCGGTATGGACCTGCGAACGGGGATACGAGGGGAAAGGCGACGGCTGCGTGGTGATCACGGTGCCGGAGAACGCCTATCCGAACGGCGCGAGCTATGGGCAGACCTGGAGCTGCAACCGTGGCTACAGAGAACGCGACGGCGCCTGTGAAGCCGTTGTCGTGCCCGAAAACGCCTACTTCCACGACGTGAGCTACGGCCCAAGCTGGCGCTGCAACCGTGGCTTCGAAGCCGTGGACAAGGGCTGCGTCGCCATCGTGCTTCCCGCCAATGCGCATCTCGACAGAACCGGCAACCGCTGGGAATGCAACCGGAACCACCAGCTCTCGAGGGGCCGTTGCCTGCTGAACGAATAGCTCTGTCGATCGGAAACCGAAACCCGGCGCACGGAGCCGGACGCAGCCGCGACACCTGCGTCCTGAAGCTGTCCGGCGCCTGAACTGGATGATCTCATGACATCGAACGCAACCCGGCCGCCGGTCACAAGGCTCTCGACCATGGGGCCGCAAGCTCCTCCCGCCCCTGCAAGCGGCCTCGACAAGACTTTCGCGACCGAGGTGCCCGCGGCCGTTGTCTATTGCGAAGGCAATTTCGGCCAGATCGACGGCAAGACCGCAAACGGTCTTGTGCGCCATTCCCAAGCCTATCGCATCCTCTCGGTCATCGACAGCTATTGTGCCGGCAGCGACAGCGGCGCCCTGCTGGACGGCGTGGCCAACGGCGTTCCGGTCCTGAAGGACCTCGCCGCGGCGCTTCGGCACGGGGACGCGCATCCCGACACGCTGATCTATGGCATGGCACCCTCGAGCGGCAAGCTTACGCCTGCGGATCGCAAGGTCGTGCTCGAGGCTGTCGCCTGCGGCATGAACCTTGTCAGCGGGCTGCATGAATACCTTGGCGACGATCCCGAGATCTCGGACGCCGCCAAGACGTTCGACGTGTCGATCCGCGACATCCGCAAGCCCCGGGCCAGCAAGGACATGCGCCTGTTCGACGGCAGTGTGGCGGCGGTCGAGGCCATCCGCATCGCGGTCCTGGGGACCGACTGCGCGATCGGCAAGCGCACCACGGCCACGGTGCTCGCCAAGGCGCTGAACGAGCAGGGGATCAGGACGGTTCTCATCGGCACCGGCCAGACCGGCCTGATGCAGGGTGCAAAGTACGGCATTGCAATGGACGCGGTGCCGCCGCAGTTCTGCTGCGGCGAACTGGAGCGCGTGATCGTCGCGGCCGCGCAGGGCGAAGCGCCGGATGTCATCCTGATCGAAGGTCAGGGCGCGCTCAGCCATCCGGCCTTCTGCACTTCGGCCTTTATCCTGCGGGGCAGCCAGCCGCATGCGGTCATCCTCCAGCATGCGCCGAAACGCGCCCACCGCTGCGACTTTCCGGCCATGCCCATGCCGACCCCGGCAAGCGAGATCGCCATCATCCAGGCGTTCGCGGACACCCGGGTGATCGGCGTCACGCTCAATCACGAGGGAATGACGGATGCCGAGCTCGAGACCGCCATCGCGGAGCTGCCCGGTGACCTCGGTATTCCGGTAACCGATGCGCTGGCCCGGTCTCCGGCGCATCTGACCGACATGGTCCTGACGGCCTTTCCGCGACTGCGCCCGCCCGTGGCCGCGGAATGACCACGCCGCGTGTCGAGATCGACCTGACCAGGATCACCGAGAACACCCGCAGCCTCGTCGATCGTCTCGCGGCCCGCAGGATCACGGTCACCGGTGTGACCAAGGCCGTCTGCGGCCACCCCGACGTCGCCCGCGCGATGCTGAAGGGCGGCGCCGTCGGATTGGCGGATGCGCGTGTCTCCAATGTTCTGCGCCTGCGGGAGGCCGGGATCACCGCTCCGATTTCGCTGATCCGCGCGCCCATGCAGGGCGATATCGACAGGGTCGTGCAATGCTGTGACAGCAGCTACAACACCGAAGCCGACACGATCGAAAAGCTGGCCGCAGCGGCCCGGCTGAACGGGGTCGTGCACGACGTCGTTCTGATGGTCGAAATGGGCGACAACCGCGAAGGCATCCTGCCCGACGATCTCGCGAAGCTCGCCGCAGGCATCGTGACCCTGCCCGGTCTGGCACTCAAGGGGATTGCGGCCAATTTCGCCTGTCTGGGCAATACTGCACCGACGGCGGGCGATATGGCCTTGTTGTCACGTCTTGCCGATGCGGTCGACGGCGCCTGCGGTCCCTTCGTGGATCTGGTGTCCGCCGGTGGCTCGGCCAACCTGCTTTGGGCGCTGAGCACAGCCGCACCCGGGCGGATCAACAACCTGCGACTGGGCGAGGCAATTCTTCTGGGGGTCGACCCGGTGACGGGACGGCCGATCGAGGGGCTGCATCTCGATGCCTTCACCTTCGTGGCAGAGGTCATCGAAACAAGCATCAAACTGCGCGAGACACAGGCCGCGCCGAGAGACCCGGCGCCTGCCCCTCTCAGACTGGTCCGGACCGGCGACGGCCCGACCCGTTCGGTCCTTGCCGTCGGTCAGCAGGACACCGATACCTGCGGCCTGGTCTTTCGCGAGGGCATCATCAGCCAGGGTGCCACGAGCGACCATACCGTCATCTGCTCTACCAACCCCAGGGCTCTCGTCGGATCCGACATGACCATGGGATTGAATTACAGCGCCTTGATGCGCGCGATGAGCGCCCCTGACGTTGCAATCGTCGCGCGGCCCGGCACGTCCGCACCAGAGACCGGAGACGGGCGCCTGCCGCTAAAGCGGCCGGTTCTGACCTGACGATCAAGCAAGGGCCAAGACGCAACGCCCGGGCCGGGGGGACACCCGGGCGCGCGGTCCATCACGACAGGTGATGCACCGGCTGCAGGCCGTAGACCGGGGTGTCGAGCCCCTCCATCCGGGCCTTCAGCTGCAGCGCGAGGTAGAGCGAGTAGTGGCGCGACTGGTGCAGGTTGCCGCCGTGAAACCAGAGGTTTTCCTGCTGGGTGGGCTTCCACATGTTGCGCTGCTCGCCCTCCCAGGGGCCGGGGTCCTTGGTGGTGTCGGAGCCGAGGCCCCAGACCTTGCCGACCTTGTCCGCCACCTCCTGGCTGATCAGATCGGCGGCCCAGCCATTCATGCTGCCGAAGCCGGTGGCCATCACCACCAGATCGGCCTCGAGCCGGGTGCCGTCCGACAGAACCACCGAGTCTGCCTCGAAGTGATCCACCTGGCCTTTCACCAGTTTCACCTCGCCGTCGATGATCAACTGGCTGGCGCCGACGTCGATGTAATAGCCCGAGCCGCGGCGCAGGTATTTCAGGAACAGGCCGGAGCCGTCGTCGCCCCAGTCGAGCTCGAAGCCGGCCTTTTCCAGCCCGGCGTAGAATTCGGCATCGCGCTCGCGCATCTGCTCATAAAGCGGGATCTGGAACTCGTGCATGATCTTGTAGGGCAGGGAGGCAAAGATCATGTCGGCCTTCTCGGTGGTCACGCCGTTGGCCACCGCCTCTTCCGAGTAGAGCCCGCCAAGGCCGATCTCCATCAGCGTCTCGGAGCGCACGATATGGGTCGAGGAGCGCTGCACCATGGTGACATCGGCATCCGCCTCCCAGAGCGCGGCGCAGATGTCATGGGCCGAGTTGTTGGAGCCCACTACAACGACCTTCTTGCCGGTCCATTCGTCGGGTCCGTCGTGCTGCGAGGAATGCTGGATCGTGCCCTTGAAGTCTTCCATGCCGGGGAAGTCGGGCATGTTGGGCTTGCCGGACATGCCGGTTGCCAGCACCAGTTGCGTCGGCCGCAGGATCACTTCCTCGCCGTCGCGGTTGACCCTGACCGTCCAGGTGCCTCTGTCTTCGTCATAGCTGGCCTTTTTCACCTCGGAGCGGGTCCAGTAATTTATCTCCATCACCTTGGTGTACATCTCGAGCCAGTCGCCGACCTTGTCCTTGGGGGTGAACACCGGCCAATTGTCGGGGAACTTGATGTAGGGCAGGTGGTCGTACCAGATCGGGTCATGCAGGCAGAGCGACTTGTAGCGCGAGCGCCATTGGTCGCCGGGGCGGTCGTGCTTGTCGAGCACGATGGTCGGCACGCCGAGCTGGCGCAGGCGCGCGCCGAGCGCAATGCCGCCCTGACCGCCGCCGATGATCACCGTGTAGGGCTGTTCGGTATAGCCGAGACTGACCTCTTCGGCCTCGCGCTTCTCGTTCCAGCTCTTGCGGTTTTTCTGCGCGCCATGTTCGGCGCCCATGGGGCGGCGCTTGCCGCGGTTTTCCTCGAAGCCCTTGAGCTCGGTCAGCGCGGTCAGCAGGGTCCAGATGCGGTCCTCCTTCAGCCGCATCAAGCCCCAGCCGCGCCCTGCCGCAGTCTCGAAGGTGATCCAGGCGGTGGTGACGCCATCCTCTTCGGTGGGCAGCTCGCCCTGTTGCAGCTGAAAGTTGCCGGGGCGGGTGTGGTCCAGCTGGCGGGCCAGCATGTCAGAAACGCCGCCGGGCCCCTCGACGGTCTTCAGGTTCCAGGTCACCGCCACCAGATCCCGCCAATAGCTGTCGCTGGCAAAAAGGGCGCTGGCGCGGCTGATGTCGCCCTCCTCCAGGGCGGCATTGAAGCTGTCCAGCATGTCCTGCGTTCGGGTTGTCACGGTTGAGTCGAGCATCGTGGTCCTCCTCCTGATGCGTGTGGGGGGAGTATCGGGGCCTTGTGCCGGGCTGATCCACGAAAGGTTTATGTGGGGGCGACGGAAATCGCCCTCTGCGTTGCAGCATGTTGCAGGCGCAACGCCGGCGCAACAAAAGGTGTTGCGCGGGGTCAGTTCGGCGGGGTCAGGCCGGCACGGCGCATTCGCCGCAGTACAGTAGACCGATTGACGCCCAGCCGCCGCCCCGCGCGCGACATGTTCCAGCCGCAGGCTTCCATCACCTGTTCCAGCGGCTCTTCGGACAGCTGCACCACTGCACCAGCCGGGGCGGGCAGGTCGGGCGCGTCGATCACCCGGCCGTCGCAGAGCGCCACGGCGACGTCGATTACCTGTTCCATCTCGCGCAGGTTGCCCGGCCAGTCGCGGCCCAGAAGCGTGGCCCGGGCCGAGGGCGACAGCCGCATGTCCTCTGGCGCGCGACGTTGCACCACCCGGTCGAGCAGCCAGCCGATATCCTGCCGTTGGCGCAGGGCGGGCAGGGTGAGCGTCGCCCCGGCGAGCCGGTGGAACAGCGGCCGCGGCAGGCACAGCGCGGCTGGCGCGCAGCGGCTGGTGGTGATCGTCCGCAGGTTCGGCGCGCGGTCGAGCAGGGCGGTCAGGCAGGCGGCGCTGTCCTCGGCAAGATGCTCGATTCCGCGCAGCAGCAGCGTGCTGGGGGAGGGCACCGGGTCGCAGACCGTCTGCAGCTGCTCCGGGGTCAGCCCGGCGCAGTCGAGCAGGGCAAAGCCCTCGGCCGTGCCGGTCATGTGCATGGCGCGCGCCAGCTTGGTCTTGCCGGTGCCGGTCTCGCCCGAGATCAGGACGGGTAACTGTGTCGGCGCCAGCTTGGCGGCCTGGGTCAGCAGGCGGTTCATCACCGGATCGTCGCCCGCCAGCGCCGCCAGCGGTCCGCCGTGGCGCGGGCTGCGCGGCAGGCTGCGCGGGCTCTGCGGCGCGATGGCGTGACCAAAGAGCGCGCCGCCACCCTGCAGCTCGATCACCCGGTCCTCGGTCGGCCGGTCGCGCATCAGGTCGGGCAGATCGTCGACGCAAAGCGCCGTGACCTCGTCGATCCGCCGGCCCAGGATCGCCTCGCCGTCCGGAAAGAGCCGCCGCGCCTCGCGGGTATAGCCCAAGATGCGGCCGGAGCCGTCGAGCCGCACGGCGGCCTCGGGGTCGACATCGAGGAACTCGGGGCTGGAGGAGAACCGCAGCACCCAGTCGCGGCTGCTCTCGGCCATCAGGTTGGCCATCTCGACCCGCCGCGCAGCATTGCAGACCAGGCTCATCGCCAGCGTCTGGCTGCGCTTGGGCCGCGGCGAGCGCAGCAGCGAGATGTCGAGCACCGCGGCCAGCCCGCCGAGACTGTCGAAGATCGGCGCGGCGGTACAGCTGAGCGCGGTATGCGCATTGCCGAAATGGTCATCCTGATGCACGGTCACCGGCTCTTGCGTGTAGATGCAGGCCCCGGCGCCGCAGGTCCCGGCGAGATCCTCGGACCAGTTCGAGCCGAGGTACAGCCCGGCGCCGCGCAGCTCGTCCAGAAACAGGTCGTCGCCGAAGAAGTCGACGCAGACACCCTTGGCATCAAGCAGGAGCAGCGCATAGTTCTGCCCGGCGACCTGTCGGAACAGGCTCTGCAGGCTGGAACGCGCCGCGCCGATCAGCCATTCGGCCTGCTTGCGGTGATCGCGGAACTCGGTCTCGGTGACGATATGGGCAGGGTCGTTGCGGATCGGGTCCATGCCGTAGACCTCGACACACCGCCGCCAGGACGCCGCCACGACACTGTCGCGCCCGGTCGGTGCGCCCTCCAGAACCTGTTCGATTTCCTCGACGTGTCGGCGATCCGCCATGGTGACGGTCCTCCCCCGCATCCTAGCGCGACAATTGATCCTCATCGGTCGGCCCTCGTCAAGTCACCAGCCCCCGGAGGGTTTTGTCGGCGCAACGCGGCAGCCCGAGGGGGGTAGGCGCAACATAGAGGCGGCAAGATCGTCGTGGTGCCTTCGACCTGTGGACACCTCGGCCATCCTGCTGCGCAGACCGCCTATTGCGCCTCCAACCCCTCGGTGGCCCAGTTCCAGGCAAGGGGGGACTTGCGTTTGAGCGCGCCGCTCAGGTGTTGGCGCATCCGGTAAGAGGCGTCAACGATCTCGCCCGCTTCCAGCAGCGCCAGGATCTCGAGGTGCTCGGTGCATTGCTCGACCAGCCGCTCGCGGTTGATCTCGGCGCGGTATTCCATCAACCGGCGCATCCGGTTGACGCGCTGAAGCGCCATGAAGAAAAACGGGTTGCCCGAGAGCTTGATGATCTCTTCGTGGAACAACGAGCCGTTTTCCAGCAACGACTGGCCGGGCACCGCACTCATGTCGAGGTCGAGCATGCCTTCCTGGATACGACGCTGTTCATCCAGCACCTTGCGGTCGAGCTCGAACGAGGGCTCCAGCATGGCCGCCGGCTCGATCGCCATGCGGAAGCGATAGATCTCGTCAAACGCCTCTGGCGTCTTCGCGACCGGCAGGAAGCGCCAGCCATAGCCTTCCTTGCGCTCCGCCCAACCCTCGCGCACCGCGCGCATGAGGACATCATTCACCCGGGCCTTCGTCCAGTCATAACGCTGCCGGAGAAACTGTTCGGTCACCTCCTCCGAAATGCGGTTGGTAAGCCAGTCGTTGGCGAGCGTCTGGTAGTCGCCGGCCTCCTGCGAGGCCGTCTCCTGAAGGTCCGCCGCCACGGCCTCGGGCAGGGTATCGGCGACGAAGTAGCCCCGGTTCGGCTTTCGAACCAGCACGTGACTGGCCTCGAGCTTGTCAAAGGCCTCGCGCACCGGGGTCCGGGACACCCCGTAACGGTCGGCCACCTGCTGGGCGCTGACATGGTGGCCGTGGGGCAGGGTGCCGGCGAGGATGTCCTGCAGCAGCCGATGGGAGATCTTCTTCGATAGCTCGCTGGTCTTTGCTGACATGTCGATGGCTCCCTGCGGCCCGGGCAGTGATTGCACGGCCAATTCCTCGACGTGCAATCTACTGGTTTTCACGAAGTATAAAAGCAGAAATTCGAGCGTGTTCGCTGCTGAAGTGGTTGTGATGCCAGGATCATCTCAGTTATGTCATGTGGTTTTTTGGTGCCGAAAAGACAAATTAGGATTGGCTTTTGGTCGCGCTATGTGCAATCAGTGAGGCGTCCGGATTCGGACCGCAGAACAGTCAGGAACTGGGAGGAGACCCAAATGTTCAGGAAGCTCACACAGATCGGCGCGCTTGCAGCCGTCACGGCGCTCACCGGCGTTGCCACCGCGCAGGCGCAGGACTTCAAGCCGGAAAACCCGCAATGCATCGCCCCGTCGAACCCCGGCGGCGGCTGGGATTTCATCTGCCGCACCACCGCGAAATATCTTTTCGATCTGGGCGTGATCGACGACGCCATGCAGGTCACCAACATGTCCGGCGGCGGCGGCGGCGTGGCCTTTGCCCATGTCACCAAGGAGCGCAACGAGGACAACAACCTGATCGTTGCCGCCTCGATGTCCACCAGCGCACGGATCGCGCAAGGCATATATGAGGACGCCGAGCAGGACGACGTTCACTTCCTTGCCACCTTCGGTGCCGAGTACGGGGCCATCGCCGTTCCGGCCGACTCCGAGTTTCAGACCCTGAACCAGATGATGGACGCGATCCTCGAAGACCCGCGGTCGGTCGGCATTGCCGGCGGATCGTCTGTCGGCAGCTATGACCACATCAAGCCGATGCTGGTCGCTCAGGAAGCCGGGCTCGAGGACGTCACCAAGCTGAAGTACGTCTCTTTCGACGGCGGCGGCGAGGCGATGACCGGCCTGCTTTCGGGCTCGGTCGAGGCGCTGTCGGGCGATTTCTCGGAGATGCTGGGCTTTCTGGAATCCGGTGACATCCGGATCATCGCGATCCTCGCGCCCGAGCGGCTGAAGAACTACCCCGACATCCCGACCGCCAAGGAGCAAGGCTACGACGTGGTCGGTGCCAACTGGCGCGGGCTCTACATGCCGGCCGGTGCCTCGGACGAGGCCAAGGAATTCTGGAAGAACGCGATCATGACCATGGCCGAGGACCAAGGCTTTCAGGATGCGCTGGAAGCGGCGGCCATCGAGCCGTTCAACAACTTCGGTGACGACATGCACGCCTTCGTGGCGCAGACCATCGCTGACGTGACCAAGCTGTCGAAAGAGATCGGCATCATCCAGTAACGCAGCCAAAGACCGGCCCGCGCACCCTGCGGGCCGGTCCCTGCGCCTCACATCTTTTCGGAGACGAACATGAGCGACCGTATATTCGGCGGCTTCGGGCTGGCGCTTGCCATCTTCTACATCTGGGCCGCCTCCATCATCAAAGACAGTTTCATGGTCGATGTCGTGGGGCCGCGGGCCTTTCCCTACATCGTGGGCACCATCCTCGGCCTGACTTCGATCTGGTTCATCCTGCGTCCGGATAACGAACCCGAATGGCCGATCTTCAAGAACCTGGCCGAGATCCTCTTCGCCGGTGCGGTGATGCTGGTCTATTGCTGGGCACTGCCCGAAGTCGGCTTTGTCATCGCCACCGTCTTTGCCACCGCCTATCTCACATGGCGTCTGGGCACCGCGCCGCTCTGGTCGCTGGTCACCGGCGTTGCGACCTCGGTCGGCATCTACGTCACCTTCCACCTGATCCTCGGCCTGTCGCTGGCCAAGGGCCCGCTCGGATTCTGAGGCCCACAAATGGAAATCCTGTCCCTTCTTGCTGACGGTTTCGCGGTCGCGCTGACGCCGCAGAACCTCTTCCTCGCCGTCGTCGGCTGCTTTCTCGGCACGCTGATGGGCGCATTGCCCGGGCTCGGCCCCGCCAATGGCGTGGCGATCCTGATCCCCATCGCCTTTTCGCTGGGCCTCGGCCCGACGCCTTCGCTGATCCTGCTGACTTCCGTCTACTACGGCGCGATGTACGGCGGCCGGATCTCGTCGATCCTGCTCAACATTCCCGGGGACGAGCCGGCGATGATGACCTGTCTCGATGGCTATCCCATGGCGCAACAGGGCAAGGCGGGCGAGGCGCTGTCGCTCTCCGGCGTGGCCTCTTTCGTCGGTGCCTTCGTGGCGACTTGCGGGTTGGTTTTGCTGGCGCCGCAGCTGGTGAAGATTGCGCTTTTGTTCGGTCCGGCGGAATACTTCGTGCTGTTCACCGTGGCCTTTGCCACGCTTGGCGGCATCTCGTCGACCAACCAGGCAAAGTCGGCCTTTGCCGCCGCGCTTGGCCTTGGCATCGCGATGATCGGCAGCGACAGCCAGACCGGCTCGCAGCGCTTCACCTTCGATCATATCCACCTCTATGACGGCATCGATTTCCTGATCGCCATCGTCGGGCTGTTCGCGCTGTCAGAGGTCTTCATCTTCCTCGAACATCACCGCGGCGGTTCGGCGGCCAGCGGCAACGCGCCCAAGGTCGGCCGGATCATGCCCGACTTCGCGATGATCAAGCGCTGCATTCCCTCGATGGCGCGCGGCACCGGTCTGGGCTTCTTTGCCGGCGTGCTGCCGGGAGCAGGCGCATCGCTGGGCTCGTTTCTGGCCTATTCGCTGGAAAAGCAGACCGTGGACCGTGAGGGCAAGACCTTCGGCAAGGGCGACCCGCGCGGCGTGGCGGCCCCCGAGGCGGGCAACAACGCGGCCTCCGGCGGGGCGCTGGTGCCGATGCTGGCGCTTGGCGTGCCGGGGTCCGGCACGACGGCGGTGCTGTTGGCGGTGCTTCTGCAGCTCAACATCACCCCAGGGCCGCTCCTGTTCACCAAGAACCCCGACGTGGTCTGGGGCCTGATCGCGGCGCTCTTCCTCGCGAACTTCATCCTTCTGGCGATGAACATCCCGCTGGTGGGAATCTTCACCCGCGTGCTGATGGTGCCGACGCGCATCCTGATGCCGGTAGTGGCGATGATTTCCTTCGTCGGCATCTACTCGATCACCGGCTCGACCTTCGACGTGATGCTGATGGTGGGCTTCGGCTTTGCCGGCTGGCTCCTGCGCAAGCTCGACGTGCCGCTGGTGCCGATCATCCTCGGCATTCTTCTGGGCAACCAGATGGAGGTCAACTTGCGCCGCGCCATGACGATCTCGGACGGCGACTGGCTCACGCTGGTGGGCTCTCCCCTGGCGATCATCCTCTGGATCATCGCGATCACCGGGTTTGTCCTGCCGATGCTGATGGGCCGCCGGGTGAAGCGCCAGATGGAAGCCGCCCGCAACGAAGAAGAATTCGTCGGGGATTGATCCCCGGCGCCAGCAAACGACGGCCCGCGCGGCCATTCTACGGAGAAACAAGATGCGTATCATGACACTGCCCTGCGACGGCATCGGGCCCGAGATTATGGCGGCCACGCTCGAGGTGGTTTCGGCGGCCAATGCGCGCTTCGACCTCGGCCTGACCTTCGAGGAAGAGGAAAGCGGCTTCACCAGCCTGAAAAACCACGGCATCACCCTGCGCGACGAGGTGCTGGAGCGTGCCCGCACCGAGTTCGACGGCGTGATCCTCGGCACCCAGTCGCACATGGACTATCCGCCGGTGGCCGAGGGCGGGCGCAATGTCTCGGCCGGGTTCCGCATCGGGCTCGACCTCTATGCAAACGTCCGCCCGGCACGGTCGCGCGACTTCATCGACAACAAGGCACCGGGCATGGACCTCGTCATCATGCGCGAGGCGACCGAGGGCTTTTACCCCGACCGCAACATGTTCCGCGGCGTGGGCGAGATGATGCCCGACCCCGACATGGCGCTTTCGGTGCGCAAGATCACGCGCCATGGCTCCATGCGGATCTGTCGCGAGGCCTTCAAGCTGGCGATGCAGCGGCGCCGGAAAGTCGCGGCGATCCACAAGGCCAACTCCTTTCTGATGACCGACGGTCTGTTCCTCGAATGCTTCCGCGCCGTGGCGCAGGAATTCCCCGAGGTCGAGACCGAAGAGCTGATCGTCGACGCCTTTGCCGCCCTGCTGGTGCGCAAGCCCGAGACCTATGACGTGGTCGTGGCGACCAACTTCTACGGCGATATCCTGTCGGACCTGGCCTCGGAACTCTCCGGTTCGCTGGGCCTTGCCGGCTCGATCAACGCCAATGCCGAGACCGGTCTCTGCTGCGCTCAGGCGCAGCATGGCTCGGCGCCGGACATCGCCGGCAAGAATGTCGCCAACCCGACCTCGCTGATCCTGTCGGCGGCGATGATGCTGAGCTGGCTGGGCGAACAGCGTGGCGTTTCGCGCCTGATGGATGCCGGTGCCGCGATTTCCGAGGCGGTCGATGCGGTGATCGACAGCCCCGCCAATCGCACCCGCGACCTCGGCGGCAGGGTGAACACCGATGCCTTCGGCCGGCTGGTGGCCGACGCCGTGGCGAAAGAGGTCGCGGCGGCCTGAGGTCCTCCCTGCGGGCCATGCCCGCGACCCGGCGGCGTCCCTCGTGGCGTCGCCGGTGCTATCCAGAGACAGACATGAACCCACGCCCCCGCATCGCATTGATCCACGCAACCCGTATCGCCATGGCGCCGATCGAGGCCACGGCGACGCGCCTCTGGCCCGAGGCCGAGACGATCTCGATCCTCGAGGAGGGCCTGTCGGTCGATCGGGCAAAGACGGCCGAGCTGACCGGCGATCTCGCCCGGAGGATCATCGACCTCTGCCGCTACGCGGTCGCGGCGCGGGCGGATGGCGTGCTTTACACCTGTTCCGCCTTTGGCGCCGCCATCTCCCGCGCCGGGGCCGAGGCGCCGGTGCCGGTGATGACCCCCAACGAGGCGATGTTCGACGCCGCCCTGTCGCAGGGCAGCCGCGTTGCGATGATCTACACCTTCCCGCCCGCCGCCGCCGGCATGGAGCTCGAGTTTCACGAGGCCGCCCGAAGGCAGGGCCGCGAAGCCACGCTCCGCTCCGTGTTCTGTGACGGCGCGCTGGAGGCAAAGCAGGCGGGTGATGTGGCCGCCCACGACCGGTTGATCGCGGACTGCGCGGCCGATATCGAGTACGCAGATGCCATCATGCTCGCCCAGTTTTCCATGGCCTCGGCGGAGGAGGCCGTTCGTCGGGTCACCGATATCTCGGTGCTGTCCAGCCCCGGTGCGGCAATTACGGAAATGCGTCGCCGGGTCGAGAGTTTCGGAATGAGCGCCAAATCCTGATCGGTATGATAGCCAAGCTGACACCCCCCTTTGGACCCATAGGAAGACTGCCATGAAGACCGCCGACCTAATCGATGACCACGCCGCAGATCTGAGCCTGGTGCATCTGCCGTTTCGCCGCTTCGGCAGGCGCCCGAGCTTCGCAGCCCCGATCCAGACCGTGAAATGCTTCGAGGACAACTCCGTGGTCCGCGCCCAGCTTGAAACACCGGGTGAGGGGCGCGTTCTGGTCGTGGATGGTGGCGGCTCGACCCGCATCGCCATCCTGGGCGACATGCTGGCCGATCTGGCCATTCAGAACGGCTGGGCCGGTCTCGTTTTGAACGCCGCCATCCGCGACAGTGCCGAGATCGCCGACATGGACACGCTGGTCTTTGCCCTCGCCACCTCGCCGGTCAAAAGCGCCAAGGAAGGCTGGGGCAAGGCCGGCTGCAGGATCGACTTCGGCGGTGTGACCTTCCAGCCCGGGGATTGGGTCTACGGCGATGCCGACGGCGTGCTTCACAGCGTGAAAAAACTCGTGTGACGCGGCCTGTCTCGGAATTTGCACCGGCCCTTCGGACGGTCGGGCTGGCGACCCTCGCGGGCGGGGCGCTGTCCCTGACCGGCATCCCGTTGGCCTGGATGATCGGGGCGATGGTGGCCACCGTCCTGACCGCGCTGTCCGGCGCGGCGGTGAAACTTCCCGTGTCGATACAGTACCTTGTCCGCGCCCTGGTGGGCACGATGATCGGCTCGGCCATCACGCTGGAGCTCGTGTCCTCTTTCTCGCACTGGTGGCTGTCGCTGGTCGGCCTGATGCTGGCCCTCGCGATCATGTTCTGCGCCGGATACCTGTTGTTGCGGCGGATCGGCGGGTTCACCCCGCCCTCGGCTGCGCTCTGCGCCATTCCGGGCGGCATCGCCGAGATGATCCTGCTGGCCGACAAGGCCGGCGCCGACCAGACCCGCGTATCGATCGTGCATGCGCTGCGCATTGCGCTGACGATCCTGATCATGCCGTTGGTGCTGGGACTGTTCGGCTGGGATGGAGAGCGCGCTGACCTGACGACCGGCGCCGCCCTTCTGTCCGGCATCGACTGGGTCTGGCTTATGCTGTGCGTGGTCTCGGGGCTGCTCGCGCATCGCTTCACCTCGCTGCCCGCACCCCTAGTGCTTGTGCCGCTGGTCACAGGCAGCCTGCTGCATCTCACCGGGCTCACCAGCTTCGAGATGCCGGGGTATCTGACCGTCGCGGTGCAGATCTTTATCGGCATCAACGTCGGAAGCCGGTTCGCGGGGATGTCCGCGCGCGCCCTGGCCCAGGCCTTGGGGATGGCGACCCTGGTTGTCGCAGCACAGATCGCGACGGCGTCGGCCATCGCCCTGATGTTCGTGACCGCGACCGGAGGCGACCCGCTGGCGCAACTGCTCGCCTATGCGCCCGGAGGTCTGGCCGAGATGTCCCTGATCGCCGTCGCTGTGGATACCGACCCTGCCTTTGTCGGCCTGCACCACATGATCCGGGTGCTCATAGCGCTGCTCGTCGCGCCCGGATTGCTGGGGCTTCTGTCGAAACGCAGGTAGCCGTGCACCTGCGGCCCACCGCCCCCGCCGGCCCGGGATCCCTATGCTGAACAGCGGGGGTGTCGAGAGATATCCGACTCACTTGACGCTGCCGGAATTGTCGCGAAATGTGCGGCTTCGCACATGCCTCACAGGGTGGCCCCGGCCAATGGACAAAGACACGTTCGCAAGACGGCTGGCGCAGTCGATGGCCAGGACATCGGGCGGCATTCTCGAACATGCACAGCATCCCGCAGGCCGTGGCGTCTCTGCCGAGCGCAAGCATGCTGGCCGGGACGCGCAGACGTGAGAAAAAGCCCCAAACCGACGCCGTCCACCCTCGCGCCGGACACGCTCGACCTGCTGGAACGCGTGCTCGATGTCAGGCTCCCGCCGGCCTACCGCGACTGGCTTGCCACGCGGAACGGGCAGATGCCCGAAAATCGCGTTATCACATTCATGCAAAACGGGCGGCAGACTGACACCGTCCTGCACTACCTCTATGCCGTCAATTCCGAGCACGATTACAACGATCTCTGGGATTACAATTCGAAATACGGCAAAGACCTCCGTCCCTGGTATCTGAGCATTGGCGGAGATGCTGCCGGCAACCCGATCGTTCTGGCGCTGAAAGGGCCGAACCACGGGGAGGTGTTCTTCCGCGATCACGAAGTTCCCTTCGACGACGGCCTGCACGTCATCGCACCCAGCTTCGAGGCCTTCCTCGCCGGCTTGACTGCAGACTGACATGCGCAGGAGCACCTATTTCTACGCGACCCCCGCCGATTTCCATATTTCCCTAGACAATTGGCACCGTCGGCCGTCTGTCGCACCGCTGCGGCTGGCACCCGGATGCACCGAACGGGATCTCCTGCCCGACCGGACGTGCTTGGTCGACTGGACGGTAGCCTTGGCCGGGTCCCCCTTCGCGCGTGCTGAAAAGGTCGGCTGTCGGCCGGAGTTTTCCTTGAACAGAGTGATGCTTCCTTTACCGATGTGCCGCCTGCAGCAGTTTCTGCCGGTAGTCCTCCAGCCGCCAGATCGCATTGGTGTCGACCAGCATGACGACGCTGAGGAAGGCGATCGTGGTGATCAGTCCGGCGCGCCAGCCGGGGCCCTTCAGTACCATGATCAGCGCGGCGGCGGTGATGATCAGCAGCGGTATCACCTTGAACACCGCCGTTGAGTATTGCGCGATTGTCCTGTCGGCGCGCGCGATCTCGGAGGCGACAAGACCGGGGCTGTCCTGTGCTGCGGACGGGGCGAAGCCGGCAAGTGCGGTCCATGTGCCATAGAGCAGCCCAGCCCCGAGGATCAGCAGCAAGCCGCCCGCCACCAGCATCGGGAACACGTAGGCGCGGGCCATCTCGGTGCGGCCGATCTGCCAGAACGCGACACTCGCGGCGAGAAACAGCGCCCCGAAGAGGATGAAGACGCTGTTGGACAGCATTTCGGCCTTGGCCCAGTCGGTTGCAGTCTTGAGGATATCCATGTTTGCCTCTGGTCCCGGGGGGGGGCATTTCGCCCCTGTTGAAAATATGGCCGTCAGATCGGCCAGGTAAACCCGGTGGCCTGTTCCGAGACCTCCCACAGCCGGGTCATGACGGGTTTGTCATGGGCGTGGGGTTCCAGCGTGCCCCGGCCCACGGGGCCGACGAATTCCATTCGCCCGGTGGGGCCATGGAGCGCGCGCTGCTCCAACCCGTCTTCGGTGGCGCACATCACCTCGGGATAGGCGCCCTGTTCGGCGGTCTGCACCATGGGCGTCTTGGTCATCAGCCACCATGTAAAGCGCGTCATCAGGCCGCCGCTGGTGCTGATCAGCGAGGTGGCGGAGGACCCGGGGTGGCAGACGTAGACCTCGACCTTGCGACCGGCAGCCTTCACCTTGTCCTGAAGCGCATAGGCAAACATCATCTGCGCCAGCTTGCTCTGGCTGTAGGCGGTGTTGGCGCCGTAGTCCATTTCCCAGTTCATGTCGTCGAAGTTGATGGTGCGCAGACCCATCCTGTAGCCAAGGCTGGCAACCACGACGATACGGCCCTGCGTCGCGTCGATCCGGTCGAACAGCATGCCGCACAGGACGAAATGCCCGTAGTGATTGGTGCCCAACTGGCTTTCAAATCCATCAACGGTCAGCTGGCGCGTCGGCACCTGGGCGATGGCGGCATTGCAGATCAGCGCGTCGATGCGCGGGACCGCTTTCAGAACCTCCTGCGCGGCGGTCCGCACGCTGGACAGATCCGACAGGTCCATGCGGACAAAGCTGACGTCGGCCTGCGCGCCGAATTCCCGTTTGAGGTCCTGGACGGCGGCGGACGAGCGTTCGGCGCTGCGGTTCAGCATCACCACTTTCGCGCCCCGCGCCAGCAGGATGCGCGCGGCCTGAAACCCGGCGCCCGCATTCGCGCCGGTGATGACAAAGGTCTTGCCGGCAAGAGAGGCGAGGCGGTCCGGGGTCCATCCCTTCGGGCCGAATGTCGTGTCTGCCATGTGTCTGATCCTTTCGACGTTCGCGCCGCGCTGCGGCCTTGTTGAAAGGGAGATAAATCTCATGGCCTGTGCAAAACAGGCGTGATCCTCGCGAATACTTGCCTGATTGTCTCGATGCCATTGCGCGAAGGCACGCCTCGGCAGTATACCAGCGCCATGAGCAAATCCATCCTCAGGCAGATCATCGAAACCCGGATGCCAGCCGACGGCATGATCCAGACCGGCATCAAGGGCGTCCAGCTGTTTCGCGCGACCGAAGCCGTGCCCTGTGCCCCGGCGGTCTATGAGCCTTGTGTCATTGCCATCGTCAGCGGCGGCAAGGAGACGATCCTGGACGGGCAGCGCTATGTCTATGACAGCAGCGAATATCTGTGCTGCCCGATGTCCATGCCGGTAGAGGCGGGGACGCCCACCGCCTCGGCGGAAAATCCGCTCTATGGCGTCTATATCGCGCTTGATCCGCGCCTCATGACCGAACTGGCCATCGAAATGGAGGCCTCCGGCAGCCGCATCCCCAGGGCCGAGGGCCCCCCGCGCGGCATTCGCTTGGCGCGCTGGGACGATGGCTTCCTCGACGCGCTCCTGCGTCTGGTGCAGCTTGGGGAAAATGCCACGGACATTGCTGTCCTTGGCGGTGCGCGGCTGCGCGAACTCTACTATGCGGTTCTGAAAGGCGAGGCAGGGGCGTTCGCAAGGGAGGCATTCGGCCCCGGCAATGCCATCGCGCGGTCCATCGCCCGTGTGTCGTCCCGGCTGGATGCACCGGTATCGATCGACGACATGGCCCACCACTCCGGCATGAGCCGCGCCGTGTTCCATCGCAAGTTCAAGCAGGCCACCACCATGTCGCCGATCCAGTTCGTCAAATCCATGCGCCTGAACAACGCCGCGATGAAGATCGCAGGCGGGATGACCGTCTCAGAGGCTGCGATGGACGTCGGTTATGCCAGCGCATCGCAGTTCAGCCGCGAGTTCAAGCGCCTGTTCGGCCAGTCGCCAAGGCAATGGAGCGACGCAGGAGCGCGCCCCGGTGCGCGCCGTCAGGCCATCGCAGGGTAAGGGCGTTGCCAGCAGCGGTCATGGAACGCGCCGTCCGGCGGCGATTTGGCGTCGGGTACCATCTTGTCGGCATGGCCGGCGGCAAAGCCTTCGAGCAGGCTTTGCGTCAGCGCCAGATCGAGCCGCGCCTGCACTTCGGGGTGGGCGTCTATCACGTTCTCCTGCTCGCCCGGATCACTCTCCAGATCAAACAGCGCCTGTACTCCATTGCCATAGCGCACCAGCTTCCAACGCGCGTCGCGCAGCATGAAGCCGCTGGACGTCGCCCCGGCGAAGCTGCGTCCGGCGTCGGGGTCGTTCAGGCTTCGGCCCTGGGATTGCGGCGCAGGCGCAAGGTTCGCCCATTCCAGAAAGCTCGGGAACACATCTAGCAGCGAGGCCGGCGCGGTCTCCACACGAGCCTCGGGCGCCCGAAAGTCGGCAACGATCAGCGGCACGCGGATCGAAGGCTCGTGGAAGAAGCCTTTGCCCATCAGGCCGAAATCCCCCAGGTAATCGCCGTGGTCCGAGGCAAAGACGATGATCGTGTTGTCGAGCTTGCCGGTCTCCCGCAGGGTCTCGACCAGCAGCGCGACATCCTCGTCCAGCCGCTCGACCGAGACCGCGTAGTGATGGCGGATGGCGCGGATCTGCGCCTTGGTCAGGCTGCTGTAATCGAGGTCGGCCCAGTCGCGCTTGTAGCCTGCCACCAGAGCCGGCAGGTGGGTTTCGCTTTCCCCGGTGCGGGGCAGCGCCTCCGGCAGGACGGCAGGGTCGACCCGCGACAGGTCTTCTGCGGGCGGATCATAGGGGCAATGGGGCCCGGGAAAGCCCACCATCATCGCAAAGGGCTGGTCGGTCTTCAGCGATCGCAGGTGATCGGCGGCGCGATGCGCCACCCAGCGGTCGGGCTGCAGGTGGTCGGGCAGGGGGTTGGTGCTGGCGCCCTTGGTCTCGTAATAACCGGGCATCTCCTTGCCGTGGAGCTTGGCATGGCCCTCGGAGACCAGCGCGTGGTGATAATCGTCGCGCACGTGGATGTGGCGCTTGTCCTCGCCGATCACCCGGTGCTGAAACCCTTCGGACAGGTCCCAGGGATAGAAGTGCATCTTGCCGATGGCGGCGGTGTGATAGCCCGAGGCCGCAAGTATCTCGGGCCAGGTGCGTATGCCCATCTGGTGCCGGTCGGGACGCAGCCAGCACATGTTGTGCAGGATGCCGGTGGCATGGGCGTGTTGCCCCGTCAGCATCGAGGCCCGTGCCGGCACGCAGATCGGCGAGGGCGAGATCGCGGTCTCCCACCGTGTGCCCTTGGCCGCAAGCGCGTCGATTGCCGGGGTCCGCAGGAACCCGGCGCCGTAACAGCCCAGGAAATCGTGGCGCAGCTGGTCGGGCAGCAGGAACAGGATGTTGGGACGAGTGGTCATGAGAAGTCCTTTTGGTCAGTCAATGGGGGGAATGCGCATCTGCACAGCCCCGGCACAGAGGATCAGGGTGATGCCCGCCGCCCCGGCAAGCCCCGGGACATAGCCCCAGAGGGCCGCATCGAAGGCCAGCGACCACAGGACGCTGGAATAGCGCAGCGGGGCGATCCGGCTCAGTTCCGAACGGCGCAGCGCGGCGATGATCAGGACGTTGGCCGCGACAAACCCCACCGCGGCCAGGCACAGCAGGACAAGGTCGCGCGAGGATGGCAGGCTCCAGCCGCCGGACGACGGCAGCAGCGCGGCGACGCCGCCCACCAGCACCAGCGAGACCAGCGCAATGCGGAAGGTATCCGTCCGGGGCGGCAGCAGCCGTGTGGTGACATCACGGAAGGCATAGGCCAGCGTCGAGACCAGAGCGAGGGTGACCCCCAGCGGTGAAAAGCTCAGTCCCGGTTGCAGGATCAGCAGGGTGCCGCCGCAGGCCAGCGCCAGGGCAATCCAGTTTCCGGCGCGCAGCCGTTCCTTGAGGATCAGCCCGGACAGGATCACCGAGATCACCGGCAGAGTGGCGTGGATGCTGGCCAAGAGCGACAGCGGGATCTCGAAGATCGCCAGCGAAAAGGTCAGCGCCGCCACGGCATCCAGCGCCGCCCGCGCCAGCCCGCGCGGCCCGATCAGCCGGTCGGTGGCGTGCCGCCGCGCCAGCACGATCCCGGTGATCAGCACGAAGGCCAGCGCCGAACGCAACGCGATCGCCTCGCCCGAGGGGATCGGGCCCAGCGCCTTGAGCGCCACGCCTGAGGCCACGCCACTGAACAGGGCGATCAGCGCATAGGCCTGACCGCGATCCGGTGTCAGGCCGGGCAAGGTGATGTGACCTCGACCAGATTGCCCGCCGGGTCGGTGAAGAAGGTCCAGAGCACGCCCGATGCGCCGCGCTTTGGCGGATGCAGCGGGGTGATGCCCTGCTCCGCCAGATGCGCCAGCAGCGGCGCAATGTCGGCCGTGTGCAGGCCGAAGTGCCCGGCGACCGGGGCGGTCTTGTCGGCCAGAAGCTCGACAAAGACCGGGCCACGCTGCATCTGCTGCAACTCGATTTCGCCGGCGGCGCTGCGTCGGACAAAGCCGGGGCGAAAGCCGAAGGCGGCGTAGAAGGCCATGCTCTGCTCGGGCTCCGGCGCGGCGATGGCCACGTGGTTCAGCGTCAGGTCGGGTGCGGCACTCATGCCGCCACCCGTTCCGGCCAGAGCCGCCGCGCCGCCTGGGTCAGTCCGGCCAGCGTCGCCGCATCGGCGTCCACCTTGTCGAAGGCGGTGCCGAAGTGGCGCAACGCCGCCTCGTATCGGTCGGCCAGAACACCACTGGCCATCAGCAGCACCGGCCCGGTGATCTCTTGCGCCGCATGTTCGCTGCCGATCAGCACACCGGACAGGAAGGGCGCCACGTCCACGGCGGCAAGCCCGCCGGTCAGAGTGCTGGCGCGCGCGGCAAAGACCGCGTGTGACAGCGGTTGCGCCGCGCCTCGGTCGAGACCCCGGGCAAAGGCGGCGGGGGTGAAGTCAGCGCCAGCGGCCAGCGCCCCGACAAGGCTGTGACCGAGCAGCAGTTGGTACAATTCGCCGGTGATGAAGGTACGGAACCCGGTCAGCGCGCCATCTTCGAGCCGCGCCCATTTGCTGTGGGTGCCGGGAATGCAGATCGTGGCGCTCTGGCGTCCGGTCAGCGCGGCGGCGCCGAAGATCTGCACCTCTTCGCCGCGCATCACGTCGTTGCCGCCGCTGGCATCTGCCGTTGTGGCGCCCGGCAGAATCACGATCCGGCGGTTCAGGGCCTCGAATTCGGTCATTTGGGTGCAGAGCTGCGAAAAACGCACCGGGCAGGGGGCATAAGCGGCCTCGACCCAGCCGCTGCGCGCGCCCACCATGCCCTGCATCAGCACCGGCGCCTCGGGCGCGGCGGCGAACCACGCGGCGCAATGGCGCTGGAGCACCTCGGAAAACCCACTGTTTTCAATGGTCTTGAGCCCGTCTGGCCCGTCGCGCCGGTCGATCACCGCGCCGGAATGATCCATGGCCCAGGCCCGGAAGGAAGAGCTGCCCCAGTCGACAGCGATGAAGGTGATGCGTGACACGGCGAGAATCCTTTCTCGTTAAAACTCGTTGACAGGCTACAGATCGTCGATCTATGTTTCAACTATGAAACGTAAGTTGCAAATAGTGAGACATAGCCATGAATAGACCGCTAAAGGGCGTTTTGCCGATCGTGCCAACTCCGTTCGGCCCTGACGGTCTGGCTGACGAGGTGTCGTTGAAGCGGGTGGTGGTGCATGCCATCGACGCCGGCGCTTCGGCGCTGGTCTTTCCGGGCGTCGCCAGCGAGGACCTGTTTCTGACCGCAGACGAGCGGCGGAGCTGTCTGGCGCTGGTGGCGCGGCTGACCGAAGGGCGGGTACCGGTGATTGCCGGGGTGAACTCGGCCGATCCGGCCGAGATGGTCGAGATCGCCGAAATGGCGGTGGCCACCGGCGCCGATGGCGTCATGGCCATGGCGGTGCCGGCGATGGGCGAGGCGACCGGCAGCTGGTTTGCCCGCATCGGTGCGGTGCTGGGCACGGACCGGCCGATCATTCTGCAGAACCTGTTCAAGCCGCGCGGCGCCGACCTGAGCGCCGAGGAGATGCTGGCGCTGGCCGCCGAGGTCCCCGCGATCCGCTATGTCAAGGAAGAGGGCATCCCCTCCGGCCCCAAGGTCTCGCGTCTGGTGGCGGGCTGCGGCCCTGACCTTGACGGGGTGATCGGCGGCGGCGGGGCGCGCTACCTGCTGGAAGAACTCGACCGGGGCGCGATTGCCACCATGCCGGCGATCGAACTGCTGGAGCTGCACGTCGCCTTGATGAAGGCCTATGCCGCCCATGACCGGGCCGAGGCCTTGCGGCTTTATGAACGCAGCCTGCCGCTCCTGCTGATCCAGGCGCCGTACCGGATGCGGCTGACCAAGCTGATCCTCAAGAGCCGCGGGCTGATCGCCTGCGACGACGTGCGCGAGCCGCTGCCGGAAATGGACCGCGAACTGCAGGACCTGGCGCTGGAACTCTACGAGCGCACGGCGCTGACACCGGACCTCGCCCATGCATAAACGTATTGAAAAGATCGAGGTCTTCACCTTCGAGCGGCAACGCAAGGTGGCCTATCTCGGCGATCTCGGGGCGGATGAATTTGCGCTTGGCGAACACCACATCGTGCGCCGCTTCAATGGTACGGTCTATCCGCGGATGGACCGCTCGGTGGTGCTGCGCCTGACCGACAGCGACGGCGCGACCGGCTGGGGCGAGACCTATGGTCTGGTGGCGCCCGGCGTGGTAGCGGCGCTGATCGAGGACCTGCTGGGGCCCTACCTGAAAATGCTCGACCCCGAGCGCCCCGATGCGATCTGGGACAAGCTCTACGAGCTGCAGCGGGTGCGCGGCTATTGGGGGGGATACCTCGCCGATACGCTGGCGGCGCTGGACATCGCGCTTTGGGATCTCTTTGCCCGCAGCACCGGCGACAGCCTGCAGGCGGCGCTTGGCAAGGGCGGGGCGGGGACCATCCCGGCCTATGTCTCCGGCCTGCCGAAACCCACCAAGTCCGAGCGGCTGGAGCTGGCGCAGAGCTGGCAGTCCAGGGGCTTTGACCGGGTCAAGATACCGGTCAGCGACAGCGATGCCGGCGACGTGCGCGGCGAATTCGAAAGTCTGCGCAATGGCTTGGGGGATGCGGCACGCATCGCGGTCGACGTGCATTGGACCCGCACCGCCGAGGCCGCCGTCGCGCTGGCCCGGGACATCGCGCCCTTCGACCCATGGTTCCTCGAAGCGCCGGTGGCGCCAGAGGACATCGCGGCGCAGCGCAAGGTGGGGCAGGCGATCTCCTGTCCGCTGGCGTTGGGCGAGGAATGGCGCACCGAGTGGGACTATATTCCGCGCGACGGTGCGGCGCGGATCGTCCAGCCCGAGATGGGCCATACCGGCATTACCCAGTTCATGCGCATCGCGGGGCGCGCCCGGACCTCGGGCGCCGAGGTGATCCCGCATGCCACCATCGGCATGGGCATCTTCATGTCGGCCAGCCTGCGCGCCGGCCTTGCCGCCGGGGCCGAGGCGCATGAGTTCCAACACACGATCTATGGCCCCAATGCCGCGCTGCTGGAGGGGGCAGCGCCGGTCGAGGACGGCGCCTTTCACATCCCGGACACGCCCGGGCATGGCATCACGCCCAATTCCGACGGCATGGCCCATCTGACGCCGCTGCTGTCGATCTGACCAAAACCAATGACTTGTACCTGGAGGAGACCCAAGATGAAGACCCTGAGGAAAGCCGCCATCGGCGCGCTGCTGGCCGCCAGCACCATGCTGACCGCGCTGCCGGCATCCGCCGAAACCCTGACCTTTGTCAGCTGGATGAAGGACGAGCCCGGCTACGGCGACTGGTGGAACGAAATCATCGCCGAATACGAGGCCACCCACGAAGGCGTCGAGATCAACATGAGCCGGGTGTCACGCGATGAATACGCCGACACGATGTTCACCATGTTTGCCGGTGGCAACCCGCCCGACATCGTGCATCTCGCGGCCTTTGAATTCCAGCCCTTCGCCAACGAAGGCTGGATGGAGCCGCTGGGCCCCTGGATCGAGAAATCCGGTCTCGACCTGACCGATTGGGCCGGCCAGTCCACCTGTGAATGGAATGGCGAGACGGTCTGCATCATGCTGCTCTATACCGGCTTCGTGCTGGCCTATAACGAGAAGCTCTTTGACGAGGCCGGCATCGACATACCGACCGACTGGGAAAGCTATCTGGCTGCCGCGCGCGCGCTGAAAAAGGACCTCGACGGCGACGGCATCAATGATCAGCTGGGCATTGCCCTGCCGTTCGTGGGCGACGCCAGCGTGATGCAGGAGGCGCTGAACTACGTGCTCGACGCCGGTGGCAGCTGGACCGTCGATGGCGAGCCTGCCTTTGACCGGCCCGAGGTGGTCGAAGGTCTGCGCCGCTGGAAACAGCTGTTTGACGAAGGCCTGACCCCGAAAGAGCTGACCTCGGGCGATGTGCGGCAGTTCCTGCTCGAGGGCCGGCTGGCGATGACCGTCGATGGCGGCTGGATCAACAACACCTTCCGCAGCGCCACGCCGGAGATTCAGCAGCACCTGAAGATCGCCAAGTCGCCGTTCTCGCCACCGCTCGGCGGCACGTCGAACGTGCTGGGCATGCCCTCGGATATTTCGGACGAGAAGAAACAGCTGGTCTGGGATTTCATCGAGCTCACCGCGTCGCAGAAATACCAGCAGCGCTTTGCCGAATGGGGCAAGACCCCTGCGCCGCGTCCCGGCCTCGATTACAGCAAGCTCAAGGCCGACAACCCGTCCTTCGAGGTGCTGGCCGCTGCCGCGGCGGACGCCGCCGCCGCCAATGTCGACCGGTTGCCCAAGGGGCTGGAGCTGGAAAACAATGAAGTCGTGAAAATCTTCTTTAAGGTGGCCCAGCAGATGATGATCCAGGACCTGTCACCGGAAGACGCGGCGAAACGCCTGCAAGAAGAAGTCACCCGGATCAAGGGCTGATCCGAGCGTCTCTCCGGCCGGTATCCTGGCTCTCCCCGGGATGCCGGCCACATAAGGACCAAAGAAATGAGCGACACCACCACACAGCGACAGGGCAGAACGCTGGCCGGGTTCCTCCCGTCTATCGACTTCAGTGCCCCGCGCCACCGCGCCAAGTTCGGCTACCTGCTGCTGGCGCCGGCGGTTCTCTTGATGGCGGCGATCATCGTCTATCCGATCCTGCTGTCGGTGAACATCAGCCTGCAGGACGTGCGGATTGCCCGCGTCGGCGCCACCGGCGAACCCTGGACCCTGAAGAACTATGCCTGGCTCTTCGGCTCGGCCGAATTCTGGCATGCGATCTGGGTGACCTTCAAGCTCGTCGCCGTGGTTGGCGGGCTCTCGGTGCTGATCGGTTTTGCCACCGCGATGCTGGTCAACCAGAAGTTCCGCGGCCGCACCGCCGTGCGGCTCTTCGTGGCGCTGCCCTGGGCGGTGCCCGAGGTGGTGGCCACGGTGATCTGGGCCTGGATGCTCGACAGCTCCTTCGGGGTGGTCAACTGGGCCCTCTTGAAACTGGGGCTGGTGGACGCGCCGGTGCAGTTTGCCTCGAACCCCGGAGCAGCCTTTGCCGCCGTCTGTTTCGTGATGATCTGGAAGGGTTATCCGCTGATGTCGATCATGCTGCTGGCGGGTCTGCAATCCATTCCGGAAGAGCAGATCCAAGCCGCCAAGGTCGACGGCGCCGGGCCGTGGCAGCGGTTCTTCTACATCACGCTGCCCAACATGCTGCCGGTGATCGGCGTCACGCTGGTGATGACCACGCTGTGGGTGTTCCGCGACTTTGCCATCATCCACGTGCTGACCCAGGGCGGGCCGCTGGGCGCGACAACCACGCTGTCGATCCTGACCTTCGAGCAATCCTTCGAGTTCTTCCGCATGGGGCAGGGCGCCACGGTGGGTGTGATCACCATGATCTTCTGCGCCATCATCAGCCGCGCGCTTGTCGGCCGCATGGCCAAATCGGTTCACTGAGGAGATCTGAGCCATGGAAAAGAGATCCCCCCTCGCCACCTTCGGCATCTATGCCTCGGCCATCGCCGCCTGCGGGCTGCTGCTGTTCCCGATCTACTGGATGATCGTCACCGCGCTTCAGCCGGCCACCAACCTGCGGTCCTATCCGCCGCAGTTCTGGCCGGCCGAGCCGCAATGGAACGTCTTTGCCGACATTCTGGCGAAACATCCCTATGCGCAGTGGTTCCTGAACTCGATCCTGATCGCCCTGGCGACGATGATCATGTCGCTGGCGGTGTCGATCCTCGCCGCCTATGCGCTGTCGCGCTTCCGGCTGCGCGGCGGTACCGGGCTGGGGCTGTTCATCCTGACCTCCAAGATGCTGCCGGCGACGCTGATGATCATCCCGCTGTTCGCGATCTTCAAGTCCGTCGGGCTGGTGGGTTCGCTCTGGTCGGTGGTGATCGCCCAGGCGACGCTGATCGTGCCGTTCTGCACCTGGATGCTGAAGGGCTACTTCGACACCATTCCGCCGGAACTGGAGCAGGCGGCGCTGGTCGACGGCTGTTCGCCGCTGGGCACGATCTTTCGCATCGTGCTGCCGGTGGCGGCCCCCGGTCTTGCGGCAACGGCGCTTTATGCCTTTGTGGTCAGCTGGTCCGATTTCCTGTTCGGGCGCACCTTCCTGACCACCAATGACGACAACTGGACGTTGCAGATGGGCATCGCCTCGCTCAAGGGCGAGTTCGTGACCGAATGGAACGTGATCATGGCCGGATCGCTGATGGCGTCGGTGCCGATCATCATCGTCTACCTTTTCCTTGAACGCTTTCTCGTCGGTGGCCTGGCCGCCGGATCCGAGAAGTAACGGAGCGACAGAAATGGCAACCGTACAATTCGACCACATCCAGAAGAGCTATGGCGCCGTCGAGGCGATCTCGGACTTCAACCTGCATATCGAGGACGGCGAGTTCTGCGTCTTTGTCGGGCCTTCGGGCTGCGGCAAGTCCACCGCGCTCAAGATGCTCGCAGGGCTCGAGGCGACATCTGGCGGCACCATCCAGATCGGCGGCAGGGACGTCACCGAGCTGGGGCCGGGCAAGCGCGACATCGCCATGGTGTTCCAGAATTACGCCCTCTACCCGCACATGTCGGTGCGCAAGAACATCGGCTTCGGCCTGAAGATGGCCGGGATGGATGCGCAGAACATCAATGCAAGGGTGGAAGAGGCCGCCCGGGTGCTGGAACTGACGCCGTACCTCGATCGCAAGCCGCGCGCCCTGTCCGGCGGTCAGCGCCAGAGGGTGGCGCTGGGCCGGGCCATCGTGCGCGAGCCCAAGGCGTTCCTGATGGACGAGCCGCTGTCCAATCTGGATGCCAAGCTGCGGGTGCAGACCCGGTCCGAAATCGTCAAGCTGCAGAAGCGGCTGGGGGTGACCACGATCTATGTCACCCACGACCAGACCGAGGCGCTGACCATGGCCGACAAGATCGTCGTCATGCGCGGCGGGGTGATCCAGCAGGTGGGCAGCGCCGAGGAGCTGTTCCACCAGCCGCGCAACATCTTTGTCGCCGGTTTCATCGGCTCGCCGGGCATGAACTTCTTCCGCGGTCCGGTCGCGGACGGCGCGCGCGGCCCCGTCACCCGGTTCGGCGGACAGGAGATCGCCCTGCCGGAGCATTGCCGGTCGGTGGTGGGCCGCGACATGGTGTTCGGCATCCGCCCCGAGCATATCCGGGTGTCCGAGCATGGCGCCACCATCGGGCTGTCGCTGGTCGAGAACCTCGGCACCGAGAAGATCCTGCATTTCCACACCCCGGGCGAGAACATCCTCGAGCTTGACCGCACGGTCATGGCCAATGACGAAGAGCGCGACGCCCAGACCATGCTGATCCGGGTGATCGATGATCGGCGCTACCATGACGGCGACAGCCTCGGCCTCGCTTTCCCGGTCGACAAGATTCATGTATTCGATCCTGATACACATGAGGTCGTGGGATAAGCGCTTGGACAGGTTTGACAAAATAGCCGAAAGATTTCCAGGGGCCGGAACGCTGGTCAAGGGGCTGCAAATCCTCGAGATCCTCGACCAGATCGGCCGGCCCGGCACCTCGGCGGAACTGCTCTCGGCCTCGGGCCTGCCGAAGGCGACCTTTTACCGTCTGCTGGGCGCGCTGATCGAGTTTGGCTACGTGCGCCACGATGCGCGGCTCAAGACCTATGCGCTGGGTCATCGGCTGATCGAACTGGCTGGCAAGTCGATGGCCTCCTTCGATCTGCGCACCGCGGCCGAGGCCGAGGTGCTGCGCCTGTCCAAGGAGTTGAACGAAACCGTCAGCCTGACGGTGATGGAGGGCGACCGGATCATCTATGTCGATGTCCGTCGCCCCTCCAATCCGCTGGCCATCGGAGTCGAGATCGGCCGTGAGCTGCCGGCGCTGGAAAGTGCCTCGGGCCACGCCATCCTCTCGGCGATGCCGCCGCATCAGGTCAACAGTCTGATCGGGCGGCTGCCGTCGGAGGATCAATCGGCCCTGCTGGCCGATTTCGCCATCAGCCGGGCGCGGGGTTATTCGCTGGCCAATTCGCGCTCGCTGGAAGGCGTGGTGGTGATTGCCGTGCCGGTCAGCGGACCGCCCGGCATGGGGCATGGCGCGATTGTCGTCACCGCGCTCGCCAGCCGCCTGCCTTATGAACGCCGCCACGTGATCGGACGCGACCTGATGGAGGCCGCGCGCCGGGTGATCGGCAATATCGGAAGTGCCCCTGTGAGCATCACGCCCAATCCGCGCCGCACGGCTCATGTTGAAGAAGGTCTCGAATGCCTGTCAGCCGCCGGCGCCATCGTCGGCGAAGGCCCGGTCTGGGATGCCCGCGAAGGCGTGCTGCACTGGGTCGATGTCGCGGCCCCGGCGTTTCACGTCTATGACCCCAAGCGCGGCGAAGACCGCATGACGCAGGCGCCTTACCTCGTCAGCGCCGTGCTGCCCGGCCCGGGCAACGACATGGTGGCGATCACCCAGAACGGGCTCGAACGCTATGACCCGGTGACCGGCGCGCTCGAGACGATCTACAACCCCGAAGCGCATATGCCCTCGAACCGCTTCAACGACGCCAAGACCGACAGCCGCGGCCGGGTCTGGACCGGCTCGATGAGCCTTGACGCCTCGATGCCCTCGGGCTCGCTCTACCGCTTCGACAGCCGCGCCTCGGCCAAGGCGGTGGACGGCGGCTTCCAGGTCTCGAACGGGCTCGACTGGAGCCCGGACGGGCGCACCTTCTATTTCACCGACACCGCGCTTGGCATCGTCTTTGCCTATGACTTCGACGCCGAGAGCGGCGCGATCTCGAACCGTCGCAGCTTCCTGTCGCTCGATCCGTCGGATGGCAAGCCCGACGGGCTCTGCGTTGACAGCGAGGGCAACCTCTGGGTGGCGATCTGGGATGGCTGGCGGGTGGCGTGCTACGGCCCCGATGGCACCCTGAAGCGCGAGATCGACCTGCCGGTGCCGCGCCCGACCAGTTGCTGCTTTGGCGGACCGGACCTGAAACGGCTGTTCATCACCAGCGCCTCGATCCGCCTGCCGGCCAGTGTGCTGGAGGAGGCGCCGCTCTCTGGCGCGCTCTTTGCCATCGACGTGGATGTTGCCGGGCAGCCAGTGACCGAGGTGGCGCTGTGAGCCCGCGCCATGCCGAGTTTGCCGGGCGTCACGTGATGGTCACCGGCGCAGCCTCTGGCATCGGGCGCGCCACGGCGCTGGCGTTTGCCGCCCAGGGCGCGCGGGTGACCGCCGTGGACCTGAATGCCGAGGGGCTGAAGGACACCGCCGCCGGAGCCTCTGGCATCACCGCGCTGACCTGTGACCTCGCCGACCCGGAGGCCATGCAGCAGATGCAGGCCGAGGCCGCAGCAGCCAATGGCCCGGTGAGGGTGCTGGTGAACAACGCCGGCGTTGACCGGCGCATTCCCTTTGACGAGCTGACGGCTGAAAGCTGGCGCTGGATGCTGGCGGTCAACCTCGATCACCATGCGCTCCTGTCAGGGCTGGTGGTGCCGGGGATGGCAAGCGCCGGCGGCGGTGCCATCGTCAACCTGTCCTCCACCGCCTGGATGAAGCTGGCGGGCAACCTGACTGCCTATCATGCCGCGAAATCCGCCATCGTGGGTCTGACCCGCGGTCTGGCGCGCGACCTCGGGCCGCAAGGCATCCGCGCCAATGCCATTGCCCCGGGCCGTGTGGTGACCGAGCGTGTGGCGGGAGAGGTCAGCGAAGCCTGGGTGGCCGAGACCCATGCGTTGCAATGCATTCCCGACCTGATCCGCCCCGAGGACATCGCCGATTGCGCGCTCTGGCTTGCCTCTGATGCCGCGCGCATGGTGACCGGGCAATGCATCGTGGTGGATGGCGGCGTGGTCTGACGGGCTGACCGCACAAGGCGTCCATGCAGACAGCTACAGCGTCCCGGAGATCTGCCAGGCCGTCGATCAGATCGCCTGCTGGTTCACGCGCTTCGACAGTGCGGCCGGGCTCTCCTTGCGCTCGCTGTAGCGATCCAGCAGGTAGGCCTTGTTGTCACGGGTGAGGAGGGTGAACTTCATCAATTCCTCCATGACGTCGACCATGCGATCGTAGAACGGCGACGGCTTCATCCGGCCGGTGTCGTCGAACTCGAGATAGGCCTTCGGCGTGGACGACTGGTTCGGAATGGTCAGCAACCGCATCCATCGGCCGAGGATGCGCAACTGGTTCACCGCGTTGAAGCTCTGCGAGCCGCCGCTGACCTGCATGACGGCCAGCGTCTTGCCTTGGGTCGGCCGGACACCTCCGAGCGACAGCGGTATCCAGTCGATCTGGGTCTTCATTATCCCTGTCATCGCACCATGCCGTTCGGGCGAGCACCAGACCATGCCCTCGGACCAGGTGACGAGATCGCGCAGCTCCCGCACCTTCGGATGATCCGCATCCCCGTCGTCGGGCAGGGGCAGGCCCGAGGGGCGATAGGTTCGGGTCTCTGCCCCGAGCCGCGTCAGGATGCGGGCGGCTTCCTCGGTCATCAGGCGGCTGAAGGAGCGCTCTCGCAGCGAGCCGTAGAGCAGCAGGATGCGCGGCGCGTGTGAGGCGCGTTCGGGCGACAGCAAACGCGCCGTGTCGATCGGCTGAAAATGGCGTTCCTGAAGGTTCGGGGTATCAGACAAGGCGATTTCCTTCTGCGTCGATGAGTGGCGTGCCATCCTCTTTTGCCAACGGACCGGGCGGCAGGCTGTCGAGCAGGTCCAGCACGGTCTCGCTCGGGCGGCAGAGGCGCACACCCTTGGGTGTGCAGACGATGGGCCGGTCGACCAGGATCGGATGGGCGAGCATCGCGGTCAGGACCCTATCGTCGCTGACAGCGGGGTCGAGCAGGCCCAGATCCCGTGCCGGGGATTTCGTCGTGCGCAGTGCGGTGCGGGGCGTCAGACCGGCCGCGGCGAAGAGCGCCAGCAGCTGTGGCCGCGTCCATCCGGTCTTGAGGTATTCGATCACCTCCGGCGCCGCGCCGGAGGCCTTGATGATCGCAAGCACATTGCGCGACGTGCCGCATTCGGGGTTGTGGTGGATCACGACGCTCATGACGGGTCATCCGCGGCCGGGAACCAGTGTTGCGTCCGATTGGCAAAGGCAACGAGAGAGAGCATCACCGGCACTTCGACAAGCACGCCCACCACCGTGGCCAGTGCAGCCCCCGACCCCAGGCCGAACAGGCTGATCGCGACCGCCACCGCCAGTTCGAAGAAATTGGAGGTGCCGATCAGAGCGCAGGGCGCGGCGACGTCGAACGGAATGCCCCAGGCGCGCGCCGCACCGTAGGCGGCAAGGAAGATGCCGTAGGACTGGATCAGAAGCGGCACCGCGATCATCGCGATGACCAGAGGCCGCTCGAGGATGACTTCGCCTTGAAACCCGAAGAGCAGCACCACCGTCACCAGCAGCCCGAAGATCGAGAACGGTTGCACCCGGCTCTTGAAGGCCTCGACCGCGGCTTCGCCGCCTTTCGCGACGAGGCTGCGGCGCGTCAGGTAGCCCGCGGCCAGCGGCAGCATGACATAGAGGCCCACTGACAGCAGAAGCGTATCCCAGGGCACGACGATATCCGTCACCCCCAGCAGAAAGGCGACGATGGGCGCGAAGGCAAAGACCATGATCACGTCGTTCACGCTGACCTGCACCAGCGTGTAGGTTGCATCGCCCCGCGTCAGGTTGGACCAGACAAAGACCATCGCCGTGCAGGGCGCCGCGCCAAGCAGGATCACGCCCGCCAGATAGGCCTGCGCGTCCTCCGGCGGGATCAGCCCGGCAAAGACATGCTCGAAGAACAGCACGCCCAAGGCCGCCATGGTGAAGGGCTTGATCAGCCAGTTCACCACCAGTGTCACCACGAGGCCCTTCGGCTTGTCGCCCACATGGACCAGCGCACTGAAATCGACACCGACCATCATCGGGTAGACCATCGCCCAGATCAGCACGGCCACCGGCAGGTTGACCGAGGCGATCTCCAGCCCGGCCATAGCGCCGAACAGGCCGGGAAAGAGATTGCCGAGCACGAGCCCCGCCCCGATGGCAAGCGCCACCCAGAGCGACAACCAGCGCTCGAAGGGTCCAAGACCCGCGGCGGCGGGCAGTGAGGTTTCGGCCATGTCAGTCTTCCTGAGGCTGTGGGCAGGCAATCGAGTCGATGACGGGCTGGCACAGTTCAGGACGGCCAGCACAGCAGTCCTCCATCAAGAACGCCAGCAGCCCGCGCACACCGTCCATGTCGGCGAAGTAGCGGATGCTGCGACCTTCCCGCTCGTTCCGCACCAGGCCGGAGCGCGCCAGGATCGAGAGGTTGGCCGACATCGTGTTCTGGCGCACGTCGAGGGTCTCGCCGATGTCTCCGGCTGACATGCCGACTTCGCCAGCCTTGATCAGCAGGCGGAACACATCGAGCCGGGTCGACTGGCTTAGAGCGGCAAAAGCTTCGAGGGCGTCTTTTTTATCCATATATCGAGAACTATTGATGCGATTGAAGAGTGTCAAGTGAAACTGGCTTGCGACACGGAACGGTCGGCTTGGTCCGCAAGACAGATCCTGGCCTGAGCCGCCGTCTACCACTGGTCAAGAACGCTGCGGTGCGGCCGGCGATTGCTGCCCTTCGCAGTGCTTCGGTAGTCCCCTCTGCATCAGTCCTTCAGGTAAGCCGACCTTCGTTGCGCGCAGGAGCAGTGAGTGTGATGGCGAAAGATCTCGGATGAGGCCGTGGTCGCATTGCGGTGCCGGGCCTCCGCTACATCAGCCAGACGCCTGCCCGCGAGCGACAATGGACCGGGCCCGGATCACCAGCGGCAAATCGATCATCTGGCCGTCGACCTTCGTCACGCCTTGACCCTGCCTGGTGGCAGTTTCGGCTGCCTCGACGACACGTCGCGCCCAGTCAAGCTCGGCCTCGGTGGGCGAAAAGACGTCGTTGAGAACCGCAACCTGTGCCGGATGTACCGCGTAGCCGCCCGTGGACCCGATGGCGCGAGCGTAGGACGCGGCGGCCCGCAGGCCGTCGATATCACGAAAATCGGACATGCTCGCGGCGACGGCAAAAGACGCGATCGAGGCGGCGCGAGCGGCCTGGTTGACCTGTTGAACAGCAGGTTTCAGAACATCCGGCGTGGCGGCAACGCCCATTGATGTCGCATAATCTTCGACGCCCACCGTCATGGCGACGAGCCGAGGGGAGGCGGTCGCGATCTGTCGCGCATTGAGCACCGCACCGGCCGATTCAAGCAACGTGACGAGACGGATTTCTCCCTGAGGCAGGCCACGTTCCCTTTCCAGCTCGCCGATCATCTCACTGACGGCATGGACCTGCGCGGCGGTCTCGCACAGCGGCAGATGGATCGCCGAGACGCCGTCGATCACGCAGACCTCGAGGTCGCGAAACGCCTGGGTCCAGAGCGCATTGATCCGGACCGTCACATCGACTTCAGGCGCAAGACGCGAGACCGCGCCCGGCAGCGCCACCCGGGCCTCGACCTTGCGGGCGGGATCGACGCCGGCTTCGAGATCGAGCACGATGGCATCGGCGCCGCGGCTCGCGGCCTTGGCCAAGAACTTTTCTTCCAGAACAGGTATGAACAGGAGAGAGCGCCACATGGTCATGCGCCTTCCTTGGCGCGGCGGGCCTGGCCCGGATCATCGATGCCGAGCTCGGCCAGAATTTCCGCAGTGTGCTCCCCCAGCCTCGGTGCGGGCGCGCGCACGGCACCCGGCGTGGCGCTCAGACGCGGAAAGGTCTGGTGCATGGGCAACCGCGCCATGCCGTCGCACTCGAAATCCTGCAACACCTCGCGGCCGCGAATATAGGGATGATCGACCAGGTCCGAGATGTCGCAGATCGGGCCGACAGTGACGCCTCGCGCTTCGAAATGGGCGAGGTTTTCGTCAAGCGTCCGGGTCTTCATGTTCGCGGCAATGATGGCATCAAGCTCTGCTGCATGTTCGACCCGGGCGCGCGAGGTCGCATAGCGCGGATCGTCGCACAGTTCGGGCCGTCCGATGGCGGCTGCGAGCTTTTCCCACATCGACTGCATGGAGGCCGACATCACGATATATTTTCCGTCCTTTGTCGGATAGAGGCCGCGCGGGGCCGCGACTTCGCTGGAGTTCCCGGTCCGCCGCGGCACCTTGCCTGTCGCCTCATAGGCCGCCGCCCAAGGGCCGAGGATGCCGAACAGCGGCTCGAAGAGCGAGAGGTCCACGACCTGGCCTTTTGTCTGGCCCTTGTCGCGGGCAATCACGGCGGACAGCACGCCGCCGAAGCCGGCAAGTCCGGCGACCATGTCGGCCAGGGCAAGCGGCGGCAGCAGCGGTGGTTTGTCTTCCCAGCCTGTCATCGCGGCGAAACCGGACATGCCCTCTATCAGGCTGCCGAAGCCCGGCTTGTCCTTGTAGGGTCCGGTCTGCCCCCAGCCCGACACCCGCACGATGATCAGGTTTTCATTGGCTTGCCAAAGCTCCTCCGGCCCCATCCCCCATTTTTCAAGCGTGCCGGGAACGAAGTTCTCGCAGAGGATGTCGGCGCTGGCGATCAGCTTGTCGAGCACGGCGCGCCCTGCCTCCGAGCGGAAATCAAGCTCCATGCTTCGCTTGGAGCGGGCGTAGACCTTCCACCAGCTTTCGGCTTCGCCGAAGCGGCGCAGATCGTCGCCCTTGCCGGGGCGTTCGATCTTGATCACGTCGGCGCCGAAATCGGCCAGCATGTGGGTCATCATGTTGCCGGCAGCGAGCCGTGTCATGTCGACGACGCGCAGGCCGTCGAGCGGGCCTTTGGCATCAGGCGAATAAGGGGTCTTCATGGGGTTCCTTTCCTTTAGCCGTCGGACAGGCGGTTACGATCGCGGATCAGCAGCCACGCCACGAACGGTGATGCGGCAAACAGGATGAGCGCGAAGGGGTGATCGAGGATGGCAGCGGGATTGCGGCTGAGCAGGATCACGGATTGGCGGATCGACAATTCGATCATCGGGCCGAGCACGAGCCCGATGATGAAGCAGACGATGGAGATCTCCAGCTTCAGCATGAAGAAGCCCAGCACCGCGAAGGCCAGCATGACCCCGACGGCGAAGAATCCGCCCTGGCTCACGTAAATGCCCACGACGCAGAGCAGCAGCACGATGGGATAGATGACGAAGGGCGGGACCTTCACGATCAGCGCGAAGGCGCGAAGCCCCACGCTTCCGATGATCAACACCATGACATTGGCCATGATCATTGCCGCAAAGAGCCCGTAAATCAGCGATGTATCGCGCTGGAAGATCAGCGGCCCTGGCGTCACGCCATGGATCAGGAAGGCACCGACCAGAAGGGCGGCGGTGAGGTTGCCGGGGATACCCAACGTCAGAAGGGGGATCAGGTTCGCGCCCGAGACGGCAGAGTTGGCGCTTTCGGTCGCCGCAATGCCCTCGGTGGCGCCGGAGCCCAGTTTCTCGGGCGCTGTCGAGAACCGTTTGGTGGCGGCGTAGCTGAGGAAAGCCGCCAGCGTCGTGCCAAGGCCCGGCAAGGCGCCGATGGCCGTGCCGATACCCGCGCCACGCAAGACGGTGCGTCTCAGCGTCAGGAATTCGCGGAACGGCAGGCGGTCATCGCCCTCGCTGTTGGTTACGACCTTGCTGGCGTCGGGGCGGTAGCGACGGCCCTCCTGCAGCCTCAGAATGATTTCCGGCACGGCGAGGACGCCAATGGCAACAGCCGCGAGGGGAAGGCCGTCGAAAAGGTCGACCTGCCCGAAGGTAAAGCGCGGGGACGCGGTTTCCGGGTCCACCCCGACGGTCGCAAGGAAGGCGCCGAGGGCTGCGGCAAATATCCCCTTGGTCAGCGACCGGCCCGACAATGAGGCGATCAGCGTGAGCGAGATCACCAGGATGGCCGCAAGTTCGACCGGTCCGGCCCGCAGGGCAAAAACTGCGAGCGTGGGGGCCAGCAGGATCAGCACGAGGTCCGAGCAACTGTCCCCCGCCACCGAGGAATAGAGCGCGGTCTGCAAGGCCTTGCGCGGCTTGCCGCCCTTGGCGAGGGGATGGCCGTCGAGGGTCGTCGCCGCAGAGTGCGGCTCGCCCGGCGTATTGAGCAGGATCGCCCCGATCGCTCCGCCGAAGCCGCCGCCTTTCATCACGCCCACCAGCATGCCGATTGCCGCGAGCGGCGCCATCGTGAATGTCAGCGGGATCGCCACCGCGATCGCCATGGGGGCATTCAGCCCCGGTACGGCGCCGATCACGATCCCGATCGTGACGCCAAGCACGACCGACAGAAACGTCGTCAGCGACAGCGCGTCGAGCATGGCTGCGAATATGAGTTCCATGTAGTGCGTCCTGTCAGGGCAAAGGCAGTTCCAGGCCCCACCAGAACCCGGCATAGATCACGGCGGGCGCGGCCACTGCGTTGAATGCATAGGCCCAAAGCGGGGCACGGGTGTGGATCAGCGTGAATGCGATCAATCCCAGGGGGGCCGCGATCCAGAACCCCGAGTAAGGCCGTCCGATCGCGTCTCCGACCACCCCCATCACGATCAGCATCAGCGCGACCGCAAGGATGCAAAGCGCAAGGTGCCCGGTATCCTGCCACGTCAGTCTCCCGGCCAGCGGGTCGTCCTCACCCTGACGCAGGTTGCCGGCAATCAGCACGGCGCCAAGTGCGGCCATGAGCCAGGCCAGCGCGCGGGGCGCAAGGCTGGGCGGAAGCCCGAAGGCCCCCACGTCATTCACCTGGGCAGGAATGATCCAGAAGAGCAGGAGAAGGCTGAACAGGACAATCACGATCCCGAGGATCAGGTCGGTCGCAAGACCCGGCGACGCGGTGCCGCCGGGCCCTTCGGGAGAACGTGGCATCGCGCCTTACTCCGAAATGAAGTCGAGCAGGTCGCGATAGGCCTCGGCGTCGGAGGCGATGCCTTGGGCGGTCTCGGTCCCGGTCTTGAAGGTCTCGAAACCGCGGAACTTGGTGTTCACGAAATCCTTGAAGGTGTCGGATTGCACGGCCTCTGCCAGCGCGGATTCCAGCGTCGCCACGGCGTCGGCATCCATGTCGTCCGGCCCAAAGAACACGGCGGCCTCGACGGCACTGACGCCATAGCCAAGCGCGTCCAGCGTCGGAATGCCGGGATGTTCCTCGATGCCTTCGGGGTTCAGGGCAGCGACGACCTTGAGCGCGCCGTCTTCCATCATCGGCAGCGCGTTAGAGCCCGAGAACGCCAGGTCCACATGCCCGCCAAGCACCGCCTGTCGCGCACCGGCGCCGCCCCGGGTCGGCACGATGTTGACAGCGATGTCTTCCTTTTTGCCGACATACTGCATGAGCGCGCGGTCCAGCGGAATGATCGACGCATAGTTGATCCAGCCACGTTCCTTGGCGGTTTCGAGCATGCCGGCCCAGTCGTCAAACGGGGCATCCGCCGGGGCGGCCATCACGGTCCGATAGCCATGTGTCGTGGCGATGAAGGTCACGTCGTCCGGCGTATAGGCGACGCTGCCGGTGAGCGGGGTGAACGAGAACGTCGTCGCGACGGCGAACCCGATGGTGTAGCCGTCAGGGTCTTGCGCGCGGACGTATTCTGTCGCAACCGCACCACCGGCGCCGCCGCGGTTCTCGACGATGATCTTCTGCCCCAGCGCGGCTTCCATCTCGGTCGCCAGGATGCGCGCTGCGGTGTCGCTGCCGCCGCCCGCGCGGAACCCAACCACGAGGTTGATCGGCTCTTCCGGGAACTCGGCCCAGGCCGGCGCGGCGAACGCAACTGTGGCTGCCGCAAGCGCGAGAGTATGTGAATGTTTCATGTTGGCTCCTCCCAAACCGCACGCAGAGCACGTGCCTTGCTCGTATCTTAGGGGACAGTTGCGGCGATACAGAAATACAATATTGATATTCACATTATTCCAATTTATTATATCTACGTGATCGAGAACAAACATATACGCAGCTTCCTGCGCGTCTTGGACCTGGGAAGCTTCTCGAAGGCGGCAAGGTCGCTGAATATCGCGCAGCCTGCGCTCAGCCAGCATGTGCGAAAGCTCGAGGACGCGCTTGGAACACGGTTGCTGGATCGCAGTGCGCATGGTGTTTCGGCAACGGCCAACGGGCGCGATTTCAGCACCCATGCGCGCGAGATCCTGACGCTTGTCGACCGGGCGGAGCGACGCTACCGCCGAGGCACTGACGAGATTCACGGCGAGATCCGGCTGGGCCTGCCCGGCTCGGTCTGCCCGGTGCTGGCGCCACCGCTGATGCTGGCCGCGGCAGAGAAATACCCGGGCGTGCGGCTCCAGATATTCGAGCTCATGAGCGGCGATCTGGCGGAATACCTGCGCGAGGGTCGTGCGGATATCGCGGTGCTGTTCAACGTTCACGAGACCGATGACCACACGTCGGAGGCCCTCCTGACCGAGCGATTGCACCTTATCGGCGCCGCCGACGCCCCTCTTGTTCAGGGTGACACGGTCGACGCGCAACAGCTTGCCAAAGTGCCCTTGGTCGGCACGCGACCGCCACACGGCTTGCGGCTTGTCCTCGAACGATGGTCGAGCGATGCCGGCATCGCCCTGAACTTTCGGTTCGAGGCAGACGCACCGTCGGTACTGGTCAGACTTGCTTCGGAAGGATCGTGCTATTCGATCGTCTCCAAGGCGGCAATTGCGCATGAGGTGCTCGGTGGATCGATCCGCGCCGCAGAGATCGTCAATCCGCCTATCCAGCGAACCGTCTGTCTGGCGTCCTCCAAACGGCTGCCGCCTAACAAGGCCCGCAACGTCGTGTTTGACCTGACCCGCGATGTGGCTCTTGCGCTGTTATCCAATTCCAGATGGGCAGGAGCGTCGTCGGCTACGGGCGTTCGCTGATCCAGGGCATTGGTCAGTGCCAGCTTGCCGCTGCTGCCGATCCAGCCGGCATCGAAACCGCGATGCCGTTCTGTGCACTGAAGCCGCCTTTCGTCCGTCAATACTGTCGGCCCCTCGCTTGATGAGTGCGGTCCGAGGGGGCAGGTCACAGGTCATTCAAGGGACGGTCCGCGACGCCATGCCAGACCGCACGCGACGCAGAAGTTGCATGTCGAGAGGGCAGATCAAGGTTTCCGATCAAGGGGCTCGAGATAGTCCGGGGGTGTGTCGCGATAGCTGCCGCGCAACCTGGCGATCCGGACAACCGCCCGGTCGCTGGAGCGGAGCAGGTGTTGGCGCAATCCTTCGCAGGCCTCGGATACCGATCCCTCGCGCAGGGCGCCGAGCACCTGCAGGTGCTCGTCCAGAAACGGTTCAACCGGATAGAGTTCGGCGGTGTGCTGGTAGAAGAACTTGTGGGCCAGAAGCAGTGACTGGGCTTCGGTCATCGCCTTGCGCAGCGCCGAACTGCGACAGCGTTGCAGGAGCGCGATGTGCAGATCCGCTTCGAGCTTGTCGAGCAGATGCCCGTCTGCGCCGCTGTCCGTGGCGTCCTGCAGATCACCGATCATCCGGTCGAGCGTCTGGCCCGGCAACCGGGCGCTGACACAGCTGAGCGCCGCAGGTTCAAGCAGGGCGCGCAATTCGTATAGCTCACGCACCCGCGTTTCGCTGAGCTCCGGGGCGATCCATCCCTTGCCTTCATTCTCGACCAGACCCCGGGCCTGCAGCCGGGCAAGCGCTTCGCGGGCGACCGTCCGGCTGACATCGAAGTGGCGGGCGATGCCGGTCTCGGTCAGGCGCCATCCTCCGAAGGCGATGCGCCGCGACACGGCATCTTCGACCTCGCCGTAAATCCGCTGCCATGTCGGTGGGGTGTGCGTCGTGAACGGGTCGCTCGGGGCAGGGGCCAGCTCGGCGGCGTGCTTTGGCGCATCGGAGGTCACGATGAACCCCCGCGCAGGGCCGGCCGCAGGGGTGACGAGACCCAGGTCGTCCAGCGCGGCCAATGCCTTGCGGGCCGGCGCGCGCGACACGCCGAAGCGGGTGGCAATCCGGTTTTCCATGACCCGGTCACCGGGCGAGAGAGCCCCGTCGGCAATCTCGGACACCAGGGCGTTGAGTATGCGGTTGTAGAGCGGCGCTTTCATGTCGGCAGATCCAATCCGGTATCGTCGTCGGGCGGCGTTCAGACCGATGGTCTGGGTCGCATGATCGGACAAGGCTTGCTCCTTCATGCCATTTATGGCTACTGTATACACGATACGATATGGAAGGGCGATACTTTGTTTTCCTTCCATCGAACCCAAGGCCGAGGCAGGACAGCATGACCGACACGCGCGCAGATCTGGAGAGTTTGTCGGAGTTCTGCGCGGCGATCCTGGGCGCGGCCGGCGCCGATGCCCCGAGCGCTGCAGCCGCCACGCGCGCCATGCTGCACGCCAGCAGCCTGGGCGTCGACAGTCACGGAGTGCGGCTGTTGCCGCATTACGACATGGTCTTTCGGGGCGGCAGGCTGAACAAGACCCCGCAGATGACGTTCGAGCGCAAGCGCGCGGGATCGGGCCTTCTTGACGCCGATGACGCGCACGGCGCGCTGGCCGCCTATGCGGCTGCGGATCACGCCTGTGATCTGGCGCGCGAGGCTGGGATCGGTGCGGTCGGGATCAGCCGCACATCGCATTTCGGACCTGCGGGCGCCTATGCGCTGGCCATGGCACAGGCGGGCATGATCGGCATTGTCATGTGCCACTCGGACAGTTTCGTGCGCCTGCATGACGGCGCCGAGCGCTTCCACGGCACGAACCCCATCGCCGCGGCGGTGCCGACGCGCGACGGAGACCCCTGGCTGTTCGACATGGCAACAAGTGCAGTGCCTTACAATCGCGTCCAGCTGTACAAATCGCTGGGGCGCGACCTGCCTGACGATACCGCCTCCGATGTGAACGGGATCAATACGCGCGACGCGACTGTCGTCGAAATGCTGGCACCGCTCGGCGGTGCGTTCGGGTTCAAGGGGGCGGGCCTGGCGGGGCTGGTCGAGATCTGCTCCGGCCTGCTGACCGGCATGAAGACAAGCCCGGAGATCCTGCCGATGGGCGGGCCCGATATATCGACACCCCGTGACATGGGGGCCTTCGTGATCTGCATTGATCCCGACGGCTTTGTCGGGCGCGGCCTGCTGCTGGCCGGCATGGACCGGTACCTGTCGGCGCTGCGCCAGAGCATGCCGCGAGAGGGCAAGACGGTGATGGCGCCGGGTGATCGCGAGTGGGCAGAAGCCGCGCATCGCCGCAAGGCCGGCGTGCCGCTCGACCCCGAAACCGCAAGAGCCTTTCGACGTCTGGCGCAGGAGGCAGGGATCGCTGTCCCATTCTGATCCATGGCACCACAGAAATCGAACGCGGCCGGCCGCACCGGGGTCCAAGGTCCGGACCCGGTGTCGGCCTCAGTCACCCTACCGGAGGAACCCAAGGTGGTTAAAACCATAGATAAACAGCCTGTGGGCGTGGCCCTTGTCGGCGCCGGCATGATCGCCAGAACCCATGTCGCGGCCCTGTCGGCGGCGCAAGACGAGATCGCGCTGAAAGCGATCGTGTCACGCCGGCCGGAAAACGCACACTATCTTGCCGAGTTCTATGATGGCACGCCGCCAGCTTTCACGTCCGATCTGGCGGCGGTGGCTGCCAATCCCGACATCCCCGTGGCGATCGTCGCGACACCCCCCAGCATGCGCAGGGACATCATCGAACAGCTTGCCACGGCGGGGACGCACATCCTGCTGGAAAAGCCCGTCGGGCGAAATCCCCAGGAGGCGCTCGAAGTCGTTGAAATCTGCGAAGGTGCAGGGGTGACACTGGGCGTCCTGTTCCAGCACCGCATGCGGGCCCCGTCAAAGGCGGCGGCGGCGCTTGTGAAGGATGGGGCGCTCGGCAAGCTCGGCCTCGTGGAAATCAACGTGCCCCTGTGGCGCGACCAATCCTACTACAATGAACTCGGGCGCGGCACCTATGCCCGCGATGGCGGCGGCGTCATGATCACCAACGCGATCCATTCCATCGACCTCGCCCTGAGCCTGACCGGCCCGGTCACCAGCGTCCAGGCCATGACGGCCACCACCGCATTGCACGACATGGAAGCAGAGGATTTCGCGGTCGCGGGTCTGCAGTTTGCCTGTGGGGCCGTCGGATCCTTCGTGGCAAGCACGGCGATGTATCCGCATCGAACCGAAGTCATCCGCCTGCACTTCGAAAAAGCCAGCCTCAAGCTCGACAAGGACGCGCTGGAGATTTCCTGGCGAGACGGGTCCACGGACATCGAAGCCAGGGACGATGCCCCGCGAAAGATAAATCCCCTGCTGGGCGGGAAACACGAATGGCATCAAGCCGTCATCGAGGACTTCATCGCGGCCGTCCGTCACGGCAGGCCCCCCATGGTCACGGGACGTGAGGCACTGGTTTCGCAAGACCTGATTGCTGCAATCGAGACCTCATCGCGCACGGGCAGTCCGGTGGAATTGGCAGGTCTCTAAGTGTGGGGAGCGGCGTAAGGGGACAGGCGCGTCTCGCGGGCTTGCGCCGCTCGCGTTCTCACGCGCGAGCGCCGTCATCCGGTCGCCCAAATCGGTGGGACTGTCCTTGATGCCTGCCGTTGGCGATCTCGGCCCTCTTGGCCCCAGTCGGCCAGCGTGTTCGCTGAACATCGGATCTTTGCGGCGATCGAGGTGATCGCAAGCCGTTGGTCTGTGATCGCGACGGGTCAATTCAGGCGCGCCACGCCTTTGTCACGAACAGCCGTCGGGGGCCGCAGCTCGACCAGTGTTCATACACGCAAGTCATGGTGATAGTGTCGACACACAAAGCTCCGGGAGTATCGACCATTCCAAGCCTTGCGTTCCAGAAGGCGATCACGATCCGCCACTTGCGGGTGATTGCCGCCTTGTCAGAGCTGAAACTGGTCGCGCGGGTGTCCGAGGCGCTCAATGTCTCACAGCCCGCCGTGTCCAAGCAGATTGCGGAACTGGAACGGATCGTCGGCGCTCCCATCGTGACGCGCGAGCGGAACCGGCTGTTTCTGACGCCGATCGGGCAAAGGCTCGCAGAATACGCCAGGCAGGCGCTCAATCAGCTGGACCGGGCCGCCTTTGACATCGAGGCCATGGCGAGCGGAGTTTCCGGATCGGTTTCGGTGGGGGTCGTCAGCTCGGTTGCTCCCACTCTTCTGCCCGGCGCCATTGCGCTGTTCAAAGGCAGCACGCCGCAGGCCAGCATCTCGATAAAGGAAGGCCATTTCGTCGAACTTCTGCCCGAGTTGGAGACCGGTGAACTGGATGTCCTCATTGCCCGGATTTGGCAGCCCCAGGAACTGCCCGGCATCGCCCAGCTCGGCCTTTTTGCGGAGCCGGTGGTCGTGGTGGCCGGGCGCAATCACCAGTTGGCAAAACGGGCTGACCTGGATTGGAGCGATGTGGTGGATTTTCCTTGGATTCTGCCTCAGGCCAACTCGGTGGCCCGGCGCGCGATCGATGCGCTCTTTGCCGGGTACGGGCTGACGCCACCGGCCAACACGATTGCCTCCCTGTCGTTGACATTGAACCTCGCCCTGCTGGAGGCGATCCCCGCTCTGGGTCTCATGCCGCAACGTCTGGCTCAGGCCCATGCGGCGCGCGGCGACATCGTTTCGCTTCCTTTGGACACTCGCGGCCTCCTGTCCGAAGCACGCTGCTTCTGGCGCAGCGAACAGGTCGACACGAATCCCACCCTGACGTTCTTCCTGAAGTGTCTGGAGAAGACGACGGATGACCTGAAAACCATTCCTTTTGGTTAAGGTTACCGACGGAAATTTCAATATTCTTCGGGAACGACCCGCTTTATCTTAACTGAAATCGTTTCTGGGGAGGGAAGGCGATGGCAGGTTCGATCAGGCTGGCGTCGGTTCGGGTAGGCGCATGAGAGGGGACACAATGATGGCCCTGTCTGCGTACGAGGTGTTGCAGCGCTTTGCCGACCACAGGCTGACCCCCAGTGAATATCTGGCGGCCTGCCTCGAGCGGATCTCGCAGGTCAATCCCAAGATCAACGCCCTGGCGGCGATCGATGCCGAACGCGCGGTCGGCGAAGCGGTGCAGGCAACAGGCAGATGGCGGGCCGGAGCGCCCAAGGGGCCGCTGGACGGCTTGCCGGTGGGGGTGAAGGACCTTCAGGACACCAAGGGGTTGCTGACCACCCATGGCAGCCCGCGGATGCGCGCGAACTGTCCACAGGTGGATATGCCCATGGTAGCGCGACTGCGCAACGCCGGGGCGATCATTCTGGCCAAGACCAATGTCCCCGAATGCGGCGCAGGCGGCAACAGCCGCAACCCGGTCTGGGGCGCGACGGGCAACCCGTTTGATGCCAACCTGATCGCTGGCGGGTCTTCTGGCGGATCGGCGGCGGCACTGGCGGCAGATCTTCTGCCCCTCTGCACCGGGTCGGACACGGGCGGGTCTCTCAGATTGCCGGCGGCACTCTGCGGTATCGTAGGCTATCGGCCCTCCGTCGACGTCATCGCCCATCCGACGCGGCCTTTGGGATGGTCGGGCATTTCGGTGCTTGGCCCGATGGCGCGCACGGTGGACGATCTGGTCCTGATGCTGCGGGTCTGCGAAGGGTTCGACCCCGACGATCCGCTGTCCTCACGCGCGGCGCCGAACCGGTTTGCAACGCTGCCCGCCATCAGCCTCTCGAACCTGAGGGTCGGTTTCAGCGAGGACTTCGGCGGTGCGCCGGTGGACCCTGCCATTCGGGCGACCTTCCGGGCGCGCGTCGAGAAGATCGCGCCGCAGGTTCAGGACTGCCGCGCGGTTGATCTGGCGCTCGGTGACATGGACCGGTGCTTTGACATCCTGCGCGCCGAGAGCTTCGTCTCGGCCTTCGGCGAGGTCTTCAAGTCCGATCCGGAGGCCTTCGGCCCCGATATCGCCGCCAATGTCGCGTTGGGCCAGTCCATGACGTTGGCAGACCGGGCCTGGGCGCATGCCGAACAGACGCGCATCCTGCGCCGCTTCAACGCGGTGATGCAGGATGTCGACGTGATCCTGCTGCCCACCGCGCCGGTGTCGCCGTTCCCATGGACCCAAGGGCACGCCACGGAAATCGAGGGCCAGAGCATGGATATCTATTATCGCTGGCTGGCGCTGAATTATCGCGGCTCGCTCACCGGCGGCCCGTCGATCACGCTGCCCTGCGGCCGTGACCCGTTGGGCATGCCTTTCGGGTTGCAAGTGTTGGGGCCGGTGCGCGGAGATGATGCTATGCTTGCCGCAGCACAGGCGATCGAGACTTTCTTCGCATCTGACCCGGTAACGGCGCGGCCCCGCCCCGACATGGCGAGCCTTGCGCCCTCCGACATCGACCTGCGCTCGATCGTCACCCAACCGCCCATCCTCAACAGCGCCGGCCCGTCCGAGACGGCCGCAATGCGAACGGCCGTGTAGCACAATGTATCTCATTCCCATCATCTTCATAATATTGCTGATCAGCGGCACGGCCTTTGCCTATCTGATGGGCGCGGTTTCCGTTCTTACCTTCGTGGCCCTCGACAAGAGCCAGTTCCTGTCGATCCTGCCGCAGCGCATCTTCGCACAACTCGACGTCTTCGCCTTCATGGCGATGCCGCTGTTCATCCTGACCGCCGAGATCATGGGCCGCGCCGGTGTCACCCGCAGCCTGATCGACTTTGCCATGTCCATCGTCGGTCGCTTCAGGGGTGGTCTGGGCCACGTCAACATCCTGACCAGCGTGTTCTTTGCAGGCATCTCGGGCTCGGCCATCGCGGATAGTGCCGCCTTGTCACGCACCTTCGTGCCGGAGATGAAGGCCCGCGGTTATGACCCCTATTACGCAGGGGCCATCACCGCGGCCTCGTCGATGATCGGGCCGATCATTCCGCCCTCGATCATCATGATCATCTATGGCGGGTTGACGGGAGCGTCGGTGGCCGCCTTGTTCATCGCGGGCGTGGTACCGGGCCTGCTGCTCGCCGCGTCTCTGATGGCGCTGAATGCCATTATTGCCGCAATGAAGGGACATCCCGGCGGGAAATCCGACGATCTGCCGCCGTTCCTGCCCAGCCTGCTCAACGCCGCCCCGGCGCTCTGCCTGCCGGTGGTGATCCTGGGAGCATTGGTCTTTGGGTTGGCGACACCGACCGAAGGGTCAGCGGTGGCGGTTGTGGTCGCCCTTGTGGCGGGGCAGTACTACAAAGGGCTGACCCTGCGTATGATCTTCGACGCGGTCGAGGCGACCGCCAAGATGACCGGCACGATCTTCATCATCCTCGCCGCGATTTCGGTGCTTGGCTATCTGGCCGGGCAACTCGGATGGTCGAGTGCTCTGGCGGATTGGGTCGGGTCCTTCGGGCTGACCGGCACGAAATACCTGTTCTTCCTCGTCGCGATCTTCCTGATTGCGGGCATGTTCATGGACACGCCCGTGGCCCTGACGCTGCTCATTCCGCTCTTCGCGCCGCAAGCGCTGGAACAGGGCATCAGCCCGATCCAGCTTGGCATCGTGCTGTGCTTCAACCTGTGTGTCGGGCTGATCACGCCGCCTCTGGGCAAGTGCCTCGTGGTCGTCTCGGCGCTGACAAACCTCAACTACTGGCGGCTGGCCTACGCCGCACTGCCCTTCATCGTCGTGCAGGTCCTGCTGCTGATGGCGCTGGTCTACTGGCCGGCCCTGTCGCTCACATTGCCCGGCTTGCTCGGCTTTTCAGTCAATTAAAGTACTCAAGGAGGAGAAGAACATGAAACTCAAGGCACTCTCACTGGCGGCATTGCTGGCGATGTCCGGCGCGGTCAGCGCGGAAGTCAAGATCGCCCTGGACAGCGCGCCGGATCTCGATACCAGCGGATCCTACAACTGGGCACATGCCTTCGGGGCGGCCCTGACCGAAGCCGGGATGGACGTCCGCGAACTGCCGCGCGGCGCAGTCGGCAACGAAGCCGAGAAGTTCGACCAGGTGTCGACCGGGCTGCTCGAAGTGTCGCTGTCGGATGTCCGCGCCATCGCCCAGGTCGACCCATTCATCTATGGCGTGCGGCTGCCTTATATCTTCGACGATGTCGACCACATGGACCGCGTGCTGGAAGCCGGCAAGGTCTTTGACCGCGTCAACGAAAAGCTGGCAGATCAGGATGTCGTCGTGCTGGCGCTGGCGCCGCTCGGGCCGCTTTCGGGCATCATCACCACCGATGCGGTCGTTCGGTCGCCCGCCGACATGTCGGACCTGCGGATGCGTGCGCTCGATGATGCGCAGATCGCCATGTACAAGGCTTGGGGCTCCAGCGGAACCATCGTGCCTTGGGGCGAAGTGCCGTCCGGCCTGCAAACCGGCGTGATCGACGGCTACCTGAACTCGCCCTTCGTGCCGGTGATGTTCGGGCAGACCGACTTCGTCAAGAACTTCTCGGATGCCGGCGTGATCATCCCGATGCGCGCTGTCCTCGTCTCCAAGAGCTGGTACGAAGGCCTGTCCGAGGCCGACCGGGCCGCCGTGGACAGCGCCGTCGAAACCGCTGATGCCGCGGCCCGCGCATGGCTGGCAGAAGCCTCGGAGCGCGGCCTGGCCGCACTGGAAGAAAAGGGCGTGGCCGTTCAGCGCCTGACCGCAGAAGAACGCGCGGTGTTCCGTGAGGCATCCAAGCCGGTCTACGAGTCCGGCCTGATGCCGTCCGAAGACGTGAAAGTCTGGACCGATCTGTCCGACGCCAACCGCTGACGCGCAACCGCCGGGCCTTTGGCAAGGCCCGGCCCCTTCCGCAGGAGACGATACATGCGCAATGCCATCATCACAGCGAGCAACAGCGTTCACCGCGTCGCACGTGGGGCCGCCGTCTTCGCCGTCTGCCTGATGTTCCTGACCGTGGTGTTGCAGATCATTGCCCGCTATGTCTTCTCCGCGCCACCGGTCTGGACCGAAGACGTGGCCCGCTATGCCATGGTCTGGACCGGACTTCTGGGCGCGACGCTGTCGTTCAAGACGCGCTCGGACGCGGTGCTGATGCAGAGCGTCGCGCCGAAGCGGCCTCATCTTCTGGGTTTCCTTGCCGAGGCGATCCACAGCGCGGCGGTTCTGACTTTCGTTGTGCCGGTCGTCTATTTCTGCTTCATCGGCCTGCGCGGCGGCTTTGCAAAGGGGTTTCTGGCGCGCCAAGCCGGCCTGACCGCCGACACGCTCGGCATTCCGATGGTCTGGATCTCCATGTCGGTGCCGATTGCGATGATCATCATCCTGTTGCATCTCGCTGCCCGTTGGGCCGGCGATGACCAGGCCGACACCGCCGATACGCAACTGGACTGACATCGCATTGATCCAAGCCAGCCTCGAACCATTCAAGACCAACCTCCAGAGAGACTTTCCATGACCAGGGACACGATCGCTCAAGCCATTTCCGACCTGAAAGACCTGTTGGGCGAGCGCCTGTCGACCGGCGAGTCCATCCGGGAGATACATGGCCGCGACGAGGCCTATTCCGAGCCTGCCTTGCCGGACGCGGTCGCCTTCCCCGAGACCACCGAAGAGGTGTCCGCGATCATGAAGATCTGTTCGCGGCACGGGGTTCCGGTCGTCCCTTTCGGCATCGGCACGTCGCTCGAAGGCCACGTGATCCCGATCCACGGCGGGATCAGCGTCGACACCAGCCGCATGAACAGGATCCTCGAAATCCACGAAAGCGATCTCGACGCCGTCGTGCAGCCCGGTGTTTCGCGGACCCAACTCAACGATGAGCTGCGCGCCACGGGCCTGATGTTCACGGTCGATCCCGGCGCGGATGCCACGCTGGGCGGCATGGCCGCCACCCGGGCGTCGGGCACCAACACCGTGCGTTACGGTACCATGCGCGAAAACGTTCTGGCGCTCGAGGTCGTGCTGCCCGATGGCACGATCATCGAAACCGGGTCGCGCGCGCGAAAATCTTCGGCCGGGTATGACCTGACACATCTGTTCGTCGGTTCCGAAGGCACGCTCGGCATCATCACCAAGCTGACGGTACGCCTGTTCGGCCAGCCCGACACCATCCTTGCGGCGACCTGTTCCTTCGAAACCGTCGGCGACGCTGTCAACTCGGTGATCATGGCGATCCAGATGGGCATTCCGATGGCGCGGATCGAATTGCTGGACGAGGTCCAGATGAAAGGCATGAACATCTTCAACCCGGATCTGAACCTGCCGGAAAAGCCGCATCTGTTTCTGGAATTTCACGGGTCCGACACCGGCGTGAAAGAACAGGTGGAAATGTTCGAAAGCGTCGGCGAAGAGTTCGGCGTGTCGGGCTTTGAGTGGGCCACCAAGGCCGAAGATCGCAATCGGCTGTGGACCGCACGACACAACGCCTATTACGCCGGAAAATCGCTGCGCAAGGGCTGCGAGGGTCTGATCACCGATTGCTGCGTTCCGATCTCGGCGCTGGCCGAGTGCATCGGGCGGTCCAAGGACATGGTGGCGACCTCCGGCATGATCGCCCCGATTGTCGGCCACGTCGGCGACGGCAATTTCCACCTCATGATCCTGATCGACCCGAACGACCCCGATGAGTTGGCGCAGGCCAAATCGCTGGCCTCGGAGGTCAACAGGCTCGCCTTGTCCTTCGGCGGGACCGTAACCGGCGAGCATGGCGTGGGCACCGGCAAGAAGCGCTACATGGAGGAAGAGCACGGGGCCGCCTATGCGCTCATGGCGACATTGAAACGCGCCGTGGACCCGAAGAACATCATGAATCCCGGGAAGACGGTTGAAGTCTGCTGAAGACTACACAGTGACTTGCTCCGCTGGCTGGGCGGCAGGCGCAAATGGCAGGTAGGTTGGAAATGGGCAGGATGGCTCCTGCCATCCGCCACGCCCTGCCACGAGACCATGCAGATGTTGGTGCCCATTTTACCACTCAGCTCCAGCGGCGCGGCCAATGTCGGCTCGGAACCCAACCAGACGGTGCCAGTTCTCGCGGCGCGCGCTTGCAGAAATTTTCCCGCTGCGCGACAGCAGGGCGGTCTCACTGCATTACGGCAAGACGCGCGGTCATTCAGGCAGACCGCAATAACGCTCAGTTTGGCAATGGCACGATGGCGTGCTTCAATTTAAGAGGCCGATGGCGACCACGATTTGAAACCGCGCAAACGGTTGACCGGGTTCGGGCATGGCGCATCAGGCGGCGTCCTCGGTGGCCAATACGACGGTGGCCTGACTGGACAGGAAGCCGCCGTTGGCGTGCGACACCGCGATCTGGGCCCCCTCGACCTGACGCGCGCCGGCCTGGCCGCGGAGTTGGACGACCGACTCGACCAGTGTGAACAATCCGTACATGCCCGGATGGACGCAGGACAGCCCCCCGCCGTTGGTGTTCACCGGAAGCGCGCCGCTTGGGGCGATGCGGCCACCCTCGACAAAGCTGCCGCCTTCGCCTTTCTTGCAGAACCCCAAGTCTTCGAGAAAGAGGATCGGGTTGATGGTGAAGGCATCGTAGAGCTGCAGCACGTCCACGTCGTTCGGAGTGATGCCCGCCTGGGCCATCGCGGCCGGCCCGGAGCGCGCCGCGGCGGTGGTCGTGAGGTCAGGCATCGACGAGATGTTGAAATGCGTCGTGGCCTGCGCCGCGCCGAGAACGGCTATCTGGGGTTGGCGCAGGTCGCGGGCGCGGTCGGAGCGGGTCATGACGATGGCGGCGGCACCATCGGTCACGAGACAGCAGTCGAGCAATCCCAGTGGATCGCAGACGCGCCGGGCCGAGAGCACGTCATCGACGCTCAGCGGGTCGCGCAGGAAGGCATCGGGATTGAGCGCGGCCCAGCCGCGGGCAGCGACGGCGACCTCGGCAAGCTGCTCGGGCCGGGTGCCGTAGTCATGCATATGCCGCGCGGCTGCCAGCGCATAGGCGCCGACGGGCAGGCGCAAGCCATAGGGTGCTTCGTAGGGATCCGGCGCGGCGGCGCTGACCAGCTTGCCGGTGCCGGTCCGCTGGTTCGAGCCATAGGCGATCACCGCGCAGTTGCAGAGCCCGGCATCGAGCGCCAGCGCGGCGAACATGACATGGGTCTGAAAGGACGACCCGCCGCTGCGGTTGTTTTCGGTGATCGCCGGTTCGATGCCGAGATACTGCGCGAAACTCAGGCCCGAAAGCGGCTCGCTGGGCAGCGCGATGAACAGCGCGTCGACGTCGCCGAGGCTCAGCCCGGCGTCAGCCAGGGCGCGGACTGTGGCCTGGCCGGCGAGATCGGTGGAGGAGAGGCCCGGGGCCTCGCCCATGCCGAAGGTTGCGGCGCCGACGATGGCAGTCTTGGCGCGGGGAAATCCGGTCATCATTCACTCCTCGGGGTCAAAGACTACAAAAGGCACGTCGCCGGATTGGTCTATTCTGGCGCGCACCTTCATGCCGATGGTCACCGCGTCAGGGGCGATACCGGTGACACGGCTCATCATGCGGGGCCCCTCGGCCAGGTCGATGAGCGCGACGTTGTAGCTGTTGTCACGTTTGCGCACGACGGTGGTGGAATAGACCGTGCCCCTGCCGGAGGCGGGCACCCATTCGAGATCGGTCTCGCCGGTGCCCGGCGCCAGCGTGCGGGGAAAGAAGAAGGGTGCGCCGCCTTTGGGCTGCAGCAGCATGAAGCGGCCGGCCTCGAGGTGGGCGCGGTATTCCTCTTCAGGTTTGGTGATGTCTCGGGTCATGCCACGTGCCTTTGTCCTGAGATGTCGAGTACGTCCTGCCAGGCGTCGCCGCGGGCCAGAACCTCGGCCCCCAGCCTGTCGGACCAGAGATGTTCGGATCCGGCGTCGTCGCGCCACTGCCAGAGCCTGCGGGTCAGGTGCTGCAGCACATATTCGCGGGTCACGCCGATGGCGCCGTGCAGCTGGTGTGCCAGCATCGCGCCTTTGCCTGCGGCGATGCTGGCGCGGATCTTTCCGGCGGCCACTGGGCCGAGCGGCTGCGGCTGGCTCAGTCCGCCAAGCGCCAGCCCAGCGGCGATCTGCGCCGCGGCGGTCTCACAGGCCAGGTCGGCGACAAGGTGCTGGATTGCCTGGAATTTGCCGATCGGGCGGCCGAATTGCTCGCGCGTGTTGGCGAACTCGACGCAGAGGTCGAGAACCCGGGTCAGCGCGCCGGCGATCTGCGCCGCCCGAAGCGCGGCGACTGCCATGTCGACCGGGACGGTGGTGGCTGCGCCTTGCACGCGGGCAGGAGCGTCGGCAAAGGTGAGCCGGAGGGCCGTCTCTCGCGCGATGCCGGTGAGGGTTTGTTCTTCGGTGGCGTCTGCGCGGTCCAGCAGGACAAGCGTGCCAGTGTTGGTGGAGGTCAGGACGCTGGCGGCGCCGGGCAGGGCCAGTGCGGTGAGCGTGCCGGACAGCCTGCCGTCGCTCAGGGTGATGTCGCCCGTGGCAAGCAAGGTCGGCGTCTCTGGCGGTTCCATGCCGGAGAGGCCGATCAGCCAGTCGGCCAGCATGGCCTCGCCGACACCGGCAGGCACGGCGTGATAGCCGAGCAGGGAGATCATTTCGCGCGCCAGCAGCGGCGACAGGCCGGCGCCGCCTGCCTCTTCCGGGACAAAGGCCATGCGCAGGCCCATGTCCTCGACCGCCTGCAGCAGCCGGGCGGCGGCCTCGGGCTTTTCCAGATGCTCCCCGGCCGTGTCGATCAGCAGGCGCTCCAGCTGGTCCGACAGCATCTTTGCAATCTCGTCGCTTTCGCTCATCGCATCCCCATCCCTCTGGCCATGATCCCCTTGATGATTTCCCGCGTGCCTCCGCGCAGCGAGAAGGTGGGGGACAGTTGCAGTACGCTTGCGGTCATCTCCCCGAGTGGGCCGCCACCCCGCCCGATCTCGAGGTCTGGCAGCAGTCTGCGGGCCAGCTCGGGCATGCCCTGTTCGAATTCGACACCCAGCGTCTTGACGATGGAGGCCTCGTTCATCGGGTTTTCCTCGCGTTCCAGCATCTGCGCGATTGACAGCGACATCTGCCGCAGCACTGCAGCTTCGGCCACGGCGGTGCCGACGGCCTGACGGGTCTGGCGGTCATCGGTCGGGCCCAACTCATCGATCACCGCGGAGAGCAGCGGAAAGGACGACAGGAAGCGGTCGGGTCCGCTGCGTTCGAAGGCCAGCTCGGCGGTGGCCTGTGCCCAGCCCGATCCGGGCGTGCCGATCAGCGCGTCGTGGGGCAGGAGGACGTCGTTGAAGACAACCTCGTTGAAATGGGCATCGCCCGTCAGGTCCTCGATCTCGCGCACCTCGACACCGGGCAACGACAGGTCGACGATCACCTGCGACAGGCCTTTCTGCCGGTCGGCGACTGTGCCTTCCGTGCGCACCAGCGCGATCATGAACTCAGACAGATGCGCGTTGGTGGTCCAGACCTTCTGGCCGTTGAGACGCCAGCCCTCCGGCGTCTGCACCGCACTGGTCCGGATCGCGGCGAGGTCCGACCCGGCGTTGGGTTCGCTGAGGCCGATGCAGAACGAGATCTCGCCGCGCGCAATGGCGGGCAGAAAGCGCTGACGCTGTTCCTCGGTGCCGATCCGAAGGATCAGCGGGCCGCTCTGGCGGTCCGCGATCCAGTGCGAGCACACCGGCGCGCCGGCGGCCAGCATTTCCTCGATGACCACGTAGCGTTCCATCATCGTCGCCTCGGAGCCGCCGTAGCGGGCGGGCCAGGTCATGCCGATCCAGCCCTGCTTGCCAACCTCGACCGAGAAGGCGCGATCGAAGGCCGTCCAGGAATGGCCGACGTCCCAAGGGCTCCAGTTCGGCTGGTGGTCCTTCAGGAAGTCCCGCACCCGCTGGCGGAGCGGGTCATGCGTATCCGGCAGGGTGACCGGTTCGAACTTGAACGGCGCACTCATGTCACAGCACCCCCTTGCGGCGCAGCTCGGCGAGGCGATCCGGCGCATACCCCATGTCGCGGGTGAGCACCTCGTCGGTGTGTTCACCCACTTCCGGCGGCGCCAAGCGATAGCTCGGGCTGTCCTCGGAAAAGCGCACCGGAAGGGCGGCGCCGCGCAGGGTGCCCAGTTTGGGGTGCTCGGTCGCGACGATCATCCCGGTGGATTGCACATGCGGGTCCTGTTCGAGGTCCGCGAGCGTGTTAATCGGCCCGCAAGAGACCTTGGCGCGGTTGAGGCTCTCGATCAGCTCGGCGCGGGTCCGGCCCTGCAGCGCGTCCCTGACGGCGGCCTTGAGGGCGCTGCGGTTGTTCACCCGGTCGCCGTTGCGGGCGAACCGGGGGTCGGTGATCCACTCGGGGTGACCCAGAGCCTCTGCCAGCCGTCCGAATTCCCGGTCGTTGAAGGTGGCGATCAGGACGAAGCCGTCCTCGACCTCGTAGATGCCGTAGGGCGCGGCCGAGGGATGATCGTTGCCGGTGCGGCCGATCAGCTTTCCGGCATTGACCCAAGCCGAGAGCGGGTTGGCCATGGCAGCGAACTGCGACCCGAAGAGCGAGACGTCGAGCCATTGGCCGCGGCCGCTGGTGACCCGACTTTGCAAGGCGGCCAGCACGCCGATGGCGGCCTGCTGCCCGGCGAGGATATCGGCCAGGGGCACGCCCACGCGCACCGGGCCGCCATTGGGCTGGTCGTCGGGGTGTCCGGTGACGCTGAGCACACCGGCCATCGCCTGCGCCAGATAGTCATAGCCGGAGCGGTCGGAATAGGGGCCGGTCTGGCCGAAACCGGTGACCGAACAATAGATCAGCCGCGGGTTCAGGGCCTTCAGCTGCTCATAGCCCAGCCCATATTTGTCGAGCGTTCCGGGCCGGAAGTTCTCGACGAAGACATCCGCATCCTTGATCAGCTCGCGGATGATCTCGGCGCCCTCGGGATCGGCGAAGTTCACCGCCACGGACCGTTTGTTGCGATTGACCGACTGGTAATAGGTCGATTGCGCGGTCTCGTTGCCGTCTGGGTCCTTCATCCACGGCGGGCCGACCTGCCGGGAATCGTCGCCGGTGACCGGGCGTTCGATCTTGACGATGTCGGCCCCAAGATCGCCGAGGATCTGTGTGCTCAGCGGACCGGCCACCACGCGCGTCATGTCGATGACGCGGATGTTCGAAAGGGGGGTGCTCATGATGTGACCTCCGCATGGCCGTTTGACAGGACGGTGCGCCCGCTTTGCTGGCTGAGGACGCGGAACTGCGGGGCCCCGTCCTGCTTCCAGACCTCGGTGACCAGCGTCTCGCCCGGCATGACCGGCGCGGTGAAGCGCGCCGAGAGCGACCGAAGGCGGCTCGGGTCGAGGTCGCAGAGGGCGTGCAAGACCGCGTAACCGGCGACGCCATAGGTCGCCAATCCATGCAGGATCGGGCGGTCGAAGCCGGCCTTGGCGGCAACCTCGGGATCGGCGTGAAGGGGGTTCAGATCGCCGGTGAGGCGGTAGATCAGCGCCGCTTGCGACGATGTCGGCAGGGTGATCCGCGCATCCGGCGCCCGCTCGGGCAGGGGCGCGGCGCGCTGTTTCGCACCAGCAGGCCCGCCGAAGCCGCCATCGTTCCGGCAAAAGGTGGTCTGTTCGACGGTGGCCAGAAGCCTGCCGGTGTCGCAATCGGTCACGTCCCGCTCGGAAATTACCAGAGCGCCGCGTCCTTCGCCCTTGTCGACGATACCGGTCACCCGCGTCTTGCCGCGCACCCGGCCCTCGACCGGCAGCGGGGCGTGAAACGTCGTCGATTGTTCGCCGTGAACGATGGCGACCCAGTCGATGCCGGTGTCCATCTCGCGGAACCAGAACCCGGGGCGGGCCAGTACGACGGCCATGGTGGGCAGGGCACGCAGGTTCTCTTCGTAGACGAAGCGCAGGTGATCGCGGTTCATCGGGTCGAGCCCCAGCCCGAGGCCGAGACCATAGAGGCAGGTATCCCGGAAGGAATAGCTCTGTTCCACCTCGGGAATGTCCAGCGCCATCAGTCTGTCATAGTCGATCGCCATGGGCGTCTCCTTCACTTTCCCCGGAACCGGGGTTTGCGTTTGGCGAAAAAGGCATCAATCCCCTCGCGGTGATCGGCGGTCATGCTGAGCATCGGCTGGGTTGCGGATTCAAAGCTCAGCGCCTGTTCCAGCGTCAGCGGCCCCTGCGCCAGGGCGCGGCGGATCGCGGCCACAGCCAGCGGCGCGGCACCGGTCATGCCCTGGGCCAGCGCGATGGCATCGTCCAAAGCCTTGCCGTCCTCGGTCAGCGTATCGACCAGCCCGATCTCGGCAGCCTCCTTGGCCGGAACCGGCGCGCCGGTCATCAGGATCTGCCGTGCCCGGGTGAGGCCCACGCGTTGCGGCAGCGTTGACAGAAGACCGCAATCGGCCGTGAGGCCGATCTTGACGAAGGCCGCACCGAACCGCGCGCTTTCGCCCGCGACGACGTGATCGCAGGCCGCGGCCAGCGACATGCCGGCGCCAAAGGCGATCCCCTCGACCGCGGCGACCGCCGGTTTCGGACCGCCAGCGATCAGGCGCACCAGCCGGGCCAGCGGCTCCAGCCGACGCCGTGCAAGGTCAGGGTCGGGCTCGGTGATGGCCCTGAGCTGGCGGATGTCCGCGCCGGCGGAAAAGTTGCCACCGGCACCTGTCAGGACGATGGCGCTGACGGTGTCGTCGGCGCTCAGGGCCTCATAGGCCTCTGCCGCCTGAACCCGCATCTCCATGGAAAAGGGGTTCAGGGCCTTGGGCTCTGTGAACTGCAGGACAGCAACTGTCCCATGCCGTTCGATCTGGATGAGGTCGCTCTCCATCAGTCCGGCCTCACGCGCACATCTGGCTGCCGCCATTCACCGACAGGCGCTGGCCGGTGATGTAGGAGGCGGCGTCGGAGAGCAGGAAGCAGACCGGCTGCGCCGCCTCTTCCGGCGTGCTCCATCGCGCCAAGGGGATCTTCGCCAGATAGGTGTCGCGGAACTTCTCGCCGCGGACGGTTTCGGTCATCGGGGTTTCGACCACGCCGAAGGCCACGCTGTTTGCGCGGATGTTGTAGCGGGCCAGCTCGCGCGCGGCACTCATGGTGGCGCCCAGCAGCCCGGCCTTGGCCGTCGCGTAATTGATCTGTCCGATGGTGCCCTGAACGCCCGCGTCAGAGGAGATCGAAACGATGGCGCCGGGCGAGGGATCGCCGCCTTCGGACTGAGCCTTCATCTGCCGTGCTGCCGCCTGAAGAAACAGGAAACTGCCGGTCAGATGCACGTCGAGCACCTTCTGCCAGGTGGGCAGGTCCATCTTGGTCAGCATCCCGGCACGCACCAGACCGGCGTTGTTGACCAGCCCGTGCAGCGCGCCGAAGCGCTCGACGGTGCCTGCGACGACGGTCTGGGCCAGGTCCGGATCGCTGACGTCGCCCGCAAAGCCCGCGGATCTTTCGCCCAGGGCATCCGTCGCCGATGTCACCTTGTCCGGGTCGATATCGACGATCACCGGGTGGCCGCCGAGCGCAAGGACCTGCCTTGCGACCGCAAGGCCGATGCCCTGGCCCGAGCCGGTCACGATCACGGCGCGGCCTTCGAGACGCATCGGGTTGTCCGGGTAGTCTCCGGGTGCTTCGGTCATTCTGTGTCCTCCTCGTTCGAATTTCCGGATCAGATCGCGCCGCCGTCGCGGAAGGCGGCGATCCGCTCTGTTGAAAAGCCTGCAGTCCGCAGGACGTCGTCGGTATCTGCACCAAGGCGCGGGGCCGGGGGTGTGTCGCTGGTCATGCCTGACAAGAGCGCTGGCGGGCGCGCGAAAGGCACAGCCACTCCGTTGCCAAGGGCGCGCTCCGGCAGGAGGTGGCCGACGAGCCCCCGTCCCGGATCGAGTACACCGGGCAGGTCCAGCACCTCGGCCGCCGGGATGCGGGCCCGGGAAAGGGCGGCGACCACGTCCGCGCAGCTTTGCCCCTTGGTCCAGTCTTCGGTGATGCTTGACAGGGCCGCACCGTGCTCGCCGCGCAGGGTGTCATTCGCAAAGGCCGCATCCGAGAGCAGGTCTTCCCGCCCGATCAGTGCAGCAAACCGGGAAAAGGCCGCCTGACCCACCACCTGGATCAGCACGTGGCCATCGGTGCAGGCAAAGACGTCCGAAGGCGCCGCGGCGAGGCTGCGATTGCCGATCCGGTCGCGGCGGCGGCTGCCGGTGGCATGGTCGAGGATCGGCGACATGGCGTAGTTCAGCGCGGTGTCCAGAAGCGAGGTCGAGACCTCGCCGCCCTGACCGGTCGTGGCCCGCCGCAAGAGCGCGGCCGCCACCCCGAAGGCTGCTGCCATCGCGGTGCCGTAGTCCACCACGTTGACGGCGGTGCGCCGCGGCGCAGTCACGTCGCCCGAGATATGCATCGCCCCTGACATCGCCTGACCGATGCCGTCGAAACCCGGCTGATCCGCAAGCGGGCCGTCAAGACCAAAGGCGGTGGAGGTCGCGACCACGATATCAGGCTTGAGCGCCGCCAGTGTCGCGTAGTCGAGGCCCATCCGGCGCAGCACTGGCGGCGGCTTGTTGGCCACCACCACGTCGCTCTGTGCGACCAGAGCCTTCAGGATCTCTTCGGCCTCGGGCTTGCGCAGATCGAGGGTGACCGAGCGTTTGCCCCGGTTGCAATGCAGGTAGAGCGCGCCGCCGATGTCCTGAAGCCCCTCCAGAGGCATCATGAAGCGATCCTCGGCTCCCGAAGGTGGCTCGATCCGCAGGACCTCTGCCCCCATGTCCGCGAGCATGGCCGCGCAGAACGGTCCGGCGATAAAGCGGCCGAAGTCCAGGACCCTTATGCCCGCGAGCGGTTGCAACCTCAGCGACCGGTGAACGCGGGCGCGCGTTTTTCCAGCATGGCGGTCACGGCCTCGCGGTGATCTTCGGTTTCGTGGATGATTGCCTGATAGGCGGCCGAGAGTTCCAGCAGCGAGGCGAGCTGCATGTGCTGGCCTTCGCGCAGCAGACGCTTGGTCAGGCGCAGCGCGTGGACGGGCTGTCGGGCGATCTTCGTCGCGATCTCCCGGGCGGCCGGCAACAGCTCGGCGGCTGGCACGACGCGCGAAACCAGCCCGCAGGCCAGCGCCGCCGGGGCGTCCAGCATGGCGCCGGTGAACGACATCTCCAGCGCCTTCGACATGCCGACGACGCGGGGCAGCAGAAAGGCGCCGCCGTCGCCCGGCACGATGCCGACCTTGACGAAGCTCTCGGCAAAGCTGGCGCTATCGGCGGCCACGCGGATGTCGCACATGCATGCGAGATCGAGCCCGGCGCCGATCGCCGGGCCATTCACCGCGGCAATGGTCGGAACTTCGAGGTTGTAGAGCGCCAGCGGGATGCGTTGGATGGCGCGGCGATAGCTGTTGCGGGTCTCGATTGGCGTCTTGCCGGGGGCAAAGCCGCTGCGGTCGAGCATCTTCTTGAGGTTGCCGCCGGCGCTGAAGGCTGTGCCGGCGCCGGTCAGGATCACCGCCGCGATGCTATGGTCGTTCTGGATATCCTCGACGGCCGCGACGAAGGCGTCGCAATCTGACACCTCGGAGATGGCGTTGCGGGTGTCGGGGCGGTTGATCGTCAGGGTGACGACGGGGCCGTCGCGTTCGATCTTCAGGAAATCTTCCACGGGGGGCTACTCCTTGAGCTGGCGAAGGTGGGCGGCGGTGTCCGCGACCGGCGGCAGGGCGCTCACCACATCGGACCATCGCGCGAGGAATGAGGCGAACTGCGGGGGGAAGCCGTCATAGCCGCCGGTCAGCTGGTGGCGGGCCAGCGCCGTCCAATTCGGGTTGACGAGGTTCTGGCGCGCCACTGCGACCAGATCGGCCTGTCCCTGGGCGATGATCGAGTCGGCTTGCTGCGCCTCGGTAATCAGGCCGACGGCCATTGTTCTGACACCTGTGTCATGTTTGAGCTTGGCCGCCCAAGGCACCTGGTATCCATGGGTGCCGGGAGGCCGCCGCGTAGTCACATCCTCGATGCCGCCGCCCGAGCAATCCACCACATCGACGCCAAGCACTTTCAGCCTGCGTGCAAAGGTAACACTGTCGGCGAGGGACCAATGTGCGTTGTCGCCGTCGCCCACCGACATCCGGTAGAACAGCGGCTTGCCTGCGGGCCAGGCCGCACGCACGGCGCGGACCACTTCGAGCGGGAAGCGCATGCGATTTTCGAGGCTGCCGCCCCAATTGTCTGTGCGTTGGTTCGTGAGAGGGGAAAGGAACTGGTGCAGTAGATATCCATGCGCCCCATGCAGTTCCAGCACCTCGAAGCCGGCCGCATCGGCGCGACGGGCGGCGGTGATCCAGTCCTGCAGAAGCATGTCGATCTCTGAGGCGGTCAGGGCCTCAGGTGTTGCCTTTCCCGGCGCGGCGATGGCGCTGGGAGCTTTGATATTCCAAGGAAACCCGTCGATCCCGGCGTAATCTCCCGGCGCCGCCCAGGGCGCGATGCCGGAGCCCTTGCGACCGGCGTGGCTGATCTGGATGCCGGGCACAGAACCCAGCTCCTTGATCTTGCCGGCGATCTCACCCAGCCGTCCGGCCTGTTTGTCGGTGTATATCCCGAGGTCGGCCGGGGTGATCCTGCCTTCGGCCGAGATGGCGGTGGCCTCGGTAAAGATCAGCCCTGCGCCGCCAAGCGCAAATCGCGTCAGATGTGCCTCGTGAAAGGTGCGGGCGACACCGTTCGTCCCCGCGGAATAGAGGCACATTGCAGAGACCACGGACCGGTTGACGAGTGTCAGGTCGCGTATCTGAAGGGGTGTCAGTAGTCCGTCGCGCACGGGGCATTCCTCTTTGAGCAGTCGGCAGATCTCTGCGGCGCCCTCTGATAAGCACGAAAATATACTAACCGTCAATGCTTGACTTGTACTTAATGTCAGGTCATGACTGGAGGAGAAGTTTAATCGGCGTGCCGGCAGGGTCGGACGCATCCATTCCGAGGGAGGAAGATCATGAAAGTTGGTGTCACAGTCTGGTTCCAGAACATGCCGGACATGCTCGAACGGGGCATGAAGAACGACTATTCAAAGCCGATCGTACGGCCCGATGTGGACGTGATGCGCGATGAATTCGGGCTCTGCGACCTGATCGAGCCGCTGGGCTTCGACCGCATGTGGACGATCGAGCACCATGTCTCGCCCTACGGTATGACGGTGACGCCGACGCAGATCTTCAGCTACATGGCGGGCCGGACCAGCAAGATCGGGTTCGGCAGCATGGTCATGGTTCTGCCCTGGCACAATCCGATCCGGCTGGCGGGTGAAATCGCGCTGCTGGACAACATGCTCGACGGTCGCGATCTGCGGATCGGCGTCGGACGTGGCGCGGCACCGCACGAATTCGACGCCTTCGAGGTCGACTATGGTGAATCGCGCGAACGGCTGGCCGAGATCCTGGAGATCCTGCGCCTCGGGTTGACCCAGGAGTGGTTCGAGTACAACGGCGAACACTACAAGATCCCGCGCACGACGATCCGTCCGCGTCCGACGAAGGACCTGACGTCGCAGATGCTGATGGCCTGGAGCAGCCCGGATTCGCGGGCCTTCGCGGCCAATTCCGGCGTCTCGCCGATCTTCAACAACTTCCACAACTGGGAAGAGGTGGTGAATTCGACCAACGAATTCAACGCGATCCGCGAAGGCCACGGTTGGCACCCGGTGGCCCCGGTGGTTGCCGGGCCGATGTTCTGCAGCATGGACAAGGAAAAGGTCCGTCAGGCCCGCGAATGGGTCAAGATGACCTACGATTCCTCGATCTGGCACTACGGTCTGATGAACCAGCCGTCGATGAAGAAGAAACTGGCGGGCAAGACCGGCAAGGAGCTGGAAGACGCGATCGAGGAAATCCGTGCGCGCTCGCTTGTGGTCGGGGCCTTCGGCACACCGGACGAGATCCTCGAGACCCTGAGCAATGCACAGGACAAGACCCAGTTCGCGGAACTGATCTGCCAGGTGAACTTCGGCCTGATGCCCTATGAATGGGCGCATGACAGCATGAAGCTTTTCGCCAAGGAGGTGCTGCCCGAGCTGAAGAAGATCGAGCCCAAGGGCACGATCGACTGCACGCCCTACGCAGATGTGGTGGCCTCGCGCGAGCGGGAAACGCAGTCGGCGCCCGCGGCGGCGGAGGCATAAGTCCATGCGCCGACCGTCCGAGGGGGAGCGCTACGACATGCCCGTGGTCTTCGGCAGGTCCAACCTGCCGAACGTCTCCACCATTGATCGGATCAAGACCCTCGCGCTGTCCTTCACGACCGAGGCCGGCGCGCTGGCACCCTTCATCCCCTACCACTTTGCCCTGCCGGAATCCGACACGCCGGTCGTCACCATCTCGAGCAGCATGAACATCGGCGTCGATCACATGGGCGGGCGGCAGTACAACGTGGTGCGGGTGATGACCGACGTGGTGGCCCGGGGCAGCGACGGCACGACGTTCACCGCACCCTATCACTTGGTGATCTGGGAAAACGCCACCGCGCCGATCATCGCGGGGCGGGAGTTCCAGGGCTATGCCAAGGTCGCGGCAGAGATCCCGGATCACGAGGCGGGCGAGACCGGCGGGCGGTTCCGGCTTCTGGACTATGGCACCGAGCTGTTGAGCGGTGAAATCCACGCGGCGGAGCCGGTGCCGCTGGGGGCCGGCGCCGAGGAAACGCCCGCCATTGCCGTGGGTTGGAAGTACATCCCCGGTCCCGGCAACATCGCCGACGTCGATTACCCGACGCGGCTGGTCGCTTATCGCAAGGTCCTGTCCATGCGGCGCGGCACGGGAGAGCTGCGCCTCGGCGCCCCCGACTGGCAAGCGTCGCCGATTTCGTCCCGCATCATCGAGGCTCTGCGGTCCCTGCCGGTGATCGAGATGAAACCCGCCGTGATGACCGAGGCGACGTCGCGGCTGGCACGGGACGAGGTCGAACGCATCCCGTCACTGGGCAGCGGATAAGCCGCAGTTTTCCACGATGGACAAGGGAGGAGGACATCGATGAACGCGCATGAATTCTACGACAGGATGGCCTTCGAGGCCGAGGTTCTCGCAGGCAGGGAGCTGCTGGCATGACGCTGGAGCGCGAGGATTTCGAGCGGCTTGGCCTCTCCCCTCCGACGCAGGAGGTTCTGGCCGTGGTGCAGGCCATGTGCGCCGCGCCGCCGATGAACACGCTCGGAGTCGACACGGCGCGCGCCAATGCCGGAAAGCGGCAGTCGGCGCCGGCGCGCGAAGAGGTTCACGCGGTATCAGAGCGCGAGATCCCGGTCAGTGGCGGCACCATCCGTCTTCGCATCTATCGGCCCGCGCCTGAGGGGACACTGCCCTGTGTGGTCTATTTCCACGCCGGCGGCTGGATCCTCGGCGGGTTGGACCATTCGGACCACCTGTGCCGTCGCATGGCCAACCGCTCGGCCGCGGTGGTGGTCAATGTCGATTACCGGCTGGCGCCCGAAGTCACGTTCCCGGTGCCCTTCGACGACAGCCTCGCCGCGGTCCGCTGGGTTCGAGGCAATGCAGACGAGATCGGCATCGATCCGGCCCGCATCGCTCTGGCCGGCGAAAGCTCGGGTGGCAATCTCGCCGCGGCGGTGGCGCAGGAGATCAGCCGGCAGGAGGGTGGATTGGCCTTCCTCCTGCTGCTGGAACCGGCGCTGGACATGGGACAGAGCTCGCGGTCCTGGCGCGAGTTGGGGGCGATCTTTGCCCCCAAGACGGAACAGATGGCCTGGATGTGGGGGCTCTATGCGCCAGGGAAGGAAATGCAGGACGATCCGCGGGTCAGCCCTCTTGCTGCGCCGGAAATTCCCGCCGGCCATCCGGCAACCTTGGTGCTGGCGGCCGAATACGATCCGCTGCGCGACGAGGCGATGGCCTATGCCGACAGGCTGCGCGGCGCGGGCATCCCGGTCGAGGCGCGGGTCGAACAGGGGTTGCCGCATGCGTTCTGCAACATGGGCGGCATCCTGAGCCGGGGACAAGAGACATTCGACGCCGCGGTTGCGGCGACGACAGACGCACTACGGGAGGACAGGTAGGGTGGAATTCGAAGGCAAGGTGGTCGCCGTGACCGGCGGCGCAGGCGATATCGGCAGCGCGCAGGTGCGGCTGTTTCACGCCCGCGGCGCGCAGGTGGCGATCCTCGACATAGATGACGTGGCAGGCGAAGCCCTTGCGGAAGAGCTTGGCGATCGGTGTTTCTACCAACGACTCGACGTCACCCGGCAGGAGGACTGGTCTGCCGCCGTCGAGGCCATCGAGGTGCGCGCAGGCCGGCTTGACGGCTTTGTCAACAACGCGGGACATTTCCAGCCCCGCCCGCTGCTCGAGACGCCCGAAGAGGAGTTCGAGCTGTCACATGCGGTGAATTCCAAGGGCGTGTTCCTGGGCATGAAGGCGATGATCCCGCTGCTGCGCAAATCAGGCAAGGGATCGATCGTCAATATCGCTTCCGGTGCGGCGGTGCGCGGGTTGCCCAACGCCTTTGGCTATGTCGCCTCGAAATGGTCGGCGCGCGGCATGTCGCTGGCCGCCGCGGCGGAACACGCAGCCGAGAACATCCGCGTCAACGTGATCTTTCCCGGCACCATCGACACCAAGATGTCGCGCAGCAATTCACCAGAGCGGCTGGCGCGTATCACCGACACGATCCCGATGGGGCGGTTGGGAACACCGGACGACATCGGCCACATGGTGGTTTTCCTGACCTCCGACGCGGCCGCCTACATCACCGGTGCGGAAATCAGGATCGACGGCGGACGCCATCTTTGACCCAAGGGAACGCAGACATGACGAACAAGGTAATCCTGACCTGCGCGGTCACCGGGGCCGGGGCGATCAACAGCCCGCATGTGCCCATCACGCCCGAACAGATCGCCAATTCCGCGATCCGCGCCGCTGAGGCCGGTGCGACGATTGTCCACCTGCATGTGCGCGACCCCGAAACCGGTGCGCCGTCGATGCGGTTCGATCTGTATAAAGAGGTCGTCGAGCGGATCCGGGCCAGCCAGACGGACGTGATCCTCAACCTGACCGGCGGTGCCGGATCGCGTTTCATTCCGGATGCCGCCGATCCGTCACGCGGCGGCGAAGGCACCACGCTTGCCACGCCCGCAGCGCGGATGGATCACATCCTCTGTCTCAAGCCCGAAATTGCGACGATCGATGTGGCGACCATCAACATGGGCGAGAATGCGATCATCAACACGCCCGAGCATCTGCGGCAGATGGCGCGCATGATCCGCGACGCGGGCGCAAAACCCGAGATCGAGGTCTTCGACATCGGCGGCATCCGGCTGGCGGCCAAGATGCTGGCGGATGGCGATTTCGACCAGGTGCCGCTGTTCCAGATCGTCCTTGGCGTGCCCTGGACGGCCGGGGCCACCGCAGAGACCATGCAGTTCCTCGTGCGGCAACTGCCGGATCCCTGCCACTGGGCGGCGTTTGGGATCTCGCGCTTCGAGTTTCCGATGCTGGCGCAGGCGCTGATCCTCGGCGGTCACATTCGCGTCGGAATGGAGGACAATGTCTACCTGTCGCGCGGTGAGCTGGCGACGGAGAACGCGCAACTTGTGGAACGGGCCGTGCAGCTTTCCGAGCTGCTGGGGCACGAAATCGCCACGCCGAGCGAGGCCCGCGAGATCCTCGGGCTTCGGGGCACGCAGTGAGCACGGTTTCCCATAACGAGTCGCGCAGAAAGACGGCCCTTGTGACCGGTGCCTCGGGCGGGCTGGGGGCACATTTTGCGCGCACACTCGCTGCGGACGGACATCACGTGATCCTCGCCGCCCGGCGGTCGGACCCGTTGCAGGCGGGGGTCGAAGCGATCCGCGCGGAGGGTGGCTCGGCCGAGGCGCTGGTGCTCGACGTGGGGGATGCAGAGGCGGTGAGCCGCTGTATCGCCGGTATCGACCGCCCCATCGACATTCTCGTCAACAACGCGGGGGTGAGCGGCGCGGGGCCGTCGATGAAGATTGATCCGGCAGACTTCGACCGGGTCATCGACGTGAACCTCAACGGTTGTTTCCGCGTCGCGCAGGCGGTGGCACTAAAGATGAAGGCGGAAGGGCAGGGCGGCAGCATCGTCAACATCGCCTCCATCCTCGGGCTGCGGGTCGCCAGCACGCTGGCCGCCTATACCGCGTCCAAGGCTGGGCTGATCCAGCTGACAAAGACACTGGCGCTCGAGTGGGCCCGTCATGACATCCGGGTGAACGCGCTTTGCCCGGGCTACATCGAAACGCCGATCAATGCCGAGTTCTTTGCCACCGAGGCCGGCAAGGCGCTGATCAACCGCATTCCGCAACGCCGGCTTGGACGGATGTCCGACCTTGACGCGCCGCTGCGGCTGCTGGTGTCGGACGGCGCGGCATACATCACCGGGGCGACGCTGGCCGTGGACGGCGGGCACCTCGTGAGCGGACTCTAGGAGAAGACACCGATGGATTTCACCATCCCCACCGAGGTCGAGGCCCTGCGCCGGCAGATCGCGGCTTTCGTCGCCGACGAAATCCTGCCGGTCGAGGCGGACCGGGCGAACTATGACGCGCATGGCAATATCGCCGGCCCGGCGCTCGAGACGTTGCGCACCAAGGCCCGCGCGCAGGTACTGTGGTCGCTGCAACTGTCGCCGACGTCGGGCGGGCGCGGGTTGAACAAGATGGGCATGGCGGTCTGCTACGAGGAGATGAACCGCTCGATCTTCGGACCGGTGGTCTTCAACTCCGCCGCCCCGGACGACGGCAACATGATGGTGCTTGACGCCCTGGGCACCGGGGCGCAGCGCGAGAAATGGCTGGCACCGATTGCCCGCGGCGAGGTCCGTTCCTCCTTCATCATGACCGAGCCCCACCCGGGCGGTGGATCGGATCCGGGCATGATGCGGACGCGGGCGGTCAAGGACGGGTCGGACTGGGTGATCTCGGGGCACAAGTGGTTCATCACCGGCGCCGAGGGCGCGGCCCATTTCATGCTGATCGCCCGCACCTCGGACGATCCACGCACGGGCCTGACCGCCTTTCTCTTTCACAAGGACGCGCCGGGATGGGAGATCACCCGCCGCATCGGGATCATGGGGCCGGAGGAACACGGCGGCCATTGCGAGCTGACTTTCGATGGGTTGCGCATCCCTGAAAGCGATATCCTCGGCGGGCTGGGACGCGGGCTCAAGGTGACCCAGACACGGCTGGGGCCGGCGCGGCTGACCCATTGCATGCGCTGGTTGGGCCTGTCGAAGCGCTGTGTCGAGATCGCGAAGGACTATGCCGAGCGGCGCGAAGGTTTCGGGGTGCGCCTGTCCGACAGGGAAAGCGTGCAGCTCATGCTCGGCGGTCTCGCCATGGATATCGAGATCGGCCGGATGCTGGTGATGAAGGCCGCCTGGGAGATCGACCAGGGCCGCTATGCCCAGAAAGAGGTGTCGATGGCCAAGATCCACGTCGCCAACCTGCTTCACCGGGCGGCGGACACGGCGATCCAGATAAATGGCGCGCGGGGATATTCCACCGACACCGTGCTGGAATGGATCTATCGCTATGCGCGTCAGGCCCGTCTGGTCGACGGGGCCGACGAGGTCCACAAGATGGTGCTGAACCGTCACCTCGGCCAGCTGGGCCGCGACTTCTGGTCCTGGGACCCGGCGACGGGAGGGCAAGATGAAGACTGAAGGCTTTCTCGCACCGGGGCCGGCCAACCATGTGCCGCTGACGCCTGTCGATTTCCTGACCCGCACCCTGGCGGTCCGGCCCGGCGACTCCGCCGTTGTCTGGCGCGACCGGTCCTGGAGTTGGGCAGAATTTGCGGGCGTCGTCCGCGAGATGGCGGATTGGCTGCGCGGGCAGGGGATCGGTGCGGGCGACGTGGTGTCGGTGATCTGTACCAACCGTCCGGAAATGCTGGCCGCACATTACGCTGTGCCGCTGCTGGGCGGGGTTCTGAACTCGGTCAACACGCGGCTTGATGCAGAGGTCATCGCCTATATCCTCGACCACTCGGAAAGCAGGTTGCTGCTGGCCGACCCCTCTTGCTCCGAGGCCGCGTCGGATGGCGCGGGTAGGGCCGGCGTGCCACTCTTTCTGCTGGCAGAGGACGGGCAACCGGGAGGCGCGGACCTCGGCTTTCTGGCCGCACCGGCCGCAACTTCCATCGAGCCTTCGGCTGTCAGCGACGAATGGATGCCGATTGCGCTGAATTACACTTCGGGGACCACCGGGAACCCCAAGGGGGTCGTGCTCACCCATCGGGGCGCCTATTTGAATGCCCTGGGCAATGTCATGGCGCTGGGCTTCACGCGGCGGACGGTCAACCTCTGGACCCTGCCGATGTTTCATTGCAACGGCTGGTGCCACACCTGGGCAGTGACGGCGGCGGGCGGGGTGCATGTCTGCCTCGACAAGGTCGACCCCGAGGTGATCTTCGACCTGATCGAGACCCGCGGTGTGACCCATATGTCCTGCGCGCCGGTGGTGCTCTACATGCTGCTGAACTCCGCAGCAGGGGCCAATCGCACGCCGGCCGCGCGGGTCACCGTGGCCAGCGGCGGGGCGGCCCCCACCAGCGCGCTGATCTCGCAACTGGATGCCCTGGGCTTCGAATTCACCCACCTTTACGGCCTGACCGAAAGCTACGGGCCCGCGACCCTGCGGGCGTTGAGCGAGGACGAGACCGGCCTAGACGGTGCGGCGCGCGCGGCCCTGCTGTCGCGTCAAGGGCTGGAACATGTCACCGCCAGCCAGGCCGAGGTGCTCGACGAAAACGGGCAGCCGGTGGCCTGGGATGGCGAGACCCTCGGCGAAATAGCCCTGCGCGGCAACACGGTCATGGCAGGCTATCTCAATGACGCCGAGGCCACGGAGCGCGCCTTTCGCAGCGGGTGGCTGCACACCGGTGACCTGGCCGTGCGCCATGCCGACGGACAGATCGAAATCCGCGACCGCGCCAAGGACATCATCATCTCCGGCGGCGAGAACATCTCGAGCCTCGAGATCGAAAACGTCCTGCACCAGCATCCGGCGGTGCTTTTGGCCTCGGTCGTGGCGCAACCCGACGACAAGTGGGGCGAGATCCCCTGCGCCTTTGTCGAACTGCGCGACAATGCCTCGGTCGATGCAGAGGAACTGCGCGGCTTCTGCCGGGCGCGGCTGGCGCATTTCAAGGTGCCGCGCCGGTTCGAGTTCACCGAAATCCCCAAGACCGCGACGGGCAAGGTGCAGAAATACCTGCTCCGCGCGCGGGTCAGCAACAGCGCAGGAGCAGCCTGATGCAAACGAGTATTCACGCCAAGGGCGATCTGGATTTCGACCCCTCCGCGCTCCACGGCTTCCTGTCGCAGACCTTCGGCTCGGGCGAGGCGGACATGGAGATCGAGCGCATCAGCGGTGGTCAGTCCAATCCGACCTATTTCGTGACCCACGGGCCGCGCCGGATGGTATTGCGCAAGCAGCCGAACGGTCCGCTTCTCAAGGGCGCACATGCGATCGACCGCGAGTATCGCGTACTGCGCGCCCTGAAAGGCACTGATGTGCCGGTCCCTGAGGTGTTGCTCTATCACGCCGACCCAGGCCTGGTCGGCACGCCGTTCTACCTGATGGAGCGGGTGGAGGGCCGGATCTTTACCGACTGCGCCCTGCCAGAGCTGGCGGTGGAGGAGCGGCGCGAGATTTACATGGGGCTGGCGGATGCCATGGCGCGCATGCACTCGGTGCGGCCCGAGGACATCGGGCTTGCAGACTATGGCCGCCCCGGCAACTACTTTGCCCGGCAGCTGGCCCGCTGGTCGAAGCAATGGCAGGCGGCCGAGAGCGCGCCGATCCCGGAGCTGGACAAGCTGGGTGCCTGGCTGGCGGAGAACCTGCCAGAGGACGGGCCGGCCACCATCGCGCATGGCGATTTCCGGCTCGGCAACATGATCTATCACCCGGAAAAGCCCGAGGTCGTGGCCATCCTCGACTGGGAGCTCTCGACCCTTGGCGACCCGCTGGCCGATCTCGGCTTCTGCGTCATGCCGTGGAACACCGCGCCCGAGGAATACGGCGGCACCTTGGGCAAGGACCTGGCCGCGCTGGGCCTGCCGGACGAGGAAGATTTCGTCGCCCGCTACATGGCGGGGCGGGCGGGCTCCGCGCCGCTGGCGCCGTTCCACAAGGCCTTCGCCCTCTATCGCTTCGCGGTGATCTTTGTCGGCATCGCCGAGCGTGTGCGCACCGGCAACGCGGCGGGCACCAATGCCTCTGACCTTGCGCCGCTGGCGCGGAGCTTCGCGGTGCGCGGCTGGAACATCGCCCGCACAGGACACCCCACAGGAGACCTCACATGAGCAAGCACACCTATATCGCCTCCGGCGTCCGCACCGCCATTGGCCGCTTTGGCGGGTCCCTCGCCGGTCTGTCGCCCTGTGATCTGGCGGCCTCGGTGGCTGCCGAGGCGATGACCCGCGCCGGGATCGCACCGTCGGAGGTGCAGCAGGTGGTCTTTGGCAACGTCATCCATACCGCCCCCGAGGACATGTACCTGAGCCGCGTCGCCGCGATCCGGGCGGGTGTGCCGGCCGAGGCCCCGGCGTTGACGTTGAACCGGCTCTGTGGCTCCGGGCTTCAGGCGGTGGTCAGCGGGCACGAACAGATCCAGCTGGGCAACGCCGCCTGCGCGCTCGTCGGCGGGGCCGAGAACATGAGCCGCGCCGGGCACCTGCTTCAGAGCGCGCGGTTCGGCGCCAAGATGGGGGATGTAACCGGCGTGGATATGATGACTGGCGCGCTCACCGATCCCTTCGGCAACGGGCACATGGGTGTCACCGCTGAGAACGTTGCCGACAAGGCCGGGATCGACCGAGAGACGCAGGACGCCTTTGCGGTCGAGAGCCACAGGCGCGCCGCCGCCGCCATCGACGCCGGACATTTCCGCGAGCAAATCCTGCCGCTGACCGTCAGGGCGGGCCGCAAGGAGGTCAGCTTCGACACCGATGAGCATGTGCGGCGCGACGTCACGCTTGAGGACATGCAAAAGTTGCGTCCGGCTTTCCGCAAGGACGGAAGCGTGACCGCGGGCAACGCCAGCGGGATCAACGACGGCGCCGCGGCGCTGGTGTTGATGGACGAAGACACGATGCAGCGGTCCGGGGCGACACCGCTGGGACGGATCGTGGCCTATGGTCTTGGTGGGGTGGAGCCTGCGGTGATGGGCCTCGGGCCGGTTCCGGCCAGCCGTCAGGCGCTGGAACGTGCCGGGCTGAAACCCGCCGATCTCGACGTGATCGAGTCGAACGAAGCCTTCGCGGCGCAGGCCTGTGCCGTGACCGCCGAACTGGGCCTCGACCCGGCGAAAGTGAACCCCAATGGCGGCGCGGTGGCACTTGGCCACCCGATCGGGGCCTCGGGGGCGATCATCCTGGTCAAGCTCCTGCATGAGCTGAAGCGGACCGGCGGACGCTATGGTCTGGCAACCATGTGCATCGGCGGCGGTCAGGGCATCGCGGTCATCGTCGAGGCGGTGCAATGACCTTTCTGACGCCCGATCCGTGGCGACTGGAGACCTGTCTCGACACGGAGCCCCCGGACACCCAGGCTGCATCGCCGCCATTTAACCTTCGCTGCCAGCCCGCCACCCAGTGAGCCAGGGCGAGAGCCAACGCTGAACAAGGAGACGACCCATGGACAAAACGACTGAACAGACCCAGATCGACGCGCGGGCGTTCCGCAAATGCCTCGGCCAATTCGCGACTGGCGTCACCGTCATCACCACCGAGGTGGACGGCAAACGCTACGGTGTCACCGCCAATTCCTTTGCCTCGGTGTCGATCGATCCGCCGCTGATCCTGTGGTCCATCGGGCGGAACTCGCGCAGTTTCGACGCCTTCACCAAGACCGACAATTTCGCCATCCACATCCTGGCCTCCGACCAGATCGACATCTCGCAACGTTTCAGCAGCTCTGTCGCCGACAAGTTCGAAGGCCTCGATGCGCCGGGCGGCGTGGCAGGGTCGCCGATCCTGAACGGCGCGCTGGGGGTTCTGCAATGTGTCGTGCATGAGCTGATCGACGCCGGCGATCACGTCATCCTCGTCGGCCGGGTTCAGCAACTGGAACAGGCAGAGGGCGAGCCGCTTGTCTTTGCGCAGGGCCGCTACGGGCTGGCGGTCGACCATCCGGAGCTCAAGGCTTCGGCCGCTGCGGCCTCTACCGAGGCCGAGCCGCCGGCGGAACCGCCGTTCTTCCGGCTGTTGTTCAACGCCTTCCACGCCATGTCGGACATGTTTGATGACTACCGGCGGGCCGAAGGCATCTCGACAGTGGAGTTGCGGGTTCTCGTCGGTATCACCGACCACCCCGGCCTGACAAAGGACCAGTTGATCGCGCAGATGCACCTGACGCCGCGCGAGACCCGGGATGCGATTGCCGAGCTGACCGAGAAGGGGCAGATAAGCTGTGATCCGGACGGAACGCTCTGGTCCACGGCAGACGGACAGCAGAAACGCAAGACCATGCAGGAGCATGTCGCGAGGTTCGAGAAAGACCTGCTTGGAGGCGTTCCTGACGGCGAGATCGAAGCAACCCGGCATGTGCTGGCACATGTCGCGCAGGAGCAGACGGTGCGACGCGGCTGAAGCCGGGCCGGGAGGGACGGGCGCATCACAGGATACATTGCTGCACGCGACTCTGAAAGGGCGCGGCAGGTTGGGAGGAATAGATGAACAGCAGAACTCAGGAAATCGCCACGGGCGCGGGAATAGCGGCTTTTGGCGCTGCCACCATTGTGTTGTCGGTCTCGGACCTGTCGATCGGGACATTGCGCTCGCCGGGGCCGGGGCTTTTCCCCGTGAGCATGGGGGTGGTGCTGGTCTTTCTCGGGCTGGTGGTCGCGGGCCTCGCCCTGCTGCAACAGGTGGGCGAACGCGTCTACCTGAGGCAACCGGACTGGAGGTCGCTGGGCATGGTGTCGCTGTCCATCGTGGCCTTCATCTTCGGCTTCAAGTTCCTCGGGCTGTTGCCGGCGATCTTTCTCTCGACCCTGGTGTCAAGTTTCGCCGATCCTAAGCTGACATTGCGTAAGGCGGCCATTCTCGGGGTCGGACTGGCGCTGCTGGCCGGGCTCATATTCCGCGTGGCGCTCGGCATGCACATGCCGTTGCTGCTCAATCCCTTCGGAGGATAGACCATGTCCGTAACCCAGCAGATGCTTGACGGGCTGTTCATCGCCGTCTCTCCCGAAAACCTGATGTACTGCGCGCTCGGCGTCAGCCTCGGCACGATTGTCGGGGTGATCCCCGGGATCGGGTCGCTTGCCACGATTTCCCTGCTGCTGCCGATCACCTTCTACCTCGATCCGACGACCGCGCTGATCATGATGGCAGGGATCTTCTACGGCGCGAACTATGGCGGATCGACCACCTCGATCCTGCTCAACCTTCCTGGCACGCCGACCAATGCGGTGACCTGTCTCGATGGCTATCCGATGAGCCGCCAGGGCCGGGCCGGGGTGGCGCTGTTGATGACGACGGTGGCCTCGTTCCTGGGCGGATCCTTCGGCATCCTGATGCTGATGCTGTTCTCGCCTGCGATCGTGAAGGTCGCCATTGCCTTCGGCCCGGCGGAATATTTCTCGTTGATGATCCTCGGTCTGATCGCCGCCTCGGTCATCGCCAGGGGATCGCCTGTCAAGGGCATCGCCGCGGTGGCCATCGGCATCGTGCTGGGGCTGGTGGGGCAGGACGTCGGAACGGGCCTGTTGCGCTTTACCTTCGGCTTCATCGACCTTTCCGACGGATTGAGCATCGTCGCCCTCGCCATGGGGCTGTTCGGCATGTGCGAGATCGTCGACAGCATCAAGACGGCCGGCAATCACGGGGCGGTGCCCAAGGTCTCGTTGCGCGCGATCTGGCCGACACGGTCCGACTGGCGGCGCTCCTGGAGCCCGATCTTCCGGGGCTTCGGCTATGGTTCGTTCTTCGGCACGCTGCCCGGCACCGGCGGGATGATCGCGGCCTTCATGTCCTATGCGACCGAAAAGAAATTGTCGAAACACCCGGAAGAGTTCGGCCAAGGCGCGATCGAGGGCATCGCCGGACCGGAATCGGCCAACAGCGCGGGCGATTTGACGGCCTTTATCCCGACGCTGACACTGGGTATTCCGGGAAACGTGACCATGGCGCTGATGCTGAGCGTGCTGTTCATGAACGGCATCAACCCCGGCCCGACGCTGATCACCTCGAGCCCCGACATCTTCTGGGGCGTGGTCATGAGCTTCTGGATCGGCAACCTGATGCTGCTGTTGCTGAACATTCCGATGATCGGTCTCTGGGTGCGTCTGCTGACGATCCCTTATCAATACCTTTATCCGGCAGTGATCATGTTCCTCTGCATCGGGGTCTATGCGGTCAGCAACAGTTTCTTTGACCTCTGGCTTCTGATTCTGTGCGGTGTCGCGGGTTACATCATGCGGATCACAGACATCCCGGCCGGACCGCTGCTGCTGGGCTTCGTGCTCGGCCCGATGTTGGAAGAGAACTTCCGCCGGGCGATGCAGTTCTCGCGCGGCAGCCTGGGGATCTTCGTCGAGAGCGGTATCAGCATCGCCTGCCTGCTGATCGCAGCGATCCTGATCTGCCTCGGGCTGTTCTCGGCACTTCGGGATGCGCGCCACGAGCGCAGGGAACGAAGGGCTGCCTGATCGCAGGAGCAATTGTGCCCAACACCGGCGGCTTCGGTCGCCGGTGTCGTCATGTCCGGGGGGGGGGGCGAAAGGGCTGTTTGACTGAGGCGTATCAGCCGACACGAAACACCTGTCGCAATATACAGATATAACTTGACGCAGTGTGTATATGTCTGGTTAACATTGAGTATGAAAACGTAAGGGAGGACGACGATGTTCACTTTTTCAAAGCGTCTCGCGGGGGCTGTTGCGCTTGCCGCCGGGATGCTCGCAGGCGGTCTCGCCGCGGCCGACGAATGGCCCAGCAAGCCGATCACGCTGATCTATCCGTTCGGTCCGGGAGAGACCGACATCCTGGCGCGGGCGATCGCGGAATCGATCGAGACCGCCGTCGGACAGCCGGTGACGGTCGAGCACAAGCCGGGCGCTGGCGGGGTAGTCGGCGGCACCGCAGCGGCCAAGGCTGCGCCAGACGGCTACACGGTGTTCTACGGCACCTCCAGCAACCTCTCCGCGGTGACAGAGCTTTACAATTCGCCTCCCTACCAGCCGCTCGAGGATTTCGAACCGGTGACCTATGTCGGTGACTTTCCGCTCTGGCTGTTCATCCGTGACGATCTGCCGATCCAGTCGATCGAGGAATTGGTGGCCTACGCCAAGGAGAACCCGAACGAGCTGAACATGGGCGTTCAGCACACGACCGGCAAGATCCTCGCGGCACTGTTCGAGAAAGAGACCGGTGCCGAGTTCCAGATGATCAACTATGCCACCGACCCGGATGTCGTTCCCGATGTTCTGGCCGGACGGATCGACCTGGTCTGGGGCACCGGCCAATGGGTGCAGCACCACAAGGACGGCACTGTGCGCGCGCTGGTTTCGACCACGTCCAAGCGCTCTGACGAGCTGCCCGATGTGCCGACGCTGGAAGAGGCGGGCCTGTCGCCGCTGCCGATCAAGATCTATGTCGGCACCGCGGTTCCGACCGGCACCCCGCCCGAGATCATCGCCAAGCTGAACGATGCCATCAACGACGGCATGAAAAACAACGAGATGTTCCAGAAGGCCTACAAATTCCTGCGCGTCGTCCCGGCCGATCCGAACGAGCCTGACGAGTTTGCTGCCATCATGCGCGACACCAAGGATGGCTATCAGGTCGCGGTTCCCATCGCCGGGATCGCCAAGCAGTAGCAGGCTATATCAAGCAACCAAGAAGGGCGGCACCTGAACAAGGTGCCGCCCTTCTCGTTTGGCCTGAGGGTGTGAGCGGGATGGATGGATGGTCCGACCCGCAAAACCTTATATCATTGGCTTTGTGTGCGGGTCGGGGTGGGCGCTGTCTGGTCCCGTCAGGCCAGGATCTCTTCGCTTGCAACCTCGATTCCGAAGCCGCGCATGCCCACGTAATTGCGAGCGTGCGAGGCGATCAGGTGGATCGAGCGCACCTCGAGATCGCGGAGGATCTGCGCGCCCAGCCCGATATTGTGCCAGCTTTGCACCCGCTTCTCGTCTGTCGTGGCAGGTTCGGCGAAGGCAAGCTCGGGCGTGCCGGCAGCTTCGTCGCGGAGGTAGATCAGCACGCCGGACCCCGCCTCTGAAATGCGCTGCAACGTCTCGCCGATATCCGCCGCGCCGCCGATCACATCCTTCACGATGTCCGATCGGTGCAGGCGGACCGGGGTCGGGCCTTGATCGTCCGGCGTCCCGTAGACAAAGGCGAAATGGGTCACGTCGTCAAAGGGCGTGCGATAGCCGATCATGTCCATCTCGCCGATCGGCGAGGAAACCCGGCGGTGGCCGGTTCTCTGGACAAGGTTCTCCTGGGCCTGCCGATAGGCGATCAGATCGGCTACAGACAGCTTGACCAAGCTGTGTTGCGCTGCAAACGCGTCAATCTGGCCGCCTTTCATGACGGTGCCATCGTCATTGGCAAGTTCGCAAATCACGCCGACCTCCGGCAGCTCCGCCATGCGGCACAGATCGGTGGCTGCCTCGGTATGGCCGCTGCGCATCAGCACGCCGCCGGGACGTGCGATCAGCGGAAAGACGTGCCCGGGTCGGACGAAGTCGGAGCGTCCCATGTTGGCATTTGCCAGGGCCCGCACCGTGTTGCAGCGCTGTTCCGCAGAGATGCCGGTGGTGAGCCCGTGCTTCACGTCGACCGTCACGGTAAAGGCGGTGCCCAGCGGGGCGTCGTTGTCCGTTACCATCGGCCGCAGGTCAAGTGCTTCGGCGCGCTCCGTGGTCACCGGGGCGCAGACGATCCCGCAGGTGTGCCTGACGATAAAGGCCATCTTTTCTGGCGTGCAAAGCGCGGCGGCGCAGATCAGATCGCCCTCGTTTTCGCGATCGTCGTCATCGGTGACAATCACCATCTCGCCGGCGGCAAAACGCGCAATGGCATCCTCCACGCGTTGCTTGATCTCGGAATGCATGACGTTCCCTCCCTGGGTCTCGTGTCTCCGCAATCTCGCGCAAATATGACAACTGTGTCAATATATATATTGAACTGAACGTCATGTTCAGATTTCTTGAACAAATTCTGTCGGGCAGGTAAATATAGGTGTTACAAGATATTAGATGTGCAGAGCAGCCAGGATAGCGCGAGTGAAGAGCAAGAAGACATCAGAAAAACCGACTGACTCCGCCGGGCCTGCTGGGGGCGCCGGGCCGCTTCGGTTCGGGGTTTACGCACCGCTCAAGAACGCCAGCGACTTCTTCCACCGGGCGAAGCGCAACGTGCTCGACGGTGCGCCGCCGGTGTCGGATGCGCAATGCGTTCAGGACCTGTTGCGTGTCGGCATGGCGGCGGATCAGCACGGCTTCGATGCGCTCTGGCTCCCCGAGCGTCACGGCGATGCGGCGGCCATGGGGGCCGCGCCGCTGCAGCTGCTCCTGCATCTCGCCACGCTCACCAAGTCGATCGAGCTTGGCGCTCTGCTCGGGGCGTCGCTCATGGAGGCGCCGCTGCGGGTGGCTGAAGCGATTGCCATGGCTGACATCCTTCTGCAGGGCCGACGCCTGTGCCTGGGGGCCTTGACCGATGTCCCCTATCACGAGGTCTCCGGCACCCCAGAGCCCGAGACACTTGACGCGCGGCTCGCCGAGGCGCTGGAGCTTCTGGAGGTCTTGCTGACGCAGGAATGGGCGAGTTTCGACGGCACTCACTATTCGATTTCCGAAGCCTCGGTGCGGCCGATGCCCCGCAACCGGTTCGAGCCGGGCGCTGCAAGGCTCTGGGGTGCGGGTGTGCCAGACAGCGAGCGCTTTCGGGTCTCCACCGGGTTGGCCCGTGACAAAGAGGCGGTGGCGCGGCCCGGCGACGCCATCTTCGTTCCGATCTTCTGCAACGACGACCCGGAGATCTGCGAGCGCGCCAAGGGCTGGTGGATCCAGGAATTCGACTCCGAGGTCTGGCACAGCGGCATCTTTTCGCACCCCGCCACGCGTCACATTTCCAGAACGGCCAGCCCGCGAGAAGTGTCTCAGCTGGTCAGCGACACCTTTTCCGACGCCGAAGGCATGCTGATTTCCGGGTCGCCTGACGCCTGCCGGGCGCGGATCTCGGAGCTGACCGACAAGGCCTGTTGCCAGGAGGTCATCTTTCAGGTGCATTTCGGATTGATGCCGATCGAACTGGCCGAGGCCAGCCTCGCGCTTCTCGCCGAGAGCCTCGACCGCGCAACCCCGCAACCCGCAGACGGAGGACGCTGACCATGGACAACGCCAACAAACCACGTCAGCGCCCAACAAGCCGGGGGCGGGCCACGCGTGACAAGCTGATCGCCACCGCCCGCGCGATTTTCGAGCGTGACGGTTTTTTCGACGCGCGTATCGAGGACATCGTGAGCGAAAGCGGCGTGTCGCGCGGCACCTTTTACACCTATTTCGACACCAAGCTGGCGGTTCTGAACGAGATCGTCGATTCGATCACGCTGAAATATTCTGACGGCAGCCGTTTGCCGCTCGATATTCTGCTGTCCGATCCCAACCGCTGCATCATGCAGTTCATCTCTCGATACTTCGAGGTTTACGAAGAAAACGCCCGGATGCAGGAGATCATCACCCAGGTGGGCACCGTCGATGTTCAGGTGAGGGAGCGACGCCTGGCCGACCGGCGCAAGCATGTCGACAACATCGCCTTTGCCATCCAGCTGTGGCAGGAAAACGGGCTGGCGGATGAGACCATCGACCCGAAACTGACGGCGGCGGCGCTGGCCTCCATGCTGACGAACTTTGCCTTCTGGTGGATGATCGGTGGTGATTTCCAGGACCGGCAGAGCGTCTATGATAACCTCGCGCAGATCTGGTCGCGCGCGATCGGTCTGTCGTTCGACAAGGCGTCTGCCTCGGACGGGGAGGGGGCCGCCGCGGCCTACGACGGGCCTCTCGTCGGCATTACCGACAAGCCCTCCGATCTCGACGCGGTGCCGATTTCCCGTCGCGGGTATTGGAGGTAAGCGGGTCGGAGCCGACCGGCAGTCGATCTCTTCTGCTCATTCGACAATCCGGCGCTGCGCGGGCGCCGTCGTGTTGTGCGTAAACCAAGGCGATCACAGTCCCCGCCCAACCGGATGTTCGATAATTTCTGAAGTGTCACCGGGCATCGAAACTTGCTCACAAAGTCATTTTAAATTTGACGTTAGTGTCAGCTATTGAGATAACCCTCCGTAGGCCTTCGCGTTTAGGGCAAGAGCCGTTTCGCGACGGAACGAGGGGGACTTGGCATGACACTCACCGAATTTCAGGGCAAGACCGCTTTGGTCACCGGGGCCTCTGCAGGCATCGGACGCGCTGCGGCCCTGGCCTTTGCCCGAGGCGGTGCAGCGGTCGGACTGGTGGACTTCGATGCCGAAAACGGCGCCGCTGTTGCTCGCGAGATCACATCGCTCGGGGGCAAGGCCATCTTTGCGCCCTGTGACGTGACGGACGAAGCTCAGGTCGCCTCAGCCGTGGCGCAGGTCGTCGACCGCTTCGGGGGGCTCGACTACGCCGTCAACAACGCAGGCTTCGAAGGCACGCCCGGACACAAGCTGGTCGAGATCAAAACGAGGGCCTGGCTTCATACCATCAACGTCAATCTGACCGGTGTGTTCTACTGCATGCGGGCCGAGATTGCAGCGATGCAGAAAACCGGTCGCGGCGGTGCCATCGTCAACATGAGCTCGACGGCGGGGGTGGCCTCTGGCGTCAACGCAGGCGCAGCCTATGCGGCCAGCAAACACGGCGTCGTCGGCCTGACGAAAACCGCCGCGAAGGAATATGCCCCCGACATCCGGATCAACGCGGTCTGTCCCGGCGGTGTCGCGACAGAGATGTTGAAACGCACGATCGGCGCAGACGCCTACGACGCGGCCATCAAGGACGGTCGCCTCGCCTTGCCGGAAGAAGTAGCCAAATCCATCCTCTGGCTCTGCTCGAAGGACTCTCGCCCAGTGCGGGGGTCCGCGCTTCTTTTGGACAATGGGCGGCTGGCGTGACGGAAGGACAAGGTCCATGCAGGCAGTAAAGCGATACACGTCCGAGACCGAGGCAGACGACTACGTGGTCGACCCCGACGTCCCCATCACCGATCCGCACCATCATATCTGGCAGGACGACGGGCTCATTCCCTATTCGGTTGACGATTTCCTGGCGGATGGAACCTCCGGCCACCGCGTCGAACGATCGGTCTTCGTGGAGTGTGACCAAGGGTACCGCACCGATGGCCCCGAAGACCTGCGCCCGGTCGGAGAGACGGAACTCGCCCGCGGCTATGCGCGCGACAGCCGGGTCGGGCCCGGCCCCGACATCGTCGGCATCCTTCCGGTTCTGAACGCCCGGCTCGAGACCGACCACTTGCGGGTGATCGAGGCGCATGAGCAGGCAGGCGCGGGGCTGGTGCGCGGGTTTCGCGCGCGGGTTGGATACGATCCGGCACGGCAGTATGTGCCCAAGGGTCACGAGCAATGGCCAGGTCAGCTGCAGATCCCGAACTTTTTGGAAGCCGTACGGATACTGGGCCGCAGGAACCTCGCTCTCGACCTGATCTTTTATCACCCGCAACTGCCCGAGGTTGCGGAATTCGCCAGACAGGTTCCCGACACCACCATCGTGCTGAACCATCTCGCCTTTCCTATCGGCATCGGCGGATACGCCGGCCGCGAGGCTGAGGTGGAAGCCGACCTGCGCCGCGGCATAGACCTCTGCGCGGCGCTTCCCAACGTGCGGATGAAACTCGGCGGCTTCGGCATGGCGCTGTTCGGTTATCCCTGGCCCGACAATGGCCGCCCGGCCAATTCCGACGAGATCGTCGACCTCGTAGGTAGTCGTGTGGCCTTCATGATCGATGCCTTCGGCCCGGATCGCTGCATGTTCGAGTCTAACTTTCCCGTAGACGCACTGAGCTTCGGGTATCGCACCTTCTGGAATGCCGCCAAGAAGATGGTCGCTCCCTATTCCGCAGAGGAGCGTGACCTGATGCTGCGCCTGACCGCCGAGCGGACCTATGGGCTTGGCCTGGACGATGATCCGAGGCCGATCCCCCCTTCAAGAGATGGAAGGACGCCAACCCCATGAACGACTATCAGGCCGTGATGAACCTGATCGGCAGCTACGGGCAGACGGTCGACGAATGGCCCAGGCAGCCGGAGCGCTATGCGGATCACTTCACCGAAGACGGAAGCTTTTCGGACAACGGAGTCGAGGTCGGCCCCAGATCGAAGATTCTGGCTCTGATGAAATCTGCAGCTGGCAGGACCGAGACACAGCCCCTGCTGGCCGGCACGCGGCACTACCAATTGAACCCGATCATCCATCTGGAGGGCGACAGGGGGCACGGCTCGGTGGACCTGATGGTGGTCGAGCTTTCGCCCGAGGCTGGCTGGCGAATCCGCGGCTGCGGTCGATACAAGGATGAATACGCCAAGGATCCCGACGGTGCCTGGCGCTTTCGGTCCCGGATTCTGACCTGGTTCAAGGATGCCGGACCGGACCCGCGCAACCCGGCGCTGGCCGAGGCGTACAGGGACAGGTTCCTTGCCTTCATGACCGGGTGACGCGCCTCTGCTGGGTCGACTTCCGGCAAGGGGCAGGGGCGCCAATCTGCAAGACTCGCCAGGCGTCTTCAGGCGAGCTGCCAACCGATCGAGAAAGGCGACTGTGATGACACTGGAAGAGAAGATCGAGAAGCTCGAAGCGCGTATCCAGGCTTTGGAGGACCGGCAAGCGCTGACGCAGATCCTGAGCAGCTATGGTCCGGCGGTCGACAGCCTGCGCCACGAGGATGGGGTAGTGCCCCGAGAGGTGGTGTAAGAGCGCCGACCCTCGGAGAGGTCCAAGGCTGATCAGGTCGCCACGGCGGACAACCTGACGGTGGTAGTGTCGGTGACACGCGCGAGGCTTTCAAGAGACATA